>CAZMFM010000098.1:0-12875 GCA_964565565.1 uncultured Spirochaetaceae bacterium | reverse complement strand
AACGCACAGATCGCTCGTCTGATCACTACCGTGAATCGCGCCCGCACTGAAGGACATCTTCTCGAATTCAGCCGACACTCGAGCGAAGTAGGCCTTGTCCGCCGTCACGGAGATGAACGTCGGGTCATAGACCTCGTTCACGACACCGGCCTGAAAGCTGATCTCGTCTGTGATCCGCCCGGACAACTGCACACCGGTATAGGTTACAGGCTGAAGGCCGAACAAGGCGCCCGTCGTGACGAAGAAGTTCTGGTCCGCCTGGATGACTTCCGCACCGAAGACCGTCGGCAAGAGACCCGCGTCGACCTGCAAGCCGCAGTCGCAGTCAAAGAGGTAACTCACGTAGGCATCGTAGAGATAAGGCGTGAAATCACCATTTCCGCCCTGTGCGTCGGCCGTTGTACCGGTAACGATTGCAGCGTGAAAACCACCGCGGCTCTCTTCGGTCGGCGTCTTGCCGATGTTGACCCAGAGTTGATCGACCTGGAAGGTATTCGCGTTCTCATGTCGAAAGAGCTGGTTGCCGTCTGTGGTGCCCGAGTTGTTGCCGGTATTCACCTTCGCTCGCTTCAAGCGTTGGTTGTAGCTCGCGGCCAGGACGCCATCGATCTCGACCATGTCGAAGAAGTCACTCACGCCGGAGCGGAGGCCTGAATCGTTGGCCTCGATCAGGCCGGCGTCGGACAGCAACCCCTGCTGCTGGTCGACGGTCGCTTTCGCGGATTGAAGCTCGACGGAGGTCTCTTGGAGACGATCCTCCATCTCCGCCATCCGCTGCTCCATGAGCCTGAGCTGCTCCTGGACGGCGTCGGCAGATGCCATCAGCGGCGCGAGCAATAAGCTCGCGGCGACCGTGGCAACGGTGATCATTTTGGAACGCATTGGGATTCTCTCCTAACTGGGTTGTCGGACTCTCCACTCGAATCTCACCCGGTCCCGGAAGTCGGGGTTCGGGCCAGATCGCGAGGGAACTGATCGGGGCAGATCGCCCCGGACCTCTTCGCCCCGACCGAGGACGGTTTGCGAAGGGGATGGAGTGTCTGCGCACGATTGATTCGAGTCACTAGAGCAAGGGGTGTGCCGAGAATCGGATGCGCCCTTCGACGACTCAGAGGCACTACGCCCCATTTTCGGGCCGGGATTGATCGGGGCTGCTCGCGGATTGTTCAGTCGATGCACGTCATGCGTGCAGACGGGCGCGGAGTCGCGAGGGCTTGCCAGTCGGGACAGGGAGCCGAAAACGAACCAAACGAGCCCAGGAATGGTTCTCTCGGGGCGTAAACCCTCACGAGACCTCTGTGACCGGGGGTCGCAAGATCACGGTTCACAATTGCTCCGAGGGCCGTTGCGCGGCCGCCTCCATGGGGACCCGGAGCGGTCGCTCGGCGCTTCGCACCCGAGTCATTTCAGCAATGTGTGGAGGGGGATCCTGCCCGCCTGGCAGGATGTGGCCCGGAGGTGGCCTACAAGACGGCGCGAATGGCCGACGACGAAATAGACTCGACTGTGCGCGGGCAGAGGTCCAACCGCTCTGCCTCGGACAACGAATCGAAGCAGTGAAAATCCGCCACCGTGTCGAGATCGAAACTCGCGGCGGTCAGTGAACTCTGCAGCCCCATCGCTCGCGCCGCCGCCAGGGTTTGCTCCATGACCGCATCCGTCGACATCGGTAGCTCGAAGACCCTCGGTCGCGCCGTTCGCATCCCGATCAACGTGTATCCACCGGCTTGATCCGGGGTCAACACGAGATCGTCCCCGGCGTCCAACCCATCCATCACGGCCTGGTGCGCGGCGAGCCCGAGCGCCGGGCTGTCGGTGCCCCGCAGCAGGATCCGCTCGGCCCCGGCGGCCGCAGCCTCTGCGAACGCGTTCGCCATTCTGTCTGCCAGGTCGGAGCCCCGCTGAGCCTGCAAGCGGAAACCGGCGGGGGCCAGGCCGATGAACTCGGCATCGGCGTCGGGCGGATAGAAAGCGACTACAGGCAACAAATCCAGTGCCTTCGCGAACCGAAGACTCGCCTCGAGACTATCGGCGAGCATCGCTTCGTAGAGTTCCGCGGCCTGATCGAGGCTGAGTGGAGGCGACATGCGCGTCTTCACCAAACCAGGCCGCGGCGCCTTGGCGAAAACGATCAGCCAGCCTCGACTCACGATGATGATGCCTGCGCGGCCGCACGGTCTTCCCGCACGCTCGCGGCATCGGCAGGTTCCTCGTCTCGACCGCCGGCTTGCCGGGGTGCGACGAAGGGCAATTCCACGACCCTTGCCCGCCCACCCTCGAAGTCGAGCTGCGTACCGCTCTCGCTGTGCTCACGACGAACGTAGCCGAGTGCAATCGGACCTTCCGTCGGCGAGCAGACGACACTCGTCAATTCCCCTGTCGCACGCCCATCGCTAGACAGCGTGGTATCGACCGCGGGCAGCTCCGCAGACGAGTCGACCAATTCGAGTTGCAAGCCGACCAGCAGATGATTGACCTGACCCCGCGCACGCAGACGCGCCACGATTTCTTGCCCCACATAACAACCCTTGGTCGTGGAGATCGCCCGCTCGAGTCTCGCCTCCGGAGGGAGCACCTCTTCATCGAGTTCCGCTCCCAACATAGGAATACCCGCCTCGACACGCATGATTTCGAGCGCCTCGAAGCTCCCGCAAGCAAGCTCGCCGTTGCCCCACGCCTCGCGAAGCGCGTCTTCGATTCCCGCCCGATCATCGGGCTTCATCCGAATCTGGAAGGCCCGCTCACCCGAGAACCCAAAGCCAGCGATCAAAGCGGCTCGCCCGGCGATCGACGTCCGAGCCCAGCCATCTTCTTCGAGCTCTGCCACTTCTGTCCCAGCCAGCTTCGCGAGCAACTCCCCGGACCGAGGGCCTTCGAGTCCGATTGCGACCATTTCCTCGCTTCGATCGACGAGCTCGACATCGTCGGCAATGATGTAGCGACCGAGGACTTTCCGAATGCGCGGAATCTCGCTGCGCAGACTCTCGAGGTAGTAGCTGTCATCGATTCGCCCAACATGGAAATCCGCCACGATTGCACCACGGTTCGTGAGCAAAACGGCATAACATCCGGCGCCCGATCCCGCTTTCTCGAGCGCCTGGACATCGCCTGAAATCATCCCGTCGAGCCAGCGCACGCGATCTTCTCCGCGCACTTCGAGCAGCCCACGGTGCGACATCTCAAATTGGCAAACACCTTCACGCACCGCCGAGACCACGTCTTCGACCGTCATTGCAGTCCATCCTCGAGTTCGCTGGTGAGCGGACCATGAAGTAGATTCGATCGATCATGCTGGGCCTTCGACCATTCCTCGAAGCGCTCGCTGATGACGTCGTATTCCTCTTCCGTGTCGATATCGAGCCCGCAGCCCCCGCTTTCGGTCACTATGAAAGCGAAGCGCGTGTCGAGAATCTTCGAGATCGTCGCGCGATTGATTTCGAGGGAGACGGCCCGAGCCAGCAGGCGCGCCAGCCGTGGTCGACGATGGCGATCGGCGACGCCCGCAAAATGCATCAAGCTGAAGAGCCAGGCGATCTTGAAGCCACCCACGCGCGAAGCCAGAATCCGAATGGCCAGGGTGAACATATTCCAGAAGCGGCGTTGATGTCGCAGCTCATACATCTCTTCGATTCGATCGAGTCGACCGATTCGAGCCGGTCGGGCATAGTGGAGATTATTCTGGCGGTAGCGACCGTCGTGCACGTTGAAGTAGGCGACCGAGATTCCCGAATCGCCATCGCTCTGCGGACGAAAGACGTCGAGTGAGTCCGAGGGACAAAGTCCAAGCGCATAGTCGGCATCCGCAGCCTGCGACGCCTTGATGAACGACGAGAACTCCTGCGCAGTCGCCAAGGGAATGTCTCCCGATAGAAGGAAGACCTCCGTATCGAGTTCATCGGGCCCGGGATCCCGACCCTTGGTCACGTCGCCGGACAGGACCCGGCGGTAGGTTTCCCAGGCATTCGAGATCAAGTCGCGCTGCTGCGGCACGATATGCAAAGGCTTGCGCAACGACTTGGAGACCGCCTCCACACCCAGGGCGTCTTCGAGTTTCGCGGTATCGCCGACCACCCACACCGAATCCACCTCGGGGCAGTCCTGAAGTGTGCGAACGACATGGGCGACCAATGCCAGACCGCCGACCTCGAGATAGACTTTGCTCTTGCCGTAGACGGCCTTCGCCGCGCGACTGTCTCCGGCCGTTACGATCGCGGGAACGCCCACGGCCTAATTTCCGTCCGACTCTTCGAGCAGAAAGATCACCTGGAGCGTGACGAGAAATTCGACAATCACGCCATCTTCGACGCGGGCCTTCTCCTCGATCACCTTCAGCCCGGTGATCCCGCGGAGCGTCTCGCTAGCGCGGGCAAAGCCGAACTCGGCGGCCTCCTGCCAACTATTGGGAGAAGCAGAGGTAATGGTCGAGACCGATGCGATGGCCATTTCGAATTCAATCCTCGCTCGTCGAAGAACCGCGGCGACCGAGCGACCTGTGATAGCGGTCGATTACCAATGCGATTCCGTTCTGGGTGCCATATCGAAAATCAATCGCAAGCGAACACGATATTCCGTGATCGCGCCGCCTTCGACCTTCAATCTCTTGTCCACGACCTCGATGCCCGTAATGCCACGAAGCGTCTGATTCGCCCGCGATAGGACGGACTCAGCCGCCCCTTCGAAGCTCACGGGACTCGATCCGATTATTTCACTGACCTTGCTGACCCACACGATGAACTCCCGTCGACGTGATCGCGAATCTAGCGCGGCGCCCGCACGATCGCCTCGCAGGACTCCGATCGTCGCTGACGGACGGCGGCTCTGCCATAATCACATGAAACAAACTGGCCCATGCCCCGAACTCAACGACCCAGTCCCCCAATCAACGAAGCCACCGGCCCAGACGCCGGTGCGGACGCGACAAATAGGCTCGTGATCCGATGGGCGGACGCATTCGCCTTCTCGAGTGGGCTGGCTACGGTCGTCGGGGCCGCTTTGTCGCTCGCCGCGGGCCTGGCTCTGGCCGCGCCAAGAATTTCGACCTGGCTCTTCCTGACCGCCGCCGGAACCTTCATCATCTACAACCTCGATCGGCTTCGCGATCTCGTTCGCGATCGCGCGACCTCACCGGCGCGAAGCCGCTTCGTCTCCCGACATCGCCAGCTGCTCTACGGAGCGGTCGCGGCCGTGGCGATCGGCTTCACCGCGGTATTGGCCTCAACCGCTACGGCGATCATCACGCTCTGTCTAGCCATCGGGTTGGTGGGGCTCTTTCATCGCCGCATGAAGCGATACCCCACGGTCAAGGCCGTCTATGTCTCAGCTTGCTGGACGGCCGCCTGTGTCGGACTCCCCTGGATCGCGAGTGGCCGCACGGATCTCGGAGTTTGGATGGCCGGCGTCTACTTCTTGAGCCTCAGCGCAAACCTGATCGCCTCGAATCTTCGCGACGACGAAGTCGTCAATTTCTCGGGCGGTCATGACACCATCCTATGGGCGGCACGCGGATTCGTCTTCCTCGCCATTGCGATCGCCCTGGCCGGACCCAGCAGGCTCCTCCCCCTCGGCTGGATTCCAGTTTCAGAAGGCCTGGCGCTGCTCTTCTTTCGGCCCACCGAGCGCTACGGACACTTCGCCGTCGACGGCGCGCTTCTCGTCGGAGCCCTGGCCGCGTCGATTCACTTTTTCTTGATCGCCTAATATTCCTCTCCGCGCACCAGGATCCGGAGGTGATCCAGGTCCGCAAGGGCCTCTCGCGCCAGGGCCGACTCGCCAGGGTCACTCGACCAGGCGGTTCGCTCGAGCTGGTCACGCGGCGTGGCACCCGCCCCCGTCGACACCCCGTCCGCCGCCATCCGCCAGAGCAGCCGGATCCGGCGCTCACGCTGGGCGCGCTCGGGTAGCTGGCCCGCGGCGAGGATCGCGACCGCCGCGGCCTCTTCGCGAACCGTTCCGAGTGCGCCCAATGCCTCATTGATTGTCTCGGCTCGATCGTCGTAGCGAAGCGTGTGCGCGTACCCGGCAATGCGCTCCTGATATCGGCGCCTCTCCGTTTCGCGATGGGATGCTTCGTCGCGAGCGTCGAATCGGTCACGACGCAGACGACGATCTCGCAGAGCAAGAAGATCGTCGAGCGCACGGCGAGCCAACCGAGCCTCTCGTGAACGGACGGGATGAGCGCGGATCATGGCTTCGAGATAGTCCAGAACGGCGTCGGGCGAGCCCGCATCAGCACCAGCGATCCACGCCGCGTGAATCGAGGCGAGTGTGCTCACATCAGGCTCGGGCACGATCGTCTGCGCGGGCGATCGTTCCGTACCGACCTTCATTCGCTTTTGCTGTGTCGGATTCTCCGCATGACGAAACCCGCTCGTCGAGCTAGCGCGCGGAGGCCCGGTTCGGATCTCCGCGCTCACACCGGATGAAGTGATGCGAGCGTCCAGCGGCAGAACGGCGTCCGGATCATCGAAGAACGCCACGAACGATAGGCCTGTCAGTGCGATCAACAGGATCAACACCGTGCGGCTGGTCAGGTTGTGGCCCGAACGCTCGACGTCGACCGTCGACCGTTTGGGTTGCACCGCGCGATGCGACCGATTCCGATCGTTCGTCACAGCCATGCCGATTCGATCAATACCGTTGTTCGAAGAACCGGGCGATCAGCACGGGCCGAGAAATATTGGCCGTTACGGTCCCTTGTTTCATGCAGGTCACCGTAATCGCGATGGTGCCGGCCACGGTTTCGCTGAAGGCCGCATGGGTCGCGATCGTGCGAGTGCGGCCGCCGGTCGGTTCGGCTCCCACCAGGTTCCAGGCTCGGACGCTGGTACCGATGGCGACGCCCTCCCGTTCGATCTGACAATTCAGCCCGTTGCCGGCAAACGGCGAGGCGTCAAGTACGTGGTTGATGAAGCTCGACGAGCTGAACGACACTTCGACGACGCCGGGTCCGGGTACGGTCAAATTGACCGTGCTGACCGTCGAGCGGGTGGCCTCGTTCAGGGGGAACGAGCTGGGGCTCGAGGCGAAGTCGATACCCGGTACCGTGGCCTGATCCTGTTTCGAGTTCACTGCGGTCCGGATATCGTCCAGGTTCGAGTTGACTTCGGCGGCCAGGGCAGTCGTATTGGGTTGGAACTGGATCAGGGTCCCGACGTCGATCGCCTGGGCGGTCACGGAGACCCCGGCGACAGCGATCATCGCGACAATCGCGATCCGTGCGCGCCGCATAACGTGGATGTTGTGAAGCGAACGAACGGTTTCGCTGCGATCGTGAAGTGGGTAAAGCTGCATGGTTCTACTCTCCTGTCAGGGTTAGTCCGACTGCCGTGCGATTTCGGCGCACGGAGCTTGGTTGGGTTTGAAAGCTGAATTCCTAGATCAGCCCCAAGTTCCCTGGTCCCAGTCCATCTGGTTCCATTCGCCTCGCGCCTCACCACCAGAGCCTCCGCCGCCACCGCAGCTGATTGAGATCAATCCTGCCAGCGCGATCATCAAGAGTGTCGTGATGGCACGACTCGGGCAGAGCGCCACGCGGGCCTTGGTTTCGTTCTCGGACATTCGGTTTCTCCTCAGATCATGATGGGTTCACCGCAGTGGAACGCGGTGAAGCGGGCTTAAGTGTTATGTACGCAGTCAGCGGGAAGACGATCGAGAAGACAAGCGTGATGGCCCGCTTCGGACTTCGCGGCTTCATGATTCCTCTCTTCATTCAGCGCCCGATCGGGGACGAGACGAGCGGTCCGGGCTTCGCCGGCGTCGAGCGACCCGCCGACACGGTCATGAATGCGACCATCTCCTCTGTACTCACGAAATGACGTCGATCGGATGTCGCTACGTGCTCGACCCAGCCCACACATCGACCGCGATTCGAAGACGGATCGAGCCACACCACAAATGCCTGGTCGCTCTTTTCATCGGTCGTGGACACGGACATCGATGGCCTCTCCGGAACCCGCGGCGAGCCGCGGAACGTTGGAGGGCATCGTATGGGGTGGGCGTTACCGAGGCGTTACCGGCTCGTGAGCGGGTCTTGTATGGGCTAGGTGGTGGCAATTCAGCAACCAAACCAGGGGTTTGGGAGCGGACCTCAAACGCCCAGCTGAAGTCGAAGTGCCCGCAGCTCGGATCCGGGCTCGACGCCCAGCTCACGCTCGAGAGCGTCCCGGGCCTGGTCGATGGCCCGAATGGCCGCACGCCGATCGCCTCGAGCAGCTTCGGCGCGGACGCGCAGACACCACGCCCGTTCATCGGCCGGATCCTGGACCAACAAGCAGTCGGCCATCTCGTCGGCCTCGTCGACACGCTCGCGTTCGAGCAAGGCTTCCGCCGACGCCGTTGCGACGCGGGCGAAGCGTCGTTCGATTTCGGCACGATGCGCGAGCGCCCAATCATCCAGCGTGTCGGGGAAGACGGGGCCCCGATAGGCTCGAACGACACGACAAGCGAAATCGAGCGATACCTCGTCCTCGCACGGCTGCGCGCGATCGAGCCACGAGAGCCATTCGGTGACGTCCCAGCTCTCGAGCGCCTGGCGACGAATTCCGATGTGGTCACCCTCGATCTGCAGCCACTTTTCTGGATCCCCGGGCGTACGCCCCGGCTCGAGGGCATGTCGCAAGCGAGTCAGCGCCACACGTAGATTGCCGCGGCCCGCGGCGACCGAAGCGTCCGGCCAGAAGTCGACCGTGAGTTGCTCGCGGGACAAAGGCCGCTCACCGGCGATCAGCAGACGTTGCAACAAGCGCTGCGAGAGAGCGCCGCGCCAGGCAGCCGTCGGAATCGCTCGACCGTCGGTCTCCACACGAAACGTCCCGAAGCTGACGATGCGCAAGGCCGGCGCAGCAGGCTCGGCAGGATCGATCGATGGGTCGAAGCGATCGAAGGTCCGGGTCTCCAACCCGAACTTTCGCGCCGCGCGCGACGACCAGCGGAGCAACTCGGCATCGAGATCCGGGTGAGCGACTCGCAAGTCCGCGGTCGCAACGACGGTTTCCGCGCGCTGCAGATGTCCACGAGCGCGTTCGTCGTCTCCCGCGAGATCCGCGATGCGCGCAAGTGCGAGCTGAGTCACCTGCTGGCTCCCTGGTAGATCGGGCGTGTCGAGGGTTCTCGCGTGCCGCTTCAAAAAGCCTTCCGCCGCCTCCATTTCCCCTTCTTCCGCGAGCACCCGAGCCGCCAAGGCACCGATCCAGGCTCGGCGCCGGAGACTCCCTTTCCGGACCCGATCGAAGGCTGCGATCGTTGCACCGGCATAGCGAAGCGCCGCTTCGCGATTCCCGAGCTCGCGATGTACTTCGGCAAGCAAGACATGGGCGTTCGCGAGACCTTCCGATACGTCGAGTTCTTCGAAGACCCGGACGGCCCATTCAAACGCGTCGCGCGCTTCCTCCTGCCGGCCCAGCTTGGCAAGGAGACGCCCCATGAACGCCGATATCTCCGCCTCACTCACGGCGAGACGGAGTTCGCGAAAGACCTGTCGCGCTTCGGTCAACTGCTCGATCGCGTCTTCGATGTCGAGGCCTAACACGGCTCGTGACATCGTCCGAAACGCTCGAAGCGAGAAGAAGGACGGCCCGTGACTTCGCTGGTCGGGGTCGGCCAGATTGTCATCCGCGATCGCTACGGCACGCTCCCAATCCCCCATCAGCATGGCGATCTGCATACGCCCGATACCGAGCGCGCCCCGTTCGCGGGGTGAGAAATCGTGGCGAGCGATCCTATCCGTCAGGCGTCGCGCCAACCCGAAGCGACCCGTAAGTGCTGCCCCCATTCCCATGAAGAGCAACGCCGTGGATCTTGCCTGCGGGCTTCGCACGATCCGTCGCAGCCCGATGATTTTCAGCACACCGTTCCGAGCGCGTGCTTCCAGGTTCTGGTTGACGGCGAGAATGATCGCATTGTGTCTAGCCGCCATTTCCCGATCGGTGTCACCGATCGCGCGAAAACGGTCGGCAACGGCCTCGAGCGCATCGATTGCGCGGGCGACGTCCTTTCGCCCCTCGAGCAATGCACGAACCAGCAACAATTCCGGACTGGCTCGAGCCGGCGGAGGGACCGCGGCGAGCCAGCGCGAGACATTGTCGTGAAGGCCGCGCTCCATCCATTCCAGCCCATGGCGCTCGATCATGCCGAGGGCCAGGTCCGTTTGCGAAAACTCGATACAGAGTTCGATCCCGCGCTGGTCGTCACCCATTTCATCCAGCTTGCGTACCGCGTGCCCGACGGCGGTTTGCAGCTCAGCGATCGAAAGTCGCCGCCGCATCCGATCGCGCAGCAGGGCCTCCCACAAATGATGCAGCCCAACCCGTCCGCGCGTCCGCAGTAGCAGCCCCTTACCGAGGGCCGCATCGATATGTTCGGCAGCGCCCGCGCCAACGCTGGCCTCGAGAACGCCGCGCTCGACGGATCCGAGCAGGGCCGCATTCTCGAGTAGTTGCAGCATCGCTTCGCTTTCCCCCACCAACAGCTCGGAAGCGACGTAGGAAAAGAGATCGTCGTGACTCGCCAGCTCGCCGATGAAGCGGTCGGTATCCTCGGCCCGTCCCTCGGCGAGCACGCGCCCGGCAAGCAGCACCCCGGTCGCCCAGCCACGCGTTTGCGCAAGCAACCTGGGGAGTGCGAGCTCGTCGAGCGTCACGCCCCGGTCGGAGAGAATCTGTTGCACTTGTTCGGCGCGCAGATTCAGGTCCTCTGGACCCAGTTCGAAGGCACGACCTTCCGCGAGCATCCGCGTCGCGACATTGGGGCGGGATCCGCGGGTGGCGACGACGAGATGAAGCTGCGGGACAGCGTCACGCAGCGCCTGACTCAGCACTGCGTCAACCGTCGAGCCGACGGGAAGTCGGTGATAGTTGTCGAGAAAGAGCACGAGCGGCTCCGCGAGTTCCGCGAGTTCCCGACCAAGCAGACGCGCATGAGTGTGAGCGTCGAGTTCGTCGTATCGGGGGAGTTGGCGTAACAAGGCCGCGCCGAAGCGGTCTTGACCGGACTCGCACGGTGCTGCGCGCTCGATCTCGATCGCTAGCTCCTCGATGAAGGAGCCGAGGTCCGCATGCAGCGGCGCGAGATCAATCCAGGCCGTGGCCGCGCCACGCGCCTCGATTTCGTCACGCCAATCCGAAAGGAGTGTCGTCTTGCCGCTGCCAGCGGGTGCCGCGACCAGAACGAGGGGCAGCGCGTAGATCTGGTCCACGAGTGCTCGCAACTCGCTGCGAAGATGGACGGGCTGGATGCTCATGAGCGACCGGTTGACCCAACGAACCAAAAGCGCAGCCGCCCGGGTCCACCGTTGGGTGGGAGTGGGCATTGTGCCAAATTTTCAACCGTTCGGGGAGAGAGTCTGTCTGGCCTAGAGACACTGATCTTACACCGTCGACGACTCTTCATGTAACCGCATCAAGGCACCTCGAAGCACCAACCCGATCGAGACGAAGCCGCCGACCACCGCCGTCATGAAAAGTACAAAGACCAGACTGTTCCAACCCATCCCGGTGAACGCGAGCCCTCGAACACCAGCCAGCGGGCCGATCAAGCTGGCCATCATATTTCCCCATCCGCAGGCCAGAAGTCCGCGGCCGATCCATCTTTCCGCTCGAATTGTTAGGCGCAGTTGCGCCCCGGCGGCGCCGATGCCTATGAGAAGAAGACCGTTCAGAATCCCTTGAAGATGCGCCATACGCCAGGCGCGCAGGTCGCCGGGGACTCGAAATTCGACCAACCCGGGACTGGGCCAGATCTCGATTCCTCCCAGGATTTCGAAGGCCAGGGGAAAGCCGGTCAACATTCCAACCAAGAGGATCAATCCGCCATGCGCGACGAGTAGGGATTTCATGCATTTTCTCATCGCCTTAGTTCTCGTCCGATGCGAGCGCACCCCGACCAAAGTAGTCAACGAGAATCTGGCCGATCAATTGTGGTTCTTCCTGAATGACCCAATGCGTTCCACGCTCGAGTTCCCGGAGTTCACCCCTCGACATGAAGGCGAGACTGTCGAGACCGATCTGCTTTGCGCTGAAGGCGTCGTCGGGCGCAAGCACGAAGAGACCAGCCGCCCTGATCGACTGATCCACGTCCAGATCAAAATTCGCATTCGCGCGATACCACGCGCTCATGGAATTGATGGCGCCGTCGTTGTCCCAGGCAGAGAGGTATTGATTCATGTGTTCGTCGGGAAAGGTGTTGGGCTTCGAAGTCTCGCGTAAATTGCTGGTCAAGAGGCCCCAATTCCCCAACCGCCCGACATAGCCGGGGAGGACAGGGATGCGCAGAAAGGTTCGATACCAGCTGATACTTTCTGCCTGATCGCTCCGACCCGCATAGTCGAGGATGGCCTGTGGATGCGGCTTGTTCACGACGACAAAGCGCTTGATTCGGTCCGGGTGAAGGATCAACGTCCACCAGGTGACCAGCCCGCCAAAATCATGACCTGCAAGATAGACGTCGTCATATCCGAGCGAATCGATCAGACCCACCACATTTCCGGCGAGCTCGTCCAGGGCATAAGGTTCCGCGCCAGAGGGTTTGTCGGAGTCGTTGTATCCGAGCTGATCCGGGACGATCACGCGGAAGCCCGCCTCGGCGAGCACCGCCATCGGTCCTCGCCATGAATACCAGAATTCCGGATAGCCATGAAGAAGGATCACGGGGGCTCCGTCGGTTGGCCCTGCGAAGATGACATTCAGCTCGTATTTCCCCACACGAATTCGGCGGCTCTCGAGCTCGATACCGAGTTGATCTTCCGCGAAAGAAACCGCGTCCCGTCCAGGTTGATTTCCAGAGACGTAGCCACCGACGAACAAGGCGAGCAAGATGAGCGAGACGACCGGAAGAGTCAGGCGTCTGGGGGAGGGCGGGGAGGGCATCTAGATCTCTACTCG
>CAZMFM010000097.1:8586-19169 GCA_964565565.1 uncultured Spirochaetaceae bacterium | reverse complement strand
AGTCTCTCGAACAGAAGTCAGCCCTGGGTAGACCCATTCTTCCAGCCACCTTTCATTCAATGAGGAGGGCTGCGGCGACTCCGCTCGCGCGGGCGCCGGTCACCACGGGCTGAACGTCTACTCAGCCTTGACCGGTTCGAGCCCTGTGGGCCCGCCTAGTCGCGGTAGCGAGTCTTTGATCGGCACCCACTCGACGTGGTCGTCGTAGAAAACGTGGGCCTGTGGCGCTCGATCGATGCCTCCGTGAACGTTTGCGAGGACCACGTCGATCTGATCCGCGCGGTGGCTTGACGATTTTGTGTAGAGCGAGCTTCCGCAATGGCGGCAGAAGAAGCGTTTGGAATGGGGTGAGGACGCGTATTGCGCGAGGTGCTCTTCTCCGGCCTCGAGCGAAAAGGCTTCCTTCGGTACGGCGAACCAGGTCACGAACGCTGCGCCATGATTACGCCGACAGATCGAACAGTGACAGTGAACGCAGAACGCGCTCGGTAGTTTGACTCGAAATCGGACTTCCCCACACAGACAGGACCCGGTAACCGATGGCAATTCAGGCATGTTGATTCCTCTAGAGCTTGTTGGCCTGCCGCAATTCGCGAAAGGATTCAATGTACGCGGCGATGATCTGGTCGACATCTTGGGGTGTGTGGGCGGCGGATAGAAACGCGACGTGGATCCCGGGCACGAGGACGCCGTGCTCCAGCAGTCGAACGTAGAATTCATTTTCGAGTCTGGGATTTTCGCCGCGTACGTCGCGCGCGGACTCGATCGGGTCGCTTTGAAACGGAAGATGGAACATCGACCCACCCCTTCGGATTCGAGCCTCGATCTTCTCCCGCTCGAGGAAGGCGTTGATCTCCTCTTCGAGTCGCTTGGTCTGGGCCTCGAGCCGCGGATAGATCTCAGCCTTCCTGTCCCGCATTTCTTCCAGCGCAGCGATCCCCGCGCACATCGTCAACGGATTTCCGGCAAAGCTGGTCCCGGCAAAGATTCGTGCCCGGGGACGCTCGCCCTTCGCGGTTCGCGATGTCGCACCCCGTGCCCCTGGTCCGAACACGGCCATGAGATCGTGGCGACCGACCACCGCCCCAATCGGTGATCCGCCTCCGAGCGCTTTGCCGAAGGTCACGAGATCCGCTTCGAGACCCAGCCGTTCCTGGGCCCCGCCTAACGCGAGCCTGAAGCCTGTCACGACTTCGTCGAGAATCAAGAGCACGCCTGACTCATTGCAGACATCGCGTAAGGCATGCAGCCATTCGCGGGTATCGAGTCGCGGGTTGGAACTCTGCACGGGCTCCACGACGACCGCCGCGAGTTCGTCTTTCGATTGGCGAATCAAGTCGAATGCGTGCTGTTCGCGATACGGCAACATCACCAATTCTTTGAGAATCGTCTCGGGAATCCCTGCGCCCTTGAGTCGCGGGCTCGGAGTCTTTCGAGGGCTGTCCGGGGTGACTCCGGCCAGCACTACGTCGTGAACGCCATGATAACTGCCATCGAAGAGTCCGATCCGATCCTTTCCAGTGAGGGCTCTCGCGGCTCGAATGGCATACATCGTCGCCTCCGTCCCGGAGTTCGTGAAGACGACTTCCTCGGCGTTGGGCACGATCTCACAGATCAACTCCGCAAGCCGCGTCTGGTGTGCGTTGTGCAGTCCGTATTGGAGGCCGCGGGCCGCCTGTTCTTGAACCGCTCGAACGACGGAGTCCGGCGCGTGGCCGAGGACGTGCGTTCCATATCCCATTGTCAGGTCGATGTATTCGTTGCCGTCGAGGTCCGTGATTCGGGATCCCTTGGCGTGTTCGACGTAGATCGGTTGGGGCATGTGAACGGTCTGAACGATCTCGGAGGCGAGCACGGCCGCTGACCGACGGTGAGCTTCGTCCGATCGACTCGTTTGATTGCGACCTGCCAGATGGGGTTCGATATGCATGGGTCCTTCCTGAGCTCCTCTCGACATTCGGTCGAGCTAGCAGACCGCGCTAGTCGGTTGCCTTAACCATTCCCGTCGTCGAGGTAATTGGCGAGATAGCTTTCGAGCGCGATGCGGAACTCGCGTATCCGAGCCTTTCGTTCCAGGGCTGGGTCGCGCTCGATCGGGTCGAGTAGGGCAGCAGACATGCGGACCGCTGTTCGGGCAACGTGCAGGCGACGCGCTCGGCTACCGCGCATGCCCCTCGAGCGAAGATCCTCTTCCCACAAGCGCGCGATTTCCTCGCTGGCTCGTTCATCGACTTCCCGCAGCCCGGGGCTGGACTGCATCGCGCGCCGTATCGCGGCGAGCCCGGGTTCGGAGTCGAAGGATTCGATCAGCGCGTCGAGTTCGTGGCGTAGCGCAACCCGCCAGGAACCCTCGGCCCGGGTACGCCGAGTCGCTTCCTGAAGCGTTCTCCGCTGTCGTTTGGCGACCCGTTCCGCTAGCGCCCGAATGACAGCGAGCTTGTTCGGGAAATAGCGGTAGACGCTGCGGATGCGGACCTCGGCCCTCTCCGCGAGGCGTTTGGTCGTGAGCCCGTCGGCCCCGCCTTCCTCCAGCAAAATGGCGGCACAATCGAGAATTCGATCGTAGGTCTGCTGGGCGCGATGCTGCACCGGGCGGACCCGGGGTTCGAGATCGATCGCTGGGTTCGGTCTGCTCATCATGGCTGCGCCCTGGCCGTTTGCTGAATTCGACGATCGCACTTTGACACACAAAAGGGAGGGATGCTACCTTTTGGAAAATCGGGCAGAGCCTGTGGTACCAGCGGTCCGCGCGTGGGTGCTGTTGCGCCTGGAAAGTCTTCCCGCATAACGGTCTGGAGAAAAGGGAGCAGCGCATGTCTAGAACGGCGATCGTAATCGGAGCCGGTGCAGAACGTGGGCTCGGTGGAGCGCTTTGTCGGCGTCTGTCGTCGGAAGGGTTGCACGTCATCGCGGCGGGTCGCTCGCCGGACAAGCTCAATCGTCTGTGCACGTCCGTCGAAGAATCTGGGGGCCGAATTTCTCCGGTCATCGTGGACGCCGCCACGCCCGAGGGCATCGTGCAAGCTTTCGACGAAGCCGAGCGCGTGGGATCCGTGCCCGAACTCGTCGTGTATAACGCCGGGGTCAATCATGACTTTCGACCGCTGCTCGAGATGGACGATGCCTTCTTCGAGAACCTTTGGCGGCTGTGCTGTTTTGGGGGATTCTTGGCTGGGCGAGAAGCCGCGCGCAGAATGCTGCCAGCCGGGGGAACGCTGATCTTTACCGGGGCGACTTCCTCCCTTCGCGCCCGTCCTCCCTTTACCGCATTCGCCTCCGCCAAGGCAGCGCTGCGCGCGGTCGCGCACGGCATGGCACGCGAGTTCGGAAAGCAGGGGCTGCACGTCGGGCATGTGATACTCGACGGCGTCATCGACGGTGACGAGGTGAATTCCCGCATGCCGGCCGTGAAGGAACACCTCGGCGTCGAAGGGATGCTCAACGTCGATGCGATCGCGGACGCCTACTGGGGTCTACACAAACAACCGCGATCCGCCTGGACCCTGGAACTCGATCTGCGCCCGTACCTCGAGAAGTTCTAGCGAGGTCCGCTCGATCGAACAGTGAACAGTCCCCGCTGCTGCGAGGAACCGCCACGATGCCGGCCCTTGAGGAGTCCGGGGATTTTTCGCGAGGTCAGGACTGGTAGTCGATGTTCACCGATCTCCCTTTACCAGGTGACGGGAAGGCGGCGGGAAGACGGCGGCAAGATGGCGGCGTAGTCACTACCGGAAAGCGTCGATCCCCGTCAGGGACCGCGCGATCAGGAGCTTCTGGATTTCGGTGGTCCCGTCTGGAATTGGGCAGATGATTGCTTCGCGCACGAGGCGCTCCACGATGAACTCCCTCGTCACGCCGTTTCCGCCATGGATCTGGAGCGCATCCCGGGTCGCGTCGACGGCGAGTTCGGTGCCGTACCATTTGGCCATCGAACATTCCTTGTCTGCGCGAATGCCCTCCTGCACCATGGTGATCGCCCGATGTGCGAGGAGTCGCCCGGCGTCAATCTTGGTGGCCATCGTGGCAATCTTTTCGGCGACCAACTGATGCCCGGCGATCGGCTTGCCATGCTGGACTCGGTTCTGCGAATAGGCAATGGCCTCGTCCATGGCACGCCGAGCAATTCCGATGCCCCACATCGCCATATGGCAACGGGCGAGTTCAAAGACCATCAGAGTATTTCGAATGCCGGCTCCGACCTCACCGATGGTATTTGAAACCGGAACCCGTACATCGGTCAAGAAAACTTGGGCCGTCGATTGACCGTTGAGCGCCATCTTCTGAATGTCCACGACCTCGTATCCATGATCCGCACGGTCGACGAGAATGTGGCTGACCTCGTTGTCATCGGTGCGGCACGTACAGATGAGCACATCTGAATAGGCGCCGTTGGTGATCCAGGTCTTTTCGCCATTGATCACCCAATGGTCACCATCTCGAACAGCTCGAGTTCTAACGCCCGCGACATCGGAGCCGACGTCTGGCTCCGAGATTCCAATCGCGATGAATTGCTCCCCCGAAATGAGGGAAGGTAGATACCTTTCCTTGATCTCCTGTGATGCGAAGCGGTGTAAGAGTTCGGCTCCGACCGTATTGATCATGCCAGGAATGGCGATATCGAGAGAGCTGTAGACAACCTCTTCAAAGACCATGAGGTGGGTCAGCCAGTCCATCCCGAGGCCACCCCAGCGTTCTTCGTGAGGTGCGTTGATCAGCCCGAACTCGGAGAGTCCTTGAATCCAACGTTTCATCTGTTCCTTCGCAATGAAGCCCTCGCCGTGGGCGCGAAAGGCCGGCTCGATCTCCGCATCCAGGAACTTGCGAAGACTCTCGATCACCATGCGCTGTTCTTCAGAAGGGGCGTACGACATTGTGTCTTCCTTTCGCAATTCGCGTCGACAGGCTAGGCCAACGATCTCCGAGTCGGTTCCATGGCGGTGGTCATCGACGGCCGAGGATCGTGACCACGCTGACAGCATCCTCGACGCCCACAACGCCACCGCCGTTTTGGGCTATGGCATGCCGCACGTTCGGAATCTGTCGTTTTCCCGCTTCGTCGCGAAGCTGGGTGACGAGTTCAAAGAGCTGGCCGAGGCCGGTGGCGCCGATCGGATGCCCTTTGGATTCGAGACCGCCGGACGGGTTCACGGGTATCCGTCCACCGATTTGCGTCTCGCCTCGCTCTGCTGCCGGACCCCCTTCGCCTTCCGGTACCAACCCCAGTACTTCAGTTTCGATGATCTCACCCACGGCCGTTGCGTCGTGGACTTCAGCGACCTGTATGTCCGCAGGGCCGACATTCGCCTGTTCGTACGCGCGCGATGAACAGCGCCGACCGACATGAAGTTGCATGTCGTCGATCGAGCGATCTGATCCGGTTTGGATGACGGAGGCCAGAACGCGGATACTGCGCGTCGAGGCTGCGCCAAGTTTTTCTAGTCCTTGCGCATTGCAAACGATGGCCGTGGCCGCGCCATCGCTGATCGGCGAACACATCGGAAGGGTCAGCGGGTAGGCGATCGGCGGGGCGTCCAATACGGATTCAGTCGTGTACGGCATGCGAAATTGTGCGCGCGGATTTTCGACCGAGTGGCAATGATTCTTCGCGGAGACACAGGCGAACTGTCGTTGTGTCGTGCCGTAGAGCCGCATGTGTTGTCGTGCGAATGCCGCATAGACGTCCATGAAAACGCTGTAGGGTTTGTCGGATGTCGTCCCGGCCGGTACCTCGACGCCTTGACCCATCGCGAGAAGATTGTCGCGATTGGCGTCGACTGCATGGACGTCCCAAGCACCATCAAAGGCGCCGAACATCTTTGCCTTGTTCGGCGAGCACATCTTCTCGACACCCACGGCGAGCACCACATCAGCGGCCCCCGACTGCACGTACATCGCAGCGAGATGGAAGGCGGTCGAGGCGGTCGCGCAGGCGTTCTCCACGTTTACGACGGGTACACCCTGGATCCCGATCGAGCGGAGCGCGATCTCGCCACGGATCATGTCCTGACCTTCCATGTGCCCTTGAACGCAATTGCCGTAGAACACGGCTTCGATATCCGTTGACAGGCATTGGGCGTCGGCACACCCGGCGCCGATGGCCTCCGCCACGAGGTCCTTCGTGCTCTTTTCGAGCTGTCGGCCGAAATGAGTCATCGAGACACCGGCGACATAGACATCCTTCATCGTGAACTCCAAATACTGGGCCTCTTGGGCCGCCGTGTTGATCAAGAGGTGATCGGGCCTTGACAAAAATGAGAGTTAATATTAATTAACTAAAGACGTCAAGGCGCTTCCGTCCATCGCTGAGAAGCCACGGCAACCAGAGAGGGAAGACTCATGCGAAAACGATTCGCCCGGGCCGAGCCAGCCGAGGCCGAGCGCTTCCAGCGCCCGCCCACAATCCAATCACCACGGCAACGCGAGATCCTGGCGGCGGCCGCAGCCCTGTTTCGTGAGCGCGGCTACCACGCTACGACGATGACGGATATCGGGACTGCGGCGGGAATTTCGGGGCCTGCCATCTATCGCCACTTTTCGGGCAAGGACGAGCTCCTACACGTCGCGCTTTGGACACTCGCCCGCCGCAATGCGGCCGAAGTGCGCGTGGCGCGTGAGATGGCGGCAGCCGATCCGGTGTCGCAGCTACATGCGCTCGTGGGGGCGTTCGTGCGGGTCATTGTCGAGCAGCGAGATATCGCCTGCGTCTACCTCTTCGAGACTCGACATGCGCCCGAAAGCGTGGTGACGCAATTTGTCGAGATCGAAAGGGTCTGGAATGCGGAGTGGATCGAGGCGTTGTGCGCAGTGCGAGTCGGCCTCGACGAAGCGACCGCGCTGACGCTGGTTCGCGCCGCGACTTTTCTTGTCGGCAGCATCACGATCGGAGAACCCGTACAGGACGCCGCATCGCTCGAGGGCACGCTTTCAGCGGCGACCATGGCCATGCTTCTCGGAAGTCGGTCGGGGGCTCGATGACAAAGGCGATCCCGGAATGCCGAGCAGTGTTCGGCGATCAAGGTCGCTTCGACACCGTCACGAGGTAGCGTGGGTGATCCCGTGAAGCCGGCCGAGATTCCCTCCCAGGCCCTGGATTGTCACTCCGCGGATGGTCAGGCTTTCCCGCCGAGGAGGCATTCGTTCAAAGCGCCTTCAATTTCATCGTACACAAAGGAGTACCCGGACTCCCGTAACTTTGCGGATGACATTCGCTGGCTGGCGAGGAGAATGCCAGACATCTCTCCGAGAACCGCTCTGAGCAAGAGGCCGGGAACCGGAACGACTGTCGGCTTCCCCAGTACTTTCCCGAGCGCCTTCGTGAAATCACGGTTGGTCAATATCCCGGGAGACGATGCGTTGACTGCACCGGAAATCGAATCCGTTTCCAGGCAATGCACCAATGCACCTGCAGCATCTTCTTCATGGATCCATGGGAACCACTGCCTTCCGTTTCCGATCTGACCGCCTAACCCCAATCTAAATGGGGTGAGCATTTTGCGCAGAGCCCCTCCAGAAGAAGAAAGAACCACACCCATTCGAATCCGTACGACTCTCAGATCAAGATTCTCGGCGGCTTTGGCTTCGTTTTCGGCGTCTCGGCATACGGTTGCTAGAAAGTCGCTGCCCGGATCATCCGCTTCCTGCAAGACGTCGTTCCCGCGAGATCCATAGATGCCCACGGCTGAACCGGAGACCAGAATTCGTGGCCTGTCCTCCATTCTTGAAATGGCCTCCACGATGCTCCTGACACCTTGAGTTCGTGAGTCCCTGATCCTTTGCTTCCTCGATGTCGTCCAACGGCCGGAGTCGATCGGCTCGCCAGCAAGATTGACTACGGCTTCAACGGATTCGAGTGCCTTCAGATTCGTAGCGGTCTCTCCGGGAGCCCATTTTCGAATTGGAAAGTCTGGGGCGGCCTGGAGGGACGAAGCAATATTTCGAGAGAGGACGATTGGTTCGTGGTTTCGACGTTTTAGGGCTTTTGCCAGGCGGGAACCGATCAGTCCGGTGCCTCCTATGATCGCGACCTTCATTCCCGAACGTTCCTCACTTCTTCTCGGCGCCGTCACGACCGAGTTGGGCTCTTCCTCAAATCCATGTGCATCGTGGCGATTCCCGGTGACCGGATTGCGGCTTCGAAGCCGGGGTCGCGGTGCTCGGCGACCGTCTCGAAGCCAATTCGTTGGTAGAGGCGGGCGGCCGGTGTGTTCCCGATCAGGTAGCCGATCTGTGCTTTTTCGTGGCCGAGGTCGCGGGCACGAGAGAGCATTGCATCCATCAATTGCGACACGATGCCCCGACCTCGCAACTCGGGCAGTGTCGCGACGAATTCGATCACGAAGCGGTCCTCGGGAAACTCCCCGAAGGCCCCGGCGATCGTCGCTGTGCGGGCATTCATCTCTTCGAGCGCCCGGGGCTCCCATCCGAGTAGGTCGGCGGCCTCGATCGTCGATTGGCCGATCCGCTCCTCGGCATCCGCCCCGTCGAAGCCAGTCATCGCTGCCGCCATGCGACCATCGATTTCCGCGATCAGGAAGCCCGAGTGATGAAAGAAGCCGCGCGTCTTCGTGCGTGACGCTGCATCGAGAAAATCGAGGCGGGCGCGGTCCTCGGGCACCATCACATCGAATATCCCCTTCTCGCAATGGGAGCGCGCGGCCTCCTGCATGACCCATGCGAGGAACCGGGTATCTCCGCGATCGGCCGGCCGGATCTGCGCCGGCGCCATCGTCGCTGTCGATGTCGTTGCCATCGAATAGTCACTCATCGAAACCCTCTTCCTCGCACACCATGAACCGGCCGTAGCGCACGCTTCATTGAGGCGGAAACTCGGCGTGGCGCGGCCATTGATCGGCGCTCTCGAACCAATCGATTCGCCGACTTTCCCAGATGTGCATACTCGGAGATAGGCGGGCCGGCTCGTCGAAGCTTCCGATCGTCACATCGACGAGACCCGGAAGGTAGTCGGCGGAGAAAGTTAGCGTCGTCCCGCAATCCGCGCAGAACCCTCTCTCCGCTCCGTCCGAAGACGCGTACTTGGCGACCTTTCCAGCGGTGACGGCGAATTGATCGTCGCTGAACATCGCCCAGGCCACCGCCGGGGCGCCGGCCGCACGTCGACACATCGAGCAGTGGCAAAGCACTGCGGTGATCGGATCGCCTGTTGCCTCGTACTTCGTTGCCCCACACAGGCACTGACCTTTGTATCGCTCGGGCATCGTATTCTTCCTCCTTAGAATGTTTTCAGTCAATAGGGTGCTATTCGCCGCCAGGGTTGTCGATCAAGATCTTCGAGCAATCATCAGGTTGACCGCGGTCGCCTTCGGACCCGTGGCGCGACCCCGACTCCTTCCAAGCTGGCCCTGTTGGCGGCAACCAGAAACTACGGTCTCCCCCAGTGGGAGAGTCAACGCCTGCTTTCCAGGAATTGTCGGAAAACCGCCCTTTTCTTTACTCCGAAGCGAATGGGGCGTCGTCGAACTACGCTACGACGCGTGTCACACATCAATTTGATGCCGATCGGCCGCTTCGCCCGAAGTTGTCGCCTGAGCGTGAAGGCGCTCCGCCACTACAACGAATTGGGTCTGCTCGAGCCCGCGTTCGTGGATCCACAATCTCGCTACCGCTATTACAGTCGCGATCAGGCGCGCGCGGCAGTGATGATCAGCATGCTTCGTTCCCTCGACCTGCCGCTTGCCGTCATCCGCGATGCCTTGTCGGCCAAGCCGACGGATCTGAAGGCGTTGATCGACGCCGAAGCGATCCGGATCGAAGCCGAGGTGGCTACGCGTCAACAAACGCTGCTCTCACTGCGACACCTCGCGAAATCCGGCGAACTCGTGCCCTACGACATTGTCGTCGAAGAGCACCCAGAACGAAATGTGGCACGACTTTCCACCACGACGGACTCAGTCGGGCTGATCCCAGACACCACTGAACTCATCTACGCACTGCAGGCCGAACTTCGCGAAAGCGGTGTCGCAGTCGGGGAAGCGATCTTCGCGATCAACGAGTTCAGTGAAGGAGGCGATCAGATCACGGTTCACGCCTGTTTCGAATTGGCGGCGAAGCCTCCGAGGCTCGAGCGAGCGGAAAACGTGGTTCTACCTGGCGGCTCCTTTGCCCGCCTAACGCATGTCGGCCCCTACGAGACCCTTGGTCTCGCACATCACGCTCTTTTTGCCTGGGCACAGGAGCGCGGGCACGGGCTGCTCAGCCCCGTCTGGGAGTTCTATGCCAACGATCCGGCCGACGTGCGCGCGGAGGAGCTGACGACGATGGTCGCGCTACGTCTCGATCGACCCGGCGAAGCGGATCGATCCGGTTTGGGACCTAACGCTTCGGAAAGTTGAAGAACGGGAAGAAGCCGTTTCTGGGGATGTTCAGGAGGACGAGCTGAAAGCCCTCGGTTTCGTCGGTCAGGTTGATCATGCCGAGCTGGACCTTCGACTTCGGCGTGAGATTGAAGGCCCCGATATCGACCAGCGTCGTTCCCTTCGCGATGTTGGCGAAGCCTAAAACGACGCCATCGCGCCGCCCAAACTTGTTATTGTCTGCCGCATGAGCATTGTTCATCTCGATCTTGG
>CAZMFM010000097.1:0-8486 GCA_964565565.1 uncultured Spirochaetaceae bacterium | reverse complement strand
GGCGACGGGCCGGACGACTCCGAACGCGTGATCGCGCTGCGGACACGCGCGGCCGAAACCCTCGAACGCGCCTACGACTTTCTGGGGCAGCAAGAAGACGCCTGGGCGCAGCTGCGCGCGGCCGTTCTCTGCGGTGCGCGGCCGGCCACGGATCTCACGGAGGCGATCGCTGCGTTTGCGGAGGAAGACGGGCGTCTGCCGATCGGAACCCTCGTATCGGGTGGCGGGATCGGCTTCCCGCCGACGGCGCTCGCCGCGCTCGAGGCTGAACCCCGGGCCATCGTCGGGACTCTCGAAAGTCTGTTGATGGCGGCAGATGCCAAGATTCTGCATGCGGCTTGGGTAGAGGGGGCGGCGCACGCGCTCGAAGCAATGCAGTCTGCGGACGGTGCATTCCGGGTTCCCGCTCAGGGGAGCGGTCGTTCGGCGGAACAGGCGGATGTCTTCTGGACCGGCATGGTGGCCGGGGTTCTGGGGCGCACGCCGGTGTCTCGCCCAAGTCTGTTGGCGGCGGCGGGTGATTTCCTGGAGAGCCGCTTCTCGCCCGATTCGGTCGAGAACGATGGCTTCTCGGCGCTCTTGGCGAATTCACACTTCTTTACGAATGTCGCCCACGATTTCGGGGACGAGGCGTTGCAATGGTGTGGGCGGGCACTCGAGAAGGGCTTTCGGAGTCGTGAACTCGATGCGGTGACGACGATCCGCGTGTTGCTGACCTGCGATGCCCAGGCGCTACCGGGGGCAACCTTCGATGTGACGGAGTTGCTCGAAGCTTTGCTTCCGGAGCAGGCGGGAGATGGCGGCTTTGCCGAGCTTTCGGCCGACGGGCCATCGGGGCGAACGACCCAGACCTACGACGCGATGCTGGCGATCGTTCGCCTATGTGGGGCGATCGAGGCCTAGACGGCCGAGGGTTCCGTGACTGAGGGCTAGCGGGCAAGAACTAGCAATCACGGACAAGGGGGGACGATCCGGTCCGGGTCGGCCCCTTCATTCTTCGTATGTTAGTTTCCTTCGGCGAAGAGTTCGAAATAGGCGTGGATGCGGGCCGCATTGGCGCCGAGATCGCTCTTGCCATCTCGGGACTTCGAGCGCATGTCGATTCGCGAACCCGACCCTTCGGCTGTGATGCGAACGGCGATATCATCGATGAAATGAAAGATCGAGGAAGTGTCCTGGGCATCGAAGACGCCCTGGCTTTCGCTGCGTGCGACGATCTCCCAGCCGAGGGACTCGGCAATTTCGATGGCTCGAACGAAGGTGGCCGGGGGCGAGCTGGAGACAATCAGGGGCGCGAGATCGGGATACGACGCCCGGACGATCGATTCGAATTCTTCCGGATAGCGCATGTCTCGACCGACGTAGTCGGGGACGATCGTTGGCGATTGGAATTGCGGCGGATTGTCGAGATCCGTCGTGATGTCATTGATCGCTGGGGCGCTACCGGCCGTCGATGCGGCGCCGAGCACGATGATCACCAACCCGAACCCCAGGGCGAGGCCTGTCATGGCTTTCTTGCGACCTTCGGGATCGCTGCCCCCGCGCGTGAGGTAGACACCGATCAGGCCAACGATCGCGGCGAGCAGACCACCGATCAGCGCGCCGGCCGCGAAGAGTTGGAAGCCCGTGACCGGAGCGAGTAGCCCTGAGAAGGAACCGACCACGCCGAGCAGGGCGACCCCGCCTGCGATCAGTGAAAGAATCAAAGCGGCTGCGGCCATGGGTGTCTCCTTTGTCGGGATCGGGTGTTTGATCGGGTGCGTTGTCGGATTCGGCCTCGAACCCACTGCGGCCGATTCGAGCGCGTGGCCCCGAGCATATCACGCCTGAAACCCGCTCCGAACGCGTTACCCTCCGACCGCCGAAAGAGCCAAACAGAGAGGGATCGATTCGTGTCGGAACTGGTACATGTGGAAATCAAGGCAGGGGTGGCGCTGGTCACCCTCGATCGACCGGATGCGCTGAATGCGATCAACCGGGATCTCCTGGCTGCCTTCGACGGCGCAATCGATGCGCTGGTGGCGAAGCCAGAGGTCAAGGCTCTTGTTGTGACCGGGGCGGGTCGTGCGTTCATTGCCGGCGCGGACATCGCCGAGATGCAATCGATGACGCCGCTCGAAGCGGAAGCGTTTTCGGCCTCGGCGCATCGCATCTTTGCTCGCCTCGAAGGGCTCGAGATTCCAACCATTGCCGCGGTCAACGGATTCGCCCTGGGCGGCGGCTGCGAACTCGCCCTGGCCTGCGACTGGATCTATGCCAGCACGAAAGCGCGGATCGGTCAGCCGGAAACCAAGCTCGGCTTGATCCCTGGATTCGGTGGAACGAGTCGGCTCGTCCGGCGCGTTGGTCTGGCCTGGGCGAAGGAACTCGTGCTTGTCGCGGAACCGCTGGTCGCCGAGGAGGCCGAGCGAATCGGCCTGGTCAATCGCGTCTTCGAACCCGACGCGTTGCTGCCGGCCGCGCTCGCCGTCGGTGAGGCCGTCGCCGCCCGCGGTCCGGTTGCGATTCGAATCGCCAAGCAGGTCATGCAAGATGGCCAGGACGCCGACGTGCGAACCGCTCACGCATTGGAACAAAGGGCCTTTGGGCTCGTCTTCGCCTCCGAAGATCGAGTTGAAGGCACCTCCGCATTCGTCGAGAAGCGCGACGCGGATTTCAAGGGGCGCTAGCCGCCGGCCCGCTCGCGCCGACTGGCTCGAGTGTGTCAGTAGGGCAGGGCGGTCGCCGTCTTGTCGATTTCGTCGCCGGCTTCGAGCAGGATGCGCGTCGCGTCCCAGTCGCCTTCGAGGAGCTGGTGTCGAACGCCATCGGAAATTCCCAACGACATCTCACCGACTCGGCATGTGAGTCGTCGTGCCTTGATGTCGATGTGTAGATTTTGCGTCGGGTCGAGTTCAACCGCACCCATCAGCTTCGAGAGTTCGGTCTCGCCGAGCGTCACGCAGGGCAACCCCAAGCTCGTGCAATTTCCGGCAAAGATCTCGGCAAAGGAGCCGCCGACGAAGGCCTTGAAGCCGAATCGCATCAAGGCTTGCGGGGCATGCTCACGCGATGAGCCACAGCCGAAATTCTGGCCGACGATCAGGATTTCAGCGTTGGAATAGCGTTCGTCATCGAGGGGATGCTTGCCTTTCGCCGATTTGCGAGCGTCCTCGAACGCGTGCCGGCCCATGTCGTCGAAGGTCACGACTTTCATGAAGCGCGCGGGAATGATTCGGTCCGTGTCGATGTCGTCACCCCGAACGACACAACCCGTGCCTTCGACCGATTCGATTCGAACCAGGACGTCTTCTTCTTTGCTCATCTCATCATCCTCTCACCTTCTCAGGCGTGCGGGTCTCGAGAGGCCGTCGCCGCCTGCTCGTGGGTCCACCGATTTTGCGCCGATTCTCAGCCGATCTTACGCACGTCCACGACTTCGCCAGCGATCGCGGCCGCAGCCACCATGGCCGGAGACATCAGCAAGGTCCGGCCGGATGGCGAGCCCTGGCGCCCCTTGAAATTTCGGTTGCTCGAGGAAGCGCAGACCTCGCGACCCCGCAGCTTGTCTGGGTTCATCGCCAGGCACATGGAACAGCCAGGTTCCCGCCATTCGAAGCCGGCCTTGCGAAAGATCTCGTGCAGCCCTTCGGACTCGGCCTCTCGCTGGACGTCGGCCGAGCCGGGCACGACGAGTGCGCGGACGCCGCTTTTGACGTGACCCGTCTTGGCGATCCGGGCGGCTTCGCGCAGATCCGAAATGCGGCCGTTTGTGCAGGAGCCAATGAAGGCGACATCGATCGGTGTTCCCGCGATCGAGGCGCCGGCCACGAAGTCCATGTATTCGAGGGCCTCTTCGACCCCAGCGCGCTCGTCGTCAGGGGTCTCGTTTGGCGTCGGGATGGACTCACTGACGCCGATATTATGCCCAGGATGGATGCCCCAGGTGATCGAGGGCTCGATCGAGCTGCCATCGAGTTCGACGACGTCGTCGTACGGGGCGTCGGGGTCGCTTGCCAGCGCCAACCATGCGGTGGCCTTCGTGTCGAAGTCCGCATCGTCCGGCGTGTAGCGTCGCCCGCGCAAATACTCGACCGTCTTGGCGTCCGGGTTCACATAGCCACAACGTGCACCACCCTCGACCGACATATTGCAGACCGTCATGCGCTCTTCCATGGACATCGCGTCGATTACCGGTCCCGCATATTCGTAGGCATAACCCACGCCGCCGTTCACGCCGAGCTTGCGAATGATGGACAGGATGACGTCTTTGGCGAATACACCCGGTCGGAGAGCACCGGTCACATCGATGCGTCGGACCTTGAGCGGTGAGATGGCCATCGTCTGGGTCGCGAGCAGGTCGCGGACCTGGCTCGTCCCGATGCCGAAGGCAATGGCTCCGAAGGCGCCATGGGTCGAGGTATGGGAGTCGCCGCAAGCGATGGTCATGCCGGGCTGGGTCAGGCCGAGTTCGGGGCCGATCACATGGACGATGCCCTGGGCGCCGGACTCGGGCCCGAAGAATTGAATCTCGTGCGTTCGACAATTCTGTTCGAGTTCGCTCATCATGGCCTCGGCGAGGTCGTCTTTAAGTGGTCGCGATTGATCGTCGGTCGGAATGATGTGGTCGACGGTCGCGAAGGTCCGATTCGGAAAACGCACGGGCAGGTCGAGTTCGCGCAGCATGGCGAAGGCTTGCGGGCTCGTGACTTCATGAATCAGGTGGGTCCCGATCAAGAGCTGCGTTTGTCCGGAGGCCAGGTCGCGCACGCGATGGGCATCCCAGACCTTCTGGAAGAGATTCTTGGGTTGATCGGTCATTTCTTCGTCTCTTTCGCTTTTGCATCCGGATGGATGCCTACGGTCGCGTGCCAAGGCCCGCGTCGCCGTGAAATCGGCAGCATGGATAGCACGACCCCGCTACTCCTCTACCCTCCGCGTGGTCGAAACGCCCAGCGGGGACCGATCGAGGATCAACCGAAGTAGAGGGAGAATCAGTTTCATGGAGTTGATGCATACGGCGCATGTACCGGCGGGCGAGGGTCCCTTTCCGACGATCCTGGCGCTGCACGGGTTCGGTGCGAGCGCCCACGATCTGCTCGGAATCGCGCCGCATATTCAACAGGGCGAAATCTTGTTCATCTGTCCGCAGGGTCCGATGGCGATCGAATCCGCTCCGGGTCAGCGCGCCTATGGCTGGTTCCCGCTTTCCCAGGCCGGTGAGATCGAACCGGCTGCCCTGGTCGGTGCGCGGGGGATGCTCGAGGGCTTTCTCGAAGACGCCCTCGAACGCTATCCGATCGACCCCGCGCGACTCGTCCTGCTCGGATTCAGCCAGGGGGGTGTGATGGCATACGATCTTGCCCTGGGTCGCCCCGAGCGTTTCGCGGCGCTGGTGGCTCTGTCGAGTTGGCTGCCCGACGCTGTTCTGTCCGGCCTGCCTGAGAGTGAAGCGCGAGCCTCTCTCGCGACGCTGCTGATCCACGGAACCAATGACCCGATGGTGGCGATCGACAACGCCAAAGAGGCGAAAGAGAAACTCGAAGCACTCGGCGTCGAGCCAGCCTGGGGCGAATATGAGATGGGGCACGAGATCAATCAGAATGCGTTGCGCGATCTGATCGGTTGGCTGGCACAGGGTCCCTTCGCGGGGACGGAAGCCGGAACGGCGATCGGATAGTCGGCCGTAGGTGCTTGACTGGCGTGTCGGCCGGCCGGTCATTGTTAGTCGGCAATAGGTAGTCGGCAGACGGGAGGAGTGAGATGGGCAGCGAACGATGGGCGATTCACATGCACAAGGAGTATTTCAAATTTTCCTGCGCGCATTTCCTGATCTTCCCGGATGGTTCGAAGGAACGGCTTCACGGCCACAATTATCATGTCGACGCCGAGATCGAGGGGCAGCTGACCGATCGTGGGCTGGTCATCGATTTCATTCTCGTGAAGCCGCTGATTCGCGAGCTATGCGATTCCCTCGATGAGCGATGGATCGTTCCCGGCGAGCATCCGGAGCTCGAGATCAAGGTCCGCGACGATGGGCACACCGAAGTGACCTATCGAGAATGTCGTTATCTGGTCCCCTCCGACGAAATTCTCATCCTGCCGCTGAATAACACCTCAGCCGAGAACCTGGCTACCTGGATCGGCCGCGAACTCGTTCGTCGAATCGGCAAGGCTTTCGGACGTAGCCAGATCCAGAAGCTACGTCTCAGCGTTTCCGAAACACCGGGCCAATGGGGCGTCTACCACTATTCGGATGATGGGAAGACAGGTCAGGCCGGCGAAGTATGTGAAGTCGGTGAAGCCGGTTAACCCTTCCGGAATGGGTTCGGGTAAACGATCGCTTCCTTGAAGGCCGTGTTCATCTCCGCGAAGGCGTCGTCCATGTCCCAGAGGCCCGGGGTGGTGACTTCGCGCTCGATCGCTGGGCTGTTGAAGAGGCCGATTCGGCCGTTACCAGCTTGAATGATGCGGCCATTCATCCAGCTGCTTTCTTCACTGGCGAGCCAGACGACAGGGGGAACGACGTTCTTCGTCGACATCTTTTCGTTGTCGGGGCTGTAGTCCATGACCGTTGATTTGCCTTCGAGGCTGGCGGTCATGCGCGTATAGGCGACCGGGGCGATGCAATTGCTCGTCACGCCGTAGCCGTGAAGCGCCGAGGCACAGCTGTTGGAGAGCCCCACGATGCCCATCTTGGCCGCAGCGTAGTTGGGCTGGGTAGGCGATCCGTAGACGCCGGAGCCGGAGATGAAATGGATCAGCCGATATTCGCCGCCACGATTTTCCCGCCAATGGACGGAAGCATGACGTGAGGTATTGAAGCAGCCCTTCAGATGAACGGCGATCACGGCATCGAATTGGCTTTCTGCCATTTTGAAGATCATGCCGTCCCGGATGATGCCAGCGACGTTGACGACGATGTCGAGCTTGCCGAAGGTCTGGACCGCCTGCGCGACCAATTGCTCGGTCGCGGCGAAGTCCGTGATGTCGCAGTTGTTCGCTGCGGCTTTGCCGCCGGCCGCGATGATTTCTTCCGTGACTTCCTCGGCCGGTGTGCCCTCATTCTCGCTGCCGTCCATGCTGGCACCGAGATCATTCACGACGACGGAGGCGCCCTCTGCGGCAAAGCTTCGAGCGACTTCTGCACCGATGCCCCGTCCAGCGCCCGTGATGATTGCGACCCGTCCGTCCAACTTGCCCATGTAAAGCCTCCTCGTTCTTGATTCGACCGCTTGTCGGACCTTCGCTTGTCGGTTTTTCTCGTTCGGCCTAGCGCTTGTCCAGCAACAAACAGGCTTGAACCGTTGCGACCGGGCCTTCGAGATCGTGCAGCGTTGCGATGCTCTGGCCGATTCCGTCCTCGGCGCGCCGGCTGATCCCTCGAATGCCGATCCAATCGGAGCGGGGTTCTCGAATCACATGAATCGAGAGGTCGGGGTTGATCGAAGTGTATTTCGTGTAGTCCAGATGATTCCCGGTTCCGCTCGCGAAGTCGGCCAGGGTAGCGAGTTGCACGATCGGCTCGAGCGGTTCATTTTGCATCAATCGGCATTTGAGCCGGGCCCAGAGGTTCGAGGGGCTGCCGTTTTCGGGCTCGTCCTCTCGCGAAAATTCCGCCGCGTTGACGAAGCCGTCGGGGTTCCCGAATCCCTCCATCATGAGCCGAGGTGGAATCTGGGTGGGCGGCTTGCCGAGTTGCGGGTCGATGGTTTCGGTGGTCGCGATATGCGCCAATGCTTCCTCTTGCCGAATGCGCAGTCCGGTGGCGCGAGCGACCTGGGTCTCCGACTGGGCGTCGAAGAGGTTGGCCTCCACGCTTTGAATTCGGCGGCCGGCGCGCAGCACGCGGGTTTCGATTCGAAGCTCCGCGACGGGCACGCCGCGAAACATTTCGACCGTGATGCGCGATAGGCGCATGGGGACCGGGGATTCCATCTTGTTCATGGCCCGGGTCAGCAGCCCGGCCACGGCGCCGCCATGTTGGTGCGACGGGTTCCAGGGGCCTCCAGTGAGAGGTGAAGCTAGGAAGTGCGAGTCGTTCTCGTCGAGAACGCGAAATAGGCCGTCATGCGGCTGGACTTTGATCATGATGCCGACATCCTAGAGCGTTTTCGTCCGTGGGGTAGACCGGGCGCTCTGGTAGACTCGATCGTCCTTGGCAGGGGTCGCCTTCCCGGCGGATCGAAGGATGGATCGGGCAGAGATCTGAGAAACGGATGCGTGTGGATGGAGTGGGGATTGGCGGTGATCAGTGTTTCAGAAGTATGAATCGTCGCAATGGATGTGGTGGATGAGATGAATGGGTGAGATCGTTCGTGAGCTGTTGAAGTTGCAAGAAGAAGACGGCTGGCTCGCGCCCGATCGACTTGAAAGTCTCGCCGCACAATTGCGCGTTCCCCTGCATCGGATCGAGAGCGTATCGACGTTCTATCCGCATTTTCGCCGACAACCTTCGAAGGGCACGAAGATCAGCGTTTGCCGAGATCTATCCTGCCGACTTGCCG
>CAZMFM010000096.1:0-19254 GCA_964565565.1 uncultured Spirochaetaceae bacterium | reverse complement strand
GAGGTCGCCCTGCATACCGTGAAGGTCCAGAACTGGGACATGACCATCACGACGATCCCGACCAGTCGGCTGATTACGGATTCCTTCAAGAATTGGCGCGGCATGTCGCAGTCCGGGGGGCGACGGATCAAAAGATCCGTCGCAATCGACCTGCAATCCGTTCGTTTCCTCACGGACGAGGAAATTGCGCGCTTCGAGAGTTGGTCTCTTCTGAAAGACTATGTTCGCGCGAAGAGGGAAGAACTCTCGACGGCGAACGCCACATCCGATCTTGATCCCGCCGTCCCCGCCGATCTTCGTCGCCTGACCAATCTAGGAACTTTCCGGGCATGGATCTGGGCCACCTTACGTAGCCATCCACAAATTCATCAGACCGGGCATACATTGTTAGTCCGGCAACTCGCCGCCAGTCCACAAGGCGTCCCGATTGAGGTCTATTGTTTTTCAAGAGATACCGCCTGGATCAACTATGAAGAGATCCAGGGCGATCTCTTCGATCGGATTCTGGCGATGGTGCCCGAGTTCGGATTGAGGGTTTTTCAAGAACCAGCGGGATCGGATCTGCGATCTTGCAGGGCGGAGGATTCGGAGTGACGTTGAATTCATCGAAGGATTTGGACGGTCTGGATGGTCTGGATGGAAAGGTCGCGTTCATCAGCGGGGCGAGTCGCGGAATCGGAGCGGGCATGGCGGAGCGATTTGCCGAAGCGGGTCTACGGCTCGTTCTATGCTCGCGAACGCCGCCGGTCCTCGAGTCCGGCGAACTCGTCCTGGCACGCTCCCTCGATGCCCGAGATGAGAAGGGGCTCGAGGAACTCGTCGGACTGGCGGAGGAGCGCTTTGGTGGCATCGATCTCTGGATCAACAACGCCGGCGTCCTCGACCCGATTCAACCCATTCGCGATGTCGCGCTCGAGGATTTTCGAGAGCATATCGATATCAACTTGACCGGTGTATTCGTCGGCTCGCGCGCCTACATCCGGCATCTACGCCGGTTGGATCGCGGTGGCGTCCTGATCAACATGTCTTCCGGTGCAGCCTGGAATCCCTATGCGGGTTGGGGGGCGTATTGTGCGGGCAAGGCAGGCGTCGAGCGATTGACCGAAGTCATCGCTATCGAGGAGGCAGAGATTGGATTGCGCGCGCATTCAATCGCGCCGGGCGTCGTCGATACCGCCATGCAGTCGAGGATTCGCGAGTCGACACCCGAAGATTTTCCCGACGTGGAGCGTTTCAGGGAGAGAAAGAGAGACAACGCCTTCAACAGCGCGCGGTATGTTGCGGAGCGTTTCCTGGCGATCGCCTTCGATCCAGCGTGTCGACCCGATTCCGTCGAGGTGCGGCTCGAAGATGAAGCTTCCGAGACGGGATCGGCTGGCGCCGCCTAACGCCGATTAACGCGGAATGCCTCGTCGCGGCCGATCGGCTCCGGTTGCGTTTTCGAAGCCCTCGTCGAGGGTCGAGGCCTCTGGGACCTCGGCTCGGCCGGGTGAAGGCGCCGCTTGTTCCGAGCCCGGCCGATTGGATTCGGTCGACGGCCAGAGCGTGAGCCAGGCGAGATAGAGTCCGAGACATAGGCCTGCTGCGATCAATCCGATGGCGAGGGTGCGTGCCCGCTTTCGTTCCCTGCGCTTGGCCTCAATGGCTTGAATCCCGACTTCAGAGAGTTCGACGGGGGCCGTGGCTTCGGGGTCTCCGTCCTCGCTATCCGGGGGAATGGACAGGATCTGGACGGTGATATTGTCGGGGCCACCCCGTTCGTTGGCCATCTGGACCAACTTTTCGACAGCACGCTTGGGCGGTTCGGCCTGGATTACGGCGGCGATCTCGTCGTCGCTGATGACGCCGGTCAGGCCATCGGAGCACAGCAGGAAACGATCGCCGGGTGTCACCTCGACCTCGGCGACCTCGACCTGGACCCCGGCGAGGACGCCGACGGATCTCAGGATCTCATTGCGCCGCGGGTGAATCGCGGCTTCGTCGGCGGAGATCAGGCCGCGGCGATGCATCTCGGCGACGACACTGTGGTCGACGGTCAACGCTTCGAGTTGGCCTTGGCGATAGCGATAGGCGCGGCTGTCTCCGACGTGGGCGACGCTGCCCTGGCCGTTCGCATCGAGCAGGAATGCGACGACCGTCGTGCCCATACCCTCGAGCGCCGAGTCGTTTTGCGCCAACGAAAAAATTCGTTCGTTGGCCTTCGTGATCGCATCGTGGAGTAACGCTTCATCTCGATTCGAAGCGTGTTGAGCGAAAAGGTCCGAGAAGGTGGCGATCGCCGTTTGGCTGGCGGTTGCACCGCCTCGGTGGCCGCCCATCCCGTCCGCGACGACCAGGAGTCGCGTGCCATCGGCCCGTTCAAAGATGTCGCAGCTGTCTTCGTTGGCCGTACGGACCTGGCCGACATCGGTCTTGGAAGCGACTTCAATCTCGACCACGACCTCCCGATCTTCGGTGGTCTCGCTGGTCATCGTGTCATTTCTCTGGTTCGGGCGGTTCGCAAACCCGGCTCATCGAAGCTGGTAATGCGATGCGCATCGTGCGCGATGAAACGCCCGTTCCCCTTGGTTGTCGACCCCGCTCCGGGTCTCGTCTGTCTGGCACAAGGCGGCGAGACAGTCAGTCGTTCAGCCAGAACCGTGGAGCTCCGCGAAGCGAACTCCGGATTCAGCACAAGGTACCCCCGCCCGAGCGGGAAATTCCGCTCGGGATCGGGATCACCTGGGTGATGAGAGTCCGACTAGCTGAAATCGCGATCGAGAACGGTTTTGCGACCGTCGCTTCGGGCGCTTTCGACCGCCTGATCGCACATGGCGCGCAAGCGATCTGACAAGACCTGGAGTACACCGGCGGAGGTCTTCATGTCCCCGCTGTCCTTGATGTAACCCTTGACTTTGGAGGCAACGACCAGCACTTCATTCGAGTCCGACATCTTTTCAGGTGTCCTTCCATTTGGCGTATGCAGTCGTGATCCCGTGTCGCACCCTCGGCGTCCGGGTCCTCCTGCTTCGCTCTCGGCGAAACCCCGCTGGGAATATGCGGGTGGTCGAGGGAGAATGCCCAAGATCGACACGAGCGCAACGGCACGGCGCAAAACGATTGACTGAAGATCGGGTAAGTTATTGAAAATGAACGAATTTTTGGTGATCGGCGCAAGGGTCTGGAAGACCTCGGAGGAAACACTTTCGCCGCTCTCGACGCCTGTACGCGTCCGAGGCGGGAAGATCCTGGCGCTTGGCGACGACGCGCTTCAAGGACGTGACGACGTGCCACGCCTCGACCTCGATGGACGCGTGTTGATTCCAGGACTGATCGATTCTCATGTCCACCTCGAGTTGGACCCTGCGCTGCAGACGCCGGCGCAGCAGTTGGCGGTGCCCGAGGTGAAGCTGCGGGCGGCCATGGAGACGCGCGCGCGGGAGATGCTCTTCGCGGGAATCCTGACGGCGCGCGATTGCGGCGGCGGCCGCCATCGCGAACATGCGTTGCGAGAAGAGATCGCACGCGGCGAGAAACCAGGTCCTCGACTGCTCTGTTGCGGGCAGCCTTTAACGACGCCGGGTGGACATTGCGATTTCTGGGGTGGCGCGGTTTCGACGCCGCTCGAGATCGACCGGATGGTCGCGCTGCAGGTCGAGGCGGGCAGCGATTGGATCAAGGTCATGGCCACGGGCGGTGTCTTTACGCCGAATAGCCGGGCGCGAGACAGTCAGTTCGATTTGTCACGGCTCGTCAGAATCGTCGAGTCGGCCACACGCGCCGGGCGATCCGTTGCCGCGCATTGCCATGGAACGCAGGGGATCGCCGATGCCCTGCGCGCTGGGGTACGAACCATCGAGCATGCTTCGTTTGCGGGTCCGGATGGATTCGGAACCCTGATCGACGAATCGCTGATGGCGGAGATGGCGCGCAGCGATCTATGGGTTTCGCCGACGGTCAATGCCGGCTGGGGGCGCCGGATCACGAAGGCGAACGGTGAGCCAAGCGAGTTCTTCGAGCGCATGTCGGCCTGCTTGAGGCTCCAACGAGATCACGGCGTTCGATTCATCGCTTCGACCGACGCGGGCATCCCAGGTGTTCGCCATGCCGACCTCGCCCTGGGACTTTCGGCCTTCGAACGCTACGCCGGTCTGCGACCCGTCGACACCCTTCGCTCGGCGACCAGCGAGGCCGCGACGGCGCTCGGGATCGCGGATCAGACCGGGCGGATCGAGCCGGGGCTGTCCGCTGATTTCCTGGTGCTCGAGAGCGATCCGCTCGTCGATCTGGAAGCGCTGCGTGACCCGGAGATCGTGGTCTTTCGTGGCCAGCGATTCGATCGTGAGGCGCGTCGAGTCACCGCACCCGCGCCGTCCTAGGCCGGACATCCGCTGACACGCTCGGCCAATTTTCGCGTCACGAAATACGCGATCGATTGTCGAATGTCTGCGGGAGGGGCCTTGAACGCGAGGCCGACATGTCCGCGGCGCACATAGCGGCACTCGGCGGAGGTACTGACGAGCCCGTAGTCGGGCAATGCAAATTGCAAGTCGAGATCGGCGCCCTTCTTCAGGCGCTCACCCGTGCGCAGTAGGCAGCCACCTTCGGAAAGGGAGATCAATGCACCCGTCGACCGTCGCTTTGCTCGGAGGCAACGCGCGGAGAGCTTGGTCGGGACGCGCGGGTTCTTGCGCGGCGTGCCTTCGAGAGCCTGCTGGATCATTGCATAGACCGTAGAGAGTCGAGCCGGGCGGTTCACATGGGCCAGGATTCGCAGATCCGTCAGGGGCTTGCGGCCGGGCGAAGCGATCAGCAGGATCTGCGCATTCGAAGCGAGGTCGGCGTTCGGCACCTCGTGTAGGCGCGCCTCGTCGACAAGCCAGATACCACTGCTCGGGAGATTCGGATCGGTTCGGTCGCCGAGCGCGTATCCAAGCGCTCGGAGTGCGTCGAGAACGCGGGGCTCCAGGCTTTTCAGCTCGAGGAGGGTCTCGATTCGTCGTCCGACCGTGCTATCCGGCGATGACGTTCCATGCATATTTCTTTCTTCGGTGCAAAGCTCACTCGCGGTGAGGAAAATTTGACTCAATCAGGATCTCCGCGCGGGGCCTTGGCGGATGACGGATCGGGAGATGAGCAGGTTCGATGTCAACTAGAAGAGTCGCGCGGGGCCGGAAATGCGGACGTTTTGCACCGTCCACGTCGGGGCGGGTCCATCCCGGTACGTTGCTTGCGGGTCTTCTGTGCTGGCTCGATGCAAAATCGTCGGATAGGGAGATCATCTTGCGCCTCGAAAATCTCGACCGCGAGCGGACCAAGACCGGTTATGTCGAGGCGCTTCGTCGTGATCTGGAATGGTTCGGGCTCGATTGGGATTCGACATTGCTCCAATCGGAAAATCGGGTGCAGCACGATGCAGCCCTCGAGGCCCTTGTCGTGGCGGGTCGGGTCTATGAATGCGATTGCAGCCGCGCCAAAATCCGAGCGGCCGGGCAGCGCACCCCGGACGGAAGCTATCGCTATCCGGGAACCTGCCGCGAGCGCCCGGTCTTCGCGGGAACCTGGCGGGAAGCCGATTCGTCTCTCCGACTGAGACTCGAGTCCAACGACATTTCCATGGTCGACGAAAGCGGGCTCGACCTTTCCGGCGATGTGGAACAACTCTTCGGTGATCCGATTCTGCGTCGTCGAGACGGCGTCTACTCGTACCATTTTGCGTCGGTCGTCGACGATGGGCACGCAGGCGTCGACCGTGTGGTTCGAGGTCGCGATCTTGCGCCGTCTACGGTTTTGCAGGTTGCACTTCAGCATGCGCTGGAGTTTTCAACGCCCGTCTACCGACATCATCTGCTCTTGATGGAAAGATCCGGAGAGAAGCTCTCCAAGCTTCATGGCGCGGTCGATCTCGACACGATTCGTACGCACACGCCGGCTGATGTGTTATGTGGACAGCTGGCCGCCTTTGTCGGCCTGGTTCCGGTCGGCACCGTTTGTCGACCGGCTGATCTGGTTCCCGAGTTCGCTTGGGCTCGTGTGTGCACGGAAGACATCGAGATCGAATGGCACGCGGAGCAGGGTCTGCTTCGAACCGCGTCCTGAGATTTCTTGCGAGTGGTCAGCGAAGCTGCGGTGCCGGAACTCAGGCCCGACTGACTTCGAGGACGGAAAATTCCGCTGGCACGCCGACGCGAAGCGGAAATCCATAGAAGCCGGTCCCGCGATGGACGTAGAGACGGCTGGCGCCCCGGGCGAAGAGTCCCTGATCCGGCCATCGCGTTCGCGACAGGACCGTCCAGTCGATTCCGAGCGAGACGAGTCCGATCTGGCCGCCGTGCGTATGCCCGGAAAGCACGAGATCGACTTCATTGTCGGGTACCGCATGGAAGGCCAACGGATCGTGCAGAAGCAGCAAGCGAAGGTGGTCGGCCCGACGTGGGAAGCGGCCGAGGAGTTGCGCCAAGTGTTTTCGGCGGTCGTGGCCGATGTAGTCCGATCCAACGATCTGGACCGGACCGATCGCGGTTTCGAAGCAGGCCTCGTCATCGATCAATAGACGGATGCCGATGGCCTTCATTGCGTCGCGTACGTGTTCGGGCGCCTCATGATCGTGGTTTCCGAAGATGGCGGCACATCGGTCTGCGATGGGAACGAGTGGCTGTAGCGCTTCCTCGAGGCAACCCGGCGAGCCCATGCTTTCCATGGTCAGGAAGTCACCGGTCAAGAGAACGAGATCCGGGTCGAGAGCGATCAATTGCGCGATTCGATCACGCAACCTTGCGACACTCTGCCAAGGCCCGAGATGTGTGTCAGTCAGCTGCACGATCCGCAAAGGACGTTCGAGCAGCGGTTCGGGTTGGCGCCCGCGAAATCGCTCGACCGGTACACGCTGAATCGTGTCGGGCCCCTGTCGAGAGAGTCGGAAGCGAACGGTTTCGAGTCGCGTGGTCATCGACGTGACGATCGAGAGTCCCGCGACTGCAAGCGGGATCGCCTCGACGAAGGTCCAGAGCGTCAAGGCTCCTTCCCAACCGAGCGCGCCGAGAGCCCAGCGAATCGGAAAGAGCAGAATCAACCAGGGCGTCGCGAGCATGCCGCCGGCGATGAAGGTCTGGGCGGGTACTGAGACGAACCAACGAAAGAGCGAACCGCGCATCCGTGCGCGAACCAGATGGGCGAATTGAACGCCGGCCGCCGCCATCGAGTAAGAGAAGAGAACGTCCAGCGCGATCGCCACATCCGGCGAAGCCAACGCTCGCAATCGGGTGTGAAGGATCAAGGCCGAGGGCAATGCGAAAGTCAGCAAGACCGCGCTAAAGAGGGCATAGAGTCGACCTCGGACGATCGCGGCGTAAATGGGAACGCCAATCCAGGTAGCGCCCGCGAGACCCCACAACAACCAGACGGGATCATCCATCAGTTCCGTTTCCGGCCGGCCGGCGTCGCGGCGGTGCCGCGATCGAGACGCAATACAGTGTCGCACCAGGTTTCCAGGCCGCGTTTCTGGAATCGCGGCGGCGCTTCGAGCCAGCCGCTAGACCAAAGCTCCGTAATCTCGAATTCTCCGCCGAAAAGCCTGTCGACTTCGGCGCGTGAGACGGAGTGGGGCGGCCCGTTCATTTTCGACTGATCGTATTCGACGATCATCATCAGAATCGTCATCGGATTGGGCAAGATGCGGGCGAGATGTTCGGCGTAGCGGACTCGAAGATCCGGCGGCAAGGCGACGAGCGAGCCGCGGTCGTAACACGCGCGCGTCATCGACAGCTGTGAGGCGTCCAGATCGAAAAGGTCGCCACAGTAGAGCTCGAAGTCTTTCTCCGTCGACCGGGTAAAGGGCCCGACCTGCGACTGCGAAGGTGATCGCTCAGCCTCAGCAAAAAACTCGTGCACCGCAATCGGCGAAAGTTCGACCCCGACGACCGGGTGACCGCGTGCCTGCAGCCAGCGCATGTCGAGGCTCTTCCCGCAAAGCGGTACGAAGACCGCCGCGCCCTCTTCGATTTCGAGGCCGGGCCAGTGTTCTGTTAGTCGCGGGTTGACGACCTCGCTGTGAAAACCGATTTGGTTCTTCTTCCATCGATCATGCCAGAACTCCGCTTTCAACCAGTCTCCAATCCAATGCACGTGTGAGCGGCGGCCGCTATGTTCGCCTGCCAAACGCCATCGGTCGAGAGGTTGACATGCTTCGGTTGTACGATTTTCACGAGTCGGGGAATGGCTTCAAAGTCCGCTTGCTTCTGGCTCTGCTCGGGAGGCCGGTCGAGCGGATTGAGATGAACATCCTGGAGGGAGAGACTCGAACCGAGGACTTTCTCGCGCGAAATCCGAATGGGCGAATTCCGCTCCTCGAGCTCGAGGATGGCCGGACGCTCGCCGAGTCGAATGCGATCCTGTACTTCCTCGCTCAGGACACGGCCTATTGGCCGGAGGATCCATTCCTGCGGGCGCAGGTCCTGCAATGGATGTGCTTCGAGCAATACAGCCACGAACCCTATATCGCCGTGATCCGATTCTGGACTTTTGCAGGCGAATTGGCTGCACATGCCGGCGAGGTCGAGGAATGCCGCCGCCGCGGGGACGAGGCGCTCGATGTGATGGAAGATCATCTGGGCTCGAGGGCCTTCTTCGTTGGGGGCCAGCTATCGATCGCAGACATCGCTCTCTACGCCTACACCCACGTTGCGCATGAAGGCGGATTCGATCTGTCTGGGCGACCGAATCTGGGCGCATGGCTGGCTCGGGTGATGGAGCAACCAGGGATGATTTCGATCGACGAGGTCTGACGAACTCCGACCCAGCCGGATAGATGTCGAATCGAGATCGGATGAGGCTGGAAAAAGTCGGAAAAATACGGATCGAAGTCGGAGTCGACTGAAGGAAGCCGGGCCAATCCGAGTGAACGGGACCGAAGCTGCAGGATGCCAGCGACCTTCTCTCGCCCGCGCCCTAGTCCTGTCCGGGTATCAGCAGAAGCTTTCCGATCGTTCCGCGGCCTTCTAGATCCGAGTGTGCATTCGCCGCCTCCGCGAGGGCATAGCGTCCGCCGATACGCTGGATGAGTGTTCCCTTTGCGAGGGCATCGAAAATGGCGCCGGCGCGCATCTCCAGGGATGCGCGATCGGCAACGTAGTGCGCGAGGCTGGGGCGGGTGACGAAGAGCGATCCGGCTCCGTTCAAGCGTCCGAGATCGAAGGGTGGGACGGGACCGCTGGCCTGGCCGAAGAGGCAGAGAAGCCCGCGCGGTCGAAGCGATTGGAGGCTGCCCTCGAAGGTTGATTGGCCGACGGAGTCATAGACGACGTCGACGCCACGACCGTCCGTCCATTCGCGTGTTCGCGCCTGGAAATCTTCCTCGCGGTAGAGGATCACTTCGTCCGCGCCGGATTCCCTTGCCAGCTCTGCCTTGTCCGGTGTTCCGCAGGTTGCGATCACCATGGCGCCCGCTTGCTTCAGAAGTTGAACGAGCAGGCCTCCGGTTCCTCCGGCTGCGGCATGAACGAGCGCCGTCTCGCCCGGGTGCGTCTCCCGGACGCCATGGGTCAGGTAGTGAGCGGTCATGCCCTGCAGCAGGGTGGCTGCTGCGAGTTCCGTTGAGAGCGAATCGGGAAGCCGAACCAGTCGATTGGCCGGCGCGAGACAATATGTGGCGTAGGCACCGGGGATTCCGGTCCAGGCGACGCGGTCTCCGAGGGCGAAGGGTGTCTCGGCCGCTTCGAGGTCGCTGCCGAGCGCGTCGATGGTGCCGGCCGCTTCGAGGCCTAACGTAAATGGAAGAGGGACGGGGTAGAGGCCGGTGCGATGATAGGTGTCGATGAAGTTGACGCCGCAGGCTTCGACGCGGAGTCGGACCTGCCCGGGGCCCGGCTCAAGCAGATCGATTTCGACCTGTTGCAAAGTTTCCGGTCCACCGGTCTCGCGAATTTGAATCGCCTGCATAGCCGCCTCCCTTGGCCTCGTCGCGCCGATCGGGCCGAGTCGGCACGCCGGTCTCGTGGCGGGAAAACGCTAGCGCAGTCGATGTCCCGGCAGCTTCGGAATCTCGTGCAACGCGACCGTGCGTCGAGGCGAATCGACATCCGGGAGGGTTCGCGCCGCGAAGCGTTCGAGCACGGGGAAGTCGACCGGTGGCGACCCGGTTCGCTCTGGATCGGCGAGCAAAATCGGAGCATGTTGCCTTGCGACCGTCATGACCCAATCGCGCAGCCCGGTTTCATAGAGGACGTCGGCCGCCAACATCAGGTCCCACCACTCCGGCGCGCGCTCGCTCGTCGTGATGCGAAGTCCGTTTTCTTCGGCGTTCAAGCGGGCGGCGGTGCGCGAGATCGGATCGAGGTCGAGGGCGATGACCTCGCTTGCCCCGGATCGGGCAGCGGCCAGTGCGACGATGCCCGAGCCGGTTCCGAGATCGAGGATGCGTCGCCCGCGGACTCGTTCAGGATGGTCGAGGATGAAGCGGGCGAGCGCCTGTCCGGAGCCCCAGCAGAAGGCCCAATAGGGCGGTGCTTCGCCCTCCGCCAATTCGAGGCAACCAGATTCGAGGTCGACGTGATCGTCGAGCAGCCACAACTCGAATTCCGGGCAGAGCGCGGGGCGACGTAGGCTGAGGTGAAGCCCGAATGCGCCGAGGTGATCTTCGAGTTCAGCTTTCAAACATCCGCCAGAGACCGATCGAAGTCAGGATGATGGCCAGCACGATCACCAGAAAGCCCGAGCCGCCGACAGCACCCCAGACGAAGACACCCATCCGATCATCGGCCGGGATCAAATCATGAAGTGAGGTTGGATTGAGCCACCAACGCTCGGGCAAGCGCCCGCAGCGTTTGAGGGATTGGCGCAGTCGCCAGTGGTAGACGGCCGCGGCCGGGAGGCCATAGGCAAACCCGACCGCGGCAAGTCCGATACCACCCCAGATCAGCGTTTCTGCATCCGCCCCGATGGCCCAGGCAATGAGGCACAGGAACGCGATGAGTCCGAGGCTGATCAGCGATTCAATCACGCCGGACTAATAGCGATAATTGTCCGGCTTGTAGGGACCGTCGACGTCGACATCGAGGTAGTCCGCCTGCTTCTGGCTCAACTTGGTGAGCTGAACACCGAGCTTGTCGAGATGGAGCCGGGCAACCTCCTCGTCCAATTTCTTCGGAAGCACATAGACCTTGTTCTCGTAGTTCCCGCCGTTTTCCTGGAGCTCGATCTGGGCAAGGACCTGATTCGTGAACGAAGCCGACATCACGAAGCTGGGATGCCCGGTCGCACAACCGAGGTTGAGCAACCGGCCTTCGGCCAGGATCAGAACGCTGTGGCCATCCGGGAAGCGCCACTCGTCGTATTGGGGCTTGATGTTGATGTGCTTGACGCCCGGGATCTTCTTCAATCCGGCCATGTCGATTTCGTTGTCGAAGTGGCCGATGTTGCCGATGATCGCCTTGTCCTTCATGCGGGTCATCTGATCGGCGGTGATGATGTCGAAGTTCCCGGTCGTGGTGACGAAGAAGTCCGCGACGCCGATGACGTTCTCGAGGGTATTGACCTCGTAGCCCTGCATGGCCGCCTGCAGCGCGCAGATCGGATCGATCTCGGTCACGATCACGCGACAGCCCTGTCCGCGCAGACTGTCTGCACAGCCCTTGCCGACATCGCCGAAACCACAGATGACGGCGATCTTTCCGCCTAGCATCACATCGCTCGCACGCATCAATCCGTCCGGCAACGAATGTCGACAGCCGTAGATGTTGTCGAATTTGGACTTCGTGACCGAGTCGTTCACGTTGATGGCCGGGAAGAGCAGCTGGCCGTTCTTCTCCATCTGATAGAGCCGGTTCACGCCGGTCGTCGTCTCTTCGGAGACACCGCGGCAGGATTCTGCCGTTCGATGCCAGCGCTTGTTGTCGGTCTTGGCGATCTTGCGCAGGAGATCGAGAATGACACCGTATTCCTCGGAGTCCGTTTCCGGATTGAAGTCGGGGATCTTGTCGGACTTCTCGAATTCGAGGCCCTTGTGGATCAAGAGCGTCGAGTCGCCACCGTCATCGACGATCAACTCCGGGCCCGATCCGTCCGGCCAGGCCAATGCCTGATCGGTACACCACCAATATTCTTCGAGCGTCTCACCCTTCCAGGCGAAGACCGGGATGCCCTTGGGGTCGTCGGGGGTTCCGTCACGACCGACCGCGATCGCGGCCGCGGCATGATCCTGGGTCGAAAAGATGTTGCACGAAACCCAACGCACATCGGCGCCGAGGTCCGTCAGCGTTTCGATCAAGACGGCGGTCTGGATCGTCATGTGCAGGCTGCCCATGACACGAACGTCTTTCAGCGGTTGGGATTTTCCGAAGCGCTCGCGCAGGACCATCAGCCCTGGCATCTCGTGCTCGGCGAGTTCGATTTCTTTTCGGCCCCAATCGCTGAGGGAAAGGTCGGCGACTTTGAAAGCCAGTGGGGTGTCCTGAGCCATGATCTGGAATCTCCTCGAGGATGCGAATCCGATTTGAAATTTGAGCTGTGGGTGGGATGTGAGCCGGTCGTTCGGCATCAATATTCTAATATTCGGATATACTGGTATATGACTTGAAGGCTGTCAAGGACGAGCCGGTAGCGGGTTGCTCGGGGTAGCGGTCGCGTCGGTCCGGAGAGGCGCAGGGCGTTGGCTGGGCCCGCAAAATTTCTGCTCAATGCGAATTTGTTCGCACAATATGATCGGCCAGAAAATCAGCCTGGTCGGGGCTATCGGAGCACGGCGGCGACGATGAATGCGGCCGAGGCGATCGAGAACAGGACGGCGCCGATCAGCCAACGGAGCGTTCGGTTTTGACCGACCAGGGCCGACTCGAGCCGTCGTTGTTGCTCGGAGATCTGGAGCAGGGATTCCTGGAGTTCCCCGAGCGTGCCGAGTTGCTCTTCGATGTCCCAGAGTTGGGTGAGTCTTTGCTCGACTTGATCCGAGCGACCCACCAATTCGATATGACTGCGTTCCAGTTTGGCCTCGACGGAGACCAAAGCCTGGAGCATCGGCTCGACGATGCGCCGTTCGATCGAGTCGTTGGTCGCGGGCGGTGGATCCTTCTTCTTGGTTTTGGTGAGGGCACGGGCCGGGGCTGTCATCATCAATTCGTCATTTACCTCTTGTCGGTCGCGCACCTTCGCTCCGCGACGGCCGAGCGCAATGCGCCGCCAGAAAGAGGGACGTTCCTTCGCTTCCTGCTGGGGCTGGCGTCCGCGATCGCCGGGTAGTGGGCGTCCGACCTGATCGGCGGGAGGTCCCAACTTCGAGGCCGTGGCGTCTCGTGCGGTTGGATTCCCATTTTCGCGCTCGCGCTGCTCGGACTCATGTTGCCCGAACTCGGGTCGAAATTGGTTGTCCGATTGATTCACGCCAAGATTCCTTTCGCCGATGGGCGCTGGTTGCTCGGGCACGGTCGAACCCGGCAAGACCAGCTCGGTTGACCTCTCCGAGATCTCTGCACCCCGTGCCGTTGAAATTGCCGACTCGGTCATCAGCCCCCCATCCAAGCGGCACGATCATCATACAGCGAGTTCGCCCCGGTGACCGCTCAAACGTGTCGATCCGGTCGGCGTTCGTACGTCTTACTGCGAGTCTGCAAATTTTTAGACGATGATCTTGGCGAGGTTGATTGCCCCCGACCTTCCGCGACCCCCGACCTCGCCGCCGACCCTGCGCACTTCAGCCTCGCCGCGATCCCGTCCGCTGCGTGGGATCGCATTCAGGGCGTGCTCGCCGTTTCGCGCATCGTGAGCTGGCGAGGCGCAGCCCTTCGATGCTCGCGAGCACTTCGATCATCGATCAGACTTCCGTCGCGTCGTCGTGGTGGAACGAGCCAATTCGATCACGGTCGCGGAACGTTACGCCTCGGAGGTCTTATCCTTGCTCAGACAACTCGAAGAGGGATTGTGGGTCATCGATCATCCATTCGCGATGCCCGGCGGTATCCAGATTGGCACGCGGACGACGTTGATCCGGCTCTCGAACGGCGAACTTCTTGCGCATGGCCTCGGCCCCATCGAGGAAGCAGACCATGTGGAGATCGCCGCCCTCGGTCAGGTTGGGCAGTTGATTGCCCCGAATCTTTTCCACAACGCCTATGTCCAGGATTGGGTGGCCCGCTACCCGGACGCAATATGTTATGCACCGCCGCGATTCGGCACGAAGGTCAAGTCGCTCGATTTCGTCCCGCTCAGCAATCAGGCGCCTGCGGCCTGGTCGGCGGATATCGAGCAGATCGCGGTGGAAGGCGCTCCAAAACTGGACGAAGTCGTCTTCTTCCATGCTGCCACGCGCACACTCCTGCTAACGGACCTTTGCTTCAACATGGTTCACTCGGATTCCTTCTTGACACGCTTCTTCATGCGGCTGATGGGCGGATATGGGCATTTCGGGCCGAGCCGGCTGGCTCGATCCTTCATGAAGGACAAGGCTGCCGTCCGCCGCGCGATCGAGCATATCCTCGAATGGGATTTCGATCGGGTTACGGTGACCCACGGAGAAGTGCTCGAATCTGGGGGCAGGGCGAAGTTTCGAAAAGCCTACTCGTGGTTGCTCGAGTAGCTTTCGAGCAGCGGACCCATTTCGGACGATTCGATTTGATAGGCGCGTCCGCAGAATTCACAGACGATTTCCTGACTCTGTTCCTGACGAATCATTTCCATGAGTTCGCTCTTTTCGAGTAGCGACAATGTGCGTGCGGCGCGCTCGCGGGTGCATGGACAATGGAAGCGTGGATTCATCACGTGACGTTCGCGTGAGTCCAAACCGAGCAGGAGTCGGTCGATGATCTGGTTCGCGTCGAGGGGATGCTCGAGCAGGGTGGCCAAGCCGGGCATTGCAGAAACGTTCTCTTCGACCCGCGCGAGTTCGTCGTCATCCGCATCGGGAAGTGCCTGGATGAGGAAGCCGCAAGCGCCGACATCCGCCATCTGTGGACCAAATGCGACACCCAGGCCCATCGCTGAGGGCGTCTGTTCGCTCTCGGTGAGATAGAGGGTGAGATCGCCGGCCACTTCGCCCGAGACCAGGGGCACCGTTCCCGTATAGGGGGTTCGCCAACGCGGGCGATGCCGAACAACGTTGAGCGGGCCCAGCCCGATCGCGCCCGCAATGTTGGGGGACCCGTCGTCGTGTCGATGTTCGACCTCCGGATGTTGCACCGTGCCGCGGACTTGCGCGGTCGAGTCAGCGATCGCCGTCAGGCTGCCCAGCGGCCCATCGCCCCGAAATTGGAGCTGAACCGATTCGACGTTGGCCGCGTCGGCGTCGTCTGCGGCGCTTCCGACCGCGATCAGCAAGGCACCCATCAGCGCGCGGCCAAGCGCATTGCCCGCCGTCGGCGCGAAGGGGCGCAGCGACAGCGCTTCGCTCACGAGTTCGCTGGCGATGATGGCTTTGACCGCGACGCCCCCGGACCGGGAAATCGTCCGCACGAGTTCGTCGGGTCGGGCGGTTGTTCGGGGTGCGATGAGATAGGAACTGGGTAGGGGCATGGCCCGCGAGCATAGCCTGCCAAGCTGTTCTCTTTCATGGGCGCTGGCTACTCGATGCGCTCCCATGTTTCGAAGGCGAAGGAAAGCGCGTGTCGTCCGTCGATCGGATGCGACTTGCGTTCGAAGCACTTCCACTTGGCCTCGTCGATCGCGGGGAAATGCGTATCGCCGTCAGGCGAGACATCGATTCGAGTGAGGTAGATGCGATCCGCAATCGACAGGCCTTCGTGGTAGATGGCCTCGCCCCCTGCGATGAAACATTCTGCGAAATTTTCGGATCGTGCGCGATCGAGGGCCGCCGTCAGGCTCGTCCAATATTCGACGTCGCCGACGGGTTCGTGTGCCTGGCGACTCAGCACCAGGGTCTTTCGATTAGGCAGCGGTCGAGGTAGGGATTCGAAGGTCTTTCGGCCCATCACGATACAATGGCCGACCGTCAATTTCTTGAAGAAGGCTTGGTCATCCGGCAGTCGCCAGGGGATCTTTCCGCCCAGGCCGATGACGTTATTTCGCGCTGCCGCGACGACGAGGGAGACGCGCATTCCGTGTCGGTGCCTCCTTGCAAAGACTCGCGCGGTGTCGGTTTCGTCAGACGGCAATCGGGGCGCTGATCCGCGGATGGGGGTCGTAGCCTTCGAGTCGAAAATCATCGAAGGTGAAATCAAAGAGCGACTTGACGGCGGGGTTCAGATGCATGCGAGGCAACGGCCTCGGCTCCCGCTCGAGTTGCAAGGCCGCCTGCTCGAAGTGATTCTGGTAGATATGGGTATCGCCCAGCGAGATGATCAGCTCCCCGGGTTGGAGGTCCGTGACCTGCGCCATCATCATCGTGAGCAGCGCGTAGGAAGCGATGTTGAAGGGCAGCCCAAGGAAGACATCGCAACTGCGCATCGTCATCGCGCAGTGGAGACGGCCCTCTGTGACATTGAACTGAAAGAGCAGATGGCAAGGCGGAAGCTTCATCGCGTCGAGCTCGCCGACATTCCAGGCGGAGAGCACCAATCGGCGCGAATTGGGCGTCTCGCGAATTTGATCGACCAGGGAAGCGAGCTGATCGATCTCGACGGGCTCTTTGGAAGCCGCTCCCGATGACGGCGAAGATGGCGGGGCGGCACGCCAGCGACGCCACTGTGCCCCGTAGACGGGACCGAGGTCGCCCGACTCGTCCGCCCACTCATCCCAGATGCTGACGCCCTTGTCCTTTAGCGTTCGCGCATTGGTATCGCCGGCCACGAACCAGAGCAGCTCGTGGATGATGCTCTTGGTATGCACCCGCTTGGTCGTAAGCAGGGGAAATCCAGCCGATTCGAGGCCAGCCATGCGATCCCCGGTGCCGGCTGCCGAACGATCGTTTTCTTCGAGTTTGGGCTCGCGGTCAGAGGCGTGGTCAGAGGCGCCACCCAGGTCAAAGCGAAGCTGTCGTCCGAAGACGCTCCGCGTTCCGGTCCCTGTGCGGTCACTCTTGTCGACCCCGTTTTCGAGAACGTCCTGAAGAAGATCGAGATAAGCTCTCAACGATTCATCACTCCCTCAGCATTCTTCAACATTCGTCTGTTCCCGTCGGTGTCGGTCGGTGCTGTTCGGTGTTGTTCGATGTTCTCCGACATCTGTCAGTATCCGTTGCTGTTCGCCTTGACTCGCGAGGACTCGTCTGTGCATGTTAGTCCCCGGCAATGGCGTGATGAACGTCATGGATGAACGTCATGGTCGATTCGATCAATCGGCCAATCTTTCGAGTCTACAGGAGACGCAAACGATTGCGGCTCTGAGGGGATCGGGGGAATCGGATTCTATCATGCGCCCGCTGAAATCGCCGATGCTGTTCAGCCCTCGAGCGCATCTTCCATGAAATAATTGAAGTCTTCGGATTCTTCGCCGTGCAGGAGTTCATAGGCGTGCGCGGGACTCTTCGAATCGAAGAGCTGGTCCTGGAAGGCGCGGTCCGTCCCCACAGTTCGCGCGAGAGCGGCGAGCACCTGCAAATGCCGCTCTCTTTCTTCGGGCGCTGTTCCAAGCAGGACCATGCAATGGACCGGGCGGCCATCGGGTGTCTCGAATCCCAGGCCGTTTCGCGAGAGTGCCATCACGCCGACCATCGCCTCGCCCTCGGGCAAGATGCCATGGGGTACAGCGAGGCCGCCGCCGAGGCAGGTGGATCCCTGGCTCTCGCGGTCGAAAACGCTGGCGAGCAGGGTCTCGCGATCGACGTTGTGAAAGGAGTGGGTGCGTAGCAGCAGATCGACGAGGTGGGAGATTGCGATTTCCTTCGTCGGCGCCTCGAAGTCGGTGACGATGTGTTCTTCTTGAAGAAAATCGATCAAGCGCAGGCGATCACGTCCGACTTCCCCGGCGCGTGTCAGGGCCAGGCGCGTTAGCACGGGGCCAATGATCTCGTTCACCGTCACGACCGAGAGAACGACGGCCGCAAAGATCCCAGCCAGGTCGGCAAAGCGCGGATCGTCCTGGATCAGCAACACGAGACCAACCGCGATACCGGCCTGGGGGATCAACGCCAATCCCAGATTCTTGCGCACGCGATCGGTGGCCTGCGCGGCCCGCAAGGCGACGTCTGCGGCGATCATCTTTCCGCCGAGGCGGGCGAAGAAATAGAGTACGACGAGAATGCCAGCGCGCTCGAGGTGATCGACGGTGAGATGCATCCCGGCGAGGGTGAAGAACACGGTCAGGATCGCGGGTAGGAAATTCGCGAAAACCGAGTCGAGCAGGTGGCCGCGGCCATTTGTGATGTTGGCCTGGACGGCACCCAGGACGAGGCAGGCGAGCATCGCGGAGATCCCGATCGATGTGGCGAGGCCCGAGGTGAGGACCAGCGCGACAACTGCGGCGGTGGCGAGGCGCTCGGGCCCCAGCGCAAGACGCGTGATGCGGTCGAGTGCCAGGGCCGCCAGACCGCCGAGCACGACGGGTCCCACGAGCTGGACGATGGCGCCGTCGAGTTCAAGGAATGACGATTCGGAAAATTCGAAACCGTTGCCAATGACGGCGCGGCAGACTTCGAAGACCACGATACAGGCCGTGTTATTCAAGGCGACGGCGGCGGTCAGGGTCTTGACGAAAACCCCCTTCGATCGGGTTTCGCGAACGAGTGCGACGATGGTGGCTGGTGCGGTCGCGATCGAGGCAGCGCCGAAGAGCATCGCCAATTCGAAGGAGACACCTCCGATCCAATAGACGATTCCAAAGACGATCAGGGGGGTGATCGTCGATTCGGCAATCAGGAGATAGGAAAGGCGGCGTACGGCGTTGCGCAGGCGGTGGATGTGGAGGTGGGCGCCGACCGTCACGGCGATCAGCCCGAGCGCGAGTTCGGTCAGGGGCTCGAGGCCCTCGAGTGATTCGCGGCCAAAGAGATCGAACCCGGCACCGCCGATCAGGATGCCGCCGATGATCTGTCCGGTAATCCCGGGAAGTCGAAGTCGCCGGGCCAGCGCACCAAAGAAGGTGCCCGCGACGAGAACGACCGCGAGAAGCAGGAGCGGGTTGGCGTGACGGAGCGATTCCATGACCGGATTCATCGGGTCTATTCCATCGTCGGAGCGACGAAGGACCAAACATACCCGGCTATGTCAGGGGTTTCGAGAACGTTCGCGGGGAGGGCGCTCGAGCCCTCAGCCCGGAGAGCCTTCAGCCTGCGGAACCGGCCACCAGGTTGCTCAGGACGCCGAAGCCGCCGGTATAGGTTCCGATCAGACTTCCGACCGTCGTCAGGATGAAGACCAGGAAGACCTGCATCAAGCGGCTCTTCCACCAGCGACTCGG
>CAZMFM010000095.1:0-19429 GCA_964565565.1 uncultured Spirochaetaceae bacterium | reverse complement strand
AGAGGCAAGCGCTAGTGGCGTCGCGCGCATGCTCCGCGGTCGCCTCGTCTGCCGCCACCAGATCGGGATATTGGCTCCGGTCTTCGATGTCCTCCCCGAACATCAAGCCGTAGAGGGCCGGGTTCTCGAGCGCAAAGTCGAGGTAGATTCGGCCGAGTCGACGCAGGCGATCGCGAGCGTCCGAAGCGCTGCGCGTCTCCGCCACGATCGCCGCCTCCATGCGCCGAAAGCCTGCCGTGGCGACCGACGCAAGCAGGGCTTGCTTGTTGTCAAAGTGATTATAAGGCGCAGTGTGGGAGACCCCTGCGCGCTTTGCGGTATTGCGAAGCGTCAGGCCGGCGATGCCGATGTCTTCCAACACATCGATCGCCGCCTCCACCAGCGCATGACGAAGGTCTCCGTGGTGGTAGGCACCTCGCTCGAGTCCCGCGTCGGTTGTCGACCCCATACTTCTCTTCCTCGTCCACGCAGCCATCGCGTTATGGATTTCCCTCACCCACACACAAACAATGTTGGCGAGAGTTCTTTCTCTGTCAACGTCTAAAGCCAAGGAGCATTTTCGATGGGATCCCGATTCATGAATCTTTTCTGGTACGCGCTGCTGCTGTCGATCGCCGTATCCAACTCTCATGCGGACGCCGAAGAAGCATGGAACTTCGAAAAAGAGGAAGATGGAATCGCGGTCTTTACTCGCGCGGTCACCGGCTCCGGAATCAAGGAGTTCAAAGGGATCGCAGAGGTCGATGCCCCAGTCGACAGAATCGTCAGATTTCTACAAGACGCTGACGGATACAAGGATTGGTTCCCGAATTGCGTCGATTCGAAAGCGCTTCCAGAAGTTGAGGACGCATCCTTCAGATACTCGGTCTCGGGCACACCCTGGCCAATCAGTGACCGCGATATGATTCTTCGGACGACGACGAGTAGCCGTCACGTACCGACACGAGCGACAGTGATCGACGTCTCGGCCGCGCCTGACGCCTACCCCATCCAGAAAGGTCTCGTTCGCATCCAGAAGGCGTCCGGCCGTTGGACGCTGGAGCCGATCGCCGACGGCAAGACGCGCGTGACGTTCCGCATGCACCTCGAACCCGGCGGTGGAATTCCCCAGTGGCTGATCAACGCGCGCGTCGTCGGGACACCCTTGGCTACGCTCAAACAGCTGCGGGCGTCCGTGCATACCCCAAGGCCCAACGCGAAATCATGATCTCAGACACGAATTCGCGCTCCAACCGATTGCCACTCACACAGGTGATCTTGTACGGACCGCCGGTCGTCGGCGCGTCCGTACTTCTATTCTTCGTCACCTTCTTCGTGATGAACTTTGGTACGGACTATCTGGGATTCGAGCCGGCGGTCATCGGAACCGTCTTCGCAATTGGACGGCTCTGGGATGCCATCGCGGACCCGATCGTCGGCACATGGAGTGACCGGGTCCGTACCCGGTGGGGCCGTCGCCGACCCTTCATGCTCGCAGCGATTCCCATTCTTTTTTTCTCGATCCTGATGATCTATTCCCCGCCGAGCGGACTCGAAGGCGACGCCTTTCTCCTTTGGTTTGCCGCGGCTCTGTTCCTGTTCTATTCCGGCGTGACCGCATACCTCGTCCCACACCAGGCGCTCGGCGCAGAACTGGTTCGGGGCTACCACGATCGCACGAGAGTCTTCGGCGTTCGAGCGATCTTCTTCCAGCTGGGAATATTCTGCGCGTTCGCATTCATGCAGCTCGTGATCAGTGCCGGCGAAAATGGCACGAAGACCCTGGCTGCGCGAGAAATGGCCGGGACCCTTGCGCTTGGCCTGGCGCTTGGCACCAGCGTGATCATGTTGATCCCCATCGTCGGTTTGCGCGAGCCACACCCGGATCGGCCCGTCCTTCGACCGAGCGCAGGAGGAACGATCCTCGCTGTGCTCGGAAACGCGCACGCGCGAATCGTGCTGACGGTCACCTTCGTAGAGATGTTAGGTCTCGGCGTGCTTGGGTCGCTGGCGCCCTACCTTGCAAAGTACATTCTGCATAGAGAGGACCTCGCCGGGATATTGCCCGCTGTGAGCGTCGGCACGGCGATGCTTTCGGTTCCGATCTGGGTATGGCTCTCTCGACGCTACGGAAAGAAGCCGGTCTGGTTGGTTTCCATGATTGGCGTGGCGATTGGCTACGGGCTGCTTGGCCTGGTGCAGGCCGGGGACGTTGGGATGGCGGTCGGTTGCCTAACGCTGGCGGGGACTTCGTCAGGTTGTGGATTTGCCCTCGGTCCCTCGATTCTCGCCGACGTCATCGATGCCGACGAGTTCGAGACAGGTGCGCGCAACGAAGGGGCCTACTCGGCCGCATATGGCTTTGCGATCAAATCCGCTGGGGCGATCGTGGTGTTCATACTCGGTTGGGTGCTCCAACTGTCCGGGTTCGTCGCCAACCAGGCAGAACAGCCGCCCATGACTGAGATGGCGATCCGCCTGCTCTTGGGTGGTCTCCCCTTCGTCGCCTACATCATCGGTGCCTTCATTTTCAGCCGCTATCGGCTCAGCGAGGGCGAGCACCAGCGAATTCAGCGGGCGCTGAACGAACGGGCGGATGCCCCGCTCGCTTCGACAAAGGGAGCGGATCCCACATGAGACGACTCGGCTAGCGCTGCGGCGCGCGAGGAGATCGTCACCATCGGTCGGCACACTTGGAGACCGATTTCAGGTTTGCGAACGCAATCGCGAACTGACCACTCGTCTGCGCCTCGGAAGGATCACCTGGCGTCGAAATTTTCTGAAATTCTTCCAAATGTTAGAGCACTCTCTAACTTTATAGGCTACTCCACCGATACTATTCAGACGCCTTCAACGGTCCACGAGCCTCCTTTGACTCCAGATTCGACGCCACCAGATCCCCCACCTGAACCGAAAGCCCCCCTCGGTCGCCGTGAAAGACGGAAACTCGAGGTCCGCACCCGGATCTACTCCGTCGCGCGGAATCTCTTCACCAAACAGGGTTTCAGCGCCACGACCGTCGACGAGATCGCCCGCCTGGCGGACGTCGCCCCAGCCACCTTCTTCAACCATTTTCAGAGCAAGCAAGCCTTGCTCGGCCTGATGACCGGCGAAGTCTTCGAATACCTCCACGCGATGACCTCCGAGCATCTCGATCGGCCGGGCTCAGCGGGCGAAAAGCTTCGCGCCTTCATCTCTTCCGCGACCGAGGGCATCACGGCCAGTCGCGGGGTTGCTCGCGACGTGCTGCTCGAATTCATGCGTAGCGATGCCACACCCGCCGGGCCCCACCCCTACCTCGAAAGACTCTTCGAACCCTTCGTGAGACTGATCGAAGAGGGCCAGGCCGCGGGTGAATTCCGCGCTGACTACGACGCGACCTTCCTGGCCCAGATGGCGGTCGGCATGATGAACTCTGCGATCACCAATTGGCTCGCTGACCCCGAGTACCCGGTCGAAACCGGCCTCGTCGAAGCGGCCGAGTTTGCCCTGAACACGCTCAGCACGAATCCTCCAAACACCCAAGCCCCAAGGACAACCAACCATGGAAATTGATGTCGACTTCTCCCTCGCCTCGAGCTGGAACTCCAAGATGACCGAGCGCATGCGCTGGCTGCGAGAGAACGAACCCGTGTTCTGGAGTGAAAAAACGGACGCCTTCATCTTGAGTTGTTTCAAGGAGGTGAGTTCCGTCTCGAAGGACAGCCAACTCTTTTGTTCCGGCGAGGGTGTCTTGCCCGGTCCACGCTTTACGGTCATCGGCATGATCGACGAAGACGAGCCTCATCACGGCGAAATGCGCGGGCTCGTGAACCGTGGGTTCACGCCGCGCATGGTTCAACAATGGGAAACGATCTTCAAGAAGATCACGGACGAAGCGATCGATGCGATCGCCAGTCAAGGTGAATGCGATTTCGTAGAAGACATCGCCGTACCGCTGCCACTGATCCTGATCGCGGAGATGATCGGAATCCGCCCCGAGGATCGCGAGCGGTTCCATGAATGGTCAGACGCGATGATCGGTTCGACCGGCAACATGGACAATCCGGAAATCGTCGCCGCCGCGGGAAAAGCCGCACTCGAATATTTCACCTATCTAACGGAGATCATCGAAGACCGGCGCGAGAATCCGAAAGAAGATCTGATCAGCATCCTCGTCCGCGCAAAGGACGATGGCGTCCTTCAGCAACATTCCGACGATAAGACGAGCGCAGACTTTGGCGTACAACGTACCCAGGCTGAACGCGACATGAGCAATGACGAATTGATCAAGATGTGTGTCTTGCTCCTGGTCGCCGGGAACGAAACGACGCGAAATGGACTATCAGGGGCGATGCAGCTCTTGATCGAGAATCCGGACGTACGTACGCGTTTGATCGAGGACCCGTCGCTGATCCCCGGCGCGATCGAAGAGATCCTGCGTCTTGTCTCACCGGTCGTCTCGTTCGCACGCACGGCTACCCGAGACACCGAACTTCGCGGGGTCGCAATCAAGGAAGGACAGAAGGTCCTGATGGTCTACGGCTCCGCGAATCGCGATGCCGAGGTCTTCGAGAATCCCGATGCCCTCGAGATCGAACGAAACACACCACATCTCGCCTTTGGCATCGGCAACCATTTCTGCATGGGCGCCAACCTGGCTCGAATGGAACTCCGTGTCGCGCTCACCGAATTGCTGCGCCGAATTCCGGACATGTCCTACGCAACGACCGGCCCCGAGTTCGGATCATCCGCGCTCGTCCGCAGCGTCGCGCACATGCATGTGAAATTCACGCCCGAAAAAAGCGCCTAATGTCCGGGCTCCGATAGCGGAAGTACGATTCGGAATTGCGTCCCTCCCCCTGCCGGCGACTCGACTTCGAGTTTTCCCGCGTGATCGGCGACGACGCCGTGGGCGACCGAGAGGCCGAGGCCTGAACCGCCTTCCTCGAGGCGCGTCGTGTAGAAGGGATCGAAGATCCGCGATCGCCTTTCATCATCGATGCCGGGTCCATCGTCCGACACGCTGATCTCGACATGATCCCCAACACGGCTCGTCTCGACGGAGACCCGCACCCCGTGCGAGCGAGACTCTGCGGCGTTGCGAATCAGGTTCAGGACGACCTGCTCGATATCGATCGGACTGACCAAGACCGTCAGCGCTTCCTTGCACATCACGATATCGAGGGTGCCTTCGCGACTTTCCACATAACTTCGCGCGAGCTCGCTGGCGCGGCGGATGATCGGGACGACGTCTTCGACCCATTTGGGTGTCGGTTCGTTGCGCGCGAACTTCAGCATGCTCTTAACGATTCGACCACACCGCCTTGCCTCGTCGAGGGCCGTCTCGAGGGCCTGCCGACGCGACAGCTCGCCCCGAGGCCCATCGCTCTCCGACAGGGCAAACTCCGACGCAGCGATGATACCGCCGATCGGATTGTTGATCTGGTGAGCGACGCCTGCCGCCAATGTTCCGACGGCAGCGAGCCGCTCACGCTCGCGCAATCGGATCTGGGAAGCCTTCAAACGCTCGCCGCGTTCCTCGAATCGCGTTTCGAGTTCCTCGCGCCGGCGCACGCGCTGTTGATCGATGCGTTTGCGATCGGAGATATCGACACCCTGAGCCAAGACACACGTCCGCCCACCGATCTCGATCCGCTCGGCCGAGGTGAGTAGCCAGACCAATTCCCCAGACCGCGTATGAAGGGGAATCTCGACCCCATGGAGCGAACCGGCCTCGCCGACCCGATTCACATAGTCGTCGCGACCGTCCCAACCGGACCACACCCCCAGCTCGACCAGGTTTCGACCGATCACTTCGTCCCGTTCAAACCCCACGATGCGAACGAAGCTCTCGTTCACGTCGAGGATTTCTCCGGTGTCCGCAATACTCAACGTGAGCATCGAAGGGGCCCAGCGAAAGGCCGCCGCAAAAATCGCCTGGCTGTCTGCGAGGGCATCCAGGATCTCAGCCTTCGCCCGTGCATTCTCGTCGGCACGCTCGCGAGCGGCCAGCAGCTGGCGAATGGCCCGTTCCCTTCCATGGTCCATCACCGCCAACGCGATTCCGCACCCCGTCGAGATGGGAATGAGACTCCAGGCGACGACTCGCTCGGCCGGGTCAAAGGGAAGCCCGATCGCAGCCGCCATGAGCATCAAGGCGGCGAGGCCCGTCCAGAGCAAACCGATGCGCACACCGCCAATGGCCTCGGCCGCCAGGGGGACGACCATCAAGCCCACCATGATCGGCACGCTCTCTTCCGACAGGAAAGGACTCGAGATGACCGTGACGCTGATCAGGGCACAGATCGTGTGGGCCGCGGGCTCGATGCGCTCCGAACGACGCAGGACGATCACGGAAGCGGCCGCCGGCACCGCGGAAAAGAAGGTAAAGAGGCTGCGTAGGAAGTTTCCGTCGAGATAGTGGACGAGGCTGATGCTCATGCCGATCGCGCTCGTCGCAGCGACGATCAGCAGAAGGATTCGCGCACGACGCGCGCGATCATCGCCGACCGCGATTTCGGCGTTCAGGAAGGACGGCGGGAGCAAGCGATCGACCTGGGCCGCGAAACCAGAAAACGCTGTATCGAATTTGAGCATCGTCGACCCACATTCTATCGCAGCCTGTCACCGGCAAGAGCTAGGATCCGCTTCTCTCCGATCATCGACCGCACAAAGGCTTCGACGGGAAACCCCAAATGCATCCAATACCAGGTGAACGCGCGTTGATCTTCGATATGGACGGAGTCTTGATCGATTCCGAGCCCTTGTGGCGACGCGCGGAGATCGAGCAATTCGCGACCGTCGGGCTCCGGCTCAAAGAGGCGGATTGTCTGGAGACCCAGGGGTTGCGAATCGACGAAGCCGTGGCCTTCTGGTTCGAGCGCGCGCCTTGGACGGGACCCACATCTGACGCGGTCGCAGCGGCCATCGTGGAGCGTATGGTTCAGCTGATTGAGAGCGAGGGAGAGCCGATGCCGGGCGTGCTCGATGCGTTGGACTGGGCGGCCGCTTCGCGCTGGCGCCTCGCCCTGGCCTCTTCGTCGTCAAAGCGCTTGATCGAGACCGTGCTGGGCCGATTCGATCTCACAGGGCGCTTCGAGATCAGACGTTCGGCCGAGGACGAGCAGTTCGGAAAGCCCTCCCCCGACGTCTATCGCTCCGCCGCGCGGGATCTGCGCCTCGACCCTGGCGCCTGTGTGGCGATCGAAGATTCCGCCCACGGCGTCGCGTCGGCGCTGGCCGCCGGGATGCCGTGCATCGCGATCCCTCCCCCGGAGACCCGCGACGACCCACGCTTCGAGACGGCCTGCCTGTGCCTGGAATCGCTGACCGATCTTCCGAATGCCCTGAAGGACGTTTGAAACTCAGGCCCAGCCCATGTATTTTCAGTCTTCGGCGCATTTTGTGTCCAGCGGCGTGGTCAGAGTCGTGGCCATCGTCGTGTCGAGTGTTGATCGCAGGGTCCCGTTCGAGTTCGGGATTCTGTGAACCCGGTCAGATCCGGAAGGAAGCAGCCGCAGCAGGAACTTGGCTGCGATCGGATAAACCCTGCGGTCAACTCTCGCCACGTCCCCCGCTTACAGCCACACGATTCCGAACACTCGTGAACAGATCAAAAACCCAGACCGTCCACCCGATCGGTAACCCCTCCTTGCAGAAGCCTCCCTCTAGTCCCGAGCGCCTTCACCTTCTCGCTCGACTGCTCCTTCGCGGACCACGCGATTTCCGATCGAGTCAGCAGTCATGAGTTATCAGGTCATCGCGCGAAAGTGGCGGCCCCAAAGCTTCGATGAAGTCTCGGGCCAGGGCCATGTCACGACCGCGCTGCGCAATGCGATTCGCAGCGAACGAATTCCCCACGCGATTCTGCTGACCGGCCCGCGCGGCGTCGGCAAGACGACCTTGGCGCGCTTGATCGCACGCTGTCTGAATTGCGAAAAGGGGCCGACCGACGAACCCTGCGGTAGCTGTACCACCTGCTCCGAAATTACCGAGGGTCGCTCGACCGACGTCCAGGAAATCGATGCCGCAAGTCGCACCGGCGTCGACGACATCCGCGAAATCATCGAGTCGATTCGTTATGCGGCGGCGCCGGGCAAGTATCGCATCTTCATCATCGACGAAGTCCATATGCTCTCGACTTCGGCTTTCAACGCGCTGCTGAAGACCCTCGAAGAACCGCCTCCGCGAAGCCTTTTCGTTTTCGCGACGACGAATCCCGAGAAAATCCCCTTTACCGTCCTCTCGCGCTGCCAACGCCACGACCTGCGACGCATCGCGCTCACCAGCGTCTCCGACCGACTGCGCGAAATTTGTGAGTCGGAGGGCATCGAGATTTCGGCGGGGGCGCTTACGCAGATCGCCCGCGAAGGCGACGGTTCGATGCGCGATGCGCAGACCCTGCTCGACCAGATCGTTGCCTACGGCGGAGAGACGATTACCGACGAGACGATCGCGGAGGTCCTCGATCTCGTCGATCGTCGCGTGCTGCGACAGATCATCGAATCCTGCATCGACGGCAATGTCCAAAGCGCACTCGAGTCCGTCACCCTCGCAACAGGGGGTGGATCCGAAGCACGGCGTATCGCCGACGCGCTACTCGAACTCCTTCGGGATCTCGTCGTGCTAGGCGTCGCCCCGGACGGCAAGGGACTCTTCGATGGCACCGACGAGGAACGCGCCGAATTGATCGAGCTTGCCTCGCGAACCGAACCCGCACGTCTGCGCCGCATGTTCCGCGCCCTCGTTCGCGAAATCGAAGACCTCTCCTGGGCACCGCGCCCGACCGCGGTCCTCGAAATGGCCGTGATCCGTCTCGCCACACTTCCGACCGGGGACGATGTGGGCCAACTCCTCGCTCGCCTCGACCAACTCGAACGCCGACTCGCCGCCGGTGGCGCAGCGACGCCCACGAGCGGCGGCGGCCGTAGCGGTGGTCATGGTAGTAGTGGTGGTGGTCGCACGAGCAACCAAGGCGGTTCGACCTCGGATCGCGGACCTCGAAAGCGTGCCGACGTCCAGACGCCCAGCCCGCCTTTGGAAGCGAAGACCTCCTCGGCTCCGCGCGCAGAACCCGCCGCGGCCCCCGCGCCGGCATCACGCACGAGCACGCCTGATCCCATCTCCGCATCCGCCTCCAGATCCAAATCCGCTTCGGCCTCCGCCGTCGCCAAACCTGCGGCCACACGCGAACCGACGGCAGCACCCGTGCCCGCGACCCCGAATCGTCAAGGCGACCCTGAATCGTCCCCACAACTTGGCGGGGGCGCCCGGCCGGCGGCACTCTTCGATCGACTCCGTGCCAAAGCGCTCGATCTCGACCGAGGTCGTTATGCGAGCCTCGAGGCCGCCGAAGTCCGCTCGATCGAAGGCAATACGATTGTCTTGAATGTCGGCGCGGCCTTTCACGTGGAGCGCCTGCGAGCTCGCATCGATGACCTCGAAGCCATTGCAAGCGAACTCTTCGGTCAACGGGTGAAGATCGAGATCGAGTTGAATGCCGCGGAGAGCCAGCAACAAGAAAATTCCAACACCCGGGAGCAGACGCGCAAACGCCGTCAGGAAGCCCTGAACAGCGAACCCGTCAATCTCGCAATCGAGGTCCTCGACGCAGAGATCGTCGAAATTCGGCCCCTCGGAGGAAATCGGTGAACCCGGACGAATTGCAGGAAATGATGAAACGGGCCGAGCAGATGCAAAGCCGCATGGGCGACATCCAAAAGGATCTCGCCGCGCGTAGTTTCGAGGCCAGCAGCGGCGGCGGCATGGTGGAAGCGACGGTTTCCGGCGCGCTGCGCGTGGTTTCGATCAAGATCGAGAAGTCCCTGATTACCGTCGACGATCAACCGATGTTGCAGGATCTCGTCGCGGCAGCGGTCAACGCCGCCCTCGCCAAGGCCCAGGAGTCCGTCGGGCAAGAACTCGCGCGCGCGCAACAGTCAATGCTCGCTGGCCTGGGCAGCTGATTTGTCCTCATCCCCCGCGATGGACCGACTCGTCGAAAGCCTGAAGCGGTTGCCGGGCATCGGCGAAAAATCCGCGTCACGCCTGGCCTATTTCCTGCTGAGCGCCCCGCAGGATCTCACCTTTGAGCTCTCCGAAGCCATCGCACGCGTTCAGCGCGACACAGTGCTCTGCGACACCTGCTTCACCCTTTCCGACCGAACGCCTTGCCCGGTCTGTGCCCAACCGGGTCGAGATGCGACGCAAATCTGTGTCGTCGAAGAACCCGCCGACATGGCCGCAATCGAGCGAAGCGGCAGTTTCAAGGGGCTCTACCACGTGCTAGGCGGTGCCCTGTCCCCGATCGATGGCATGGGCCCGGAAATGCTTCGCGTCTCCGAACTCGAAGCACGCGTGCTGCGCGACGGCATCAAAGAAGTCATCCTGGCCACCAACCCCACCGCCGAAGGGGATGCCACCGCACATTTCCTGGCGGATCGCCTGACGCGTCAGGACCCTGAGGGCGGATCCAGCACACAGATCACCCGCATCGCAAGCGGAATGCCCCTCGGCGGCGACTTCGAATACGCAGATCACGTGACGGTGAGCCGCGCCATCCAGAACCGACGCGCCATTTCCGATTGATTATCTGGATTCCGTATCCGGGTGAAGGACCGAGCTATGACCCATGTGGCGGCCCGAGATGCCGCGCAGGGTGAATCCTTGGGCGCGGCGAACAAACCACGCCCTTCACCTAAAGCTAGGGAGAACGCAGGCCGATCCCTTTCCAAGCACCGCAACGCATTCGCTGCGAACTAGGGTGTTGCCGGCTCGACCCAACGCGGGGTAAGCTGACGAAAAAGAGCCGCTATCCCGAACGGTTACAGAGGCAAATGCCGATGATGGAATCCCAGCTCGTGATGCAACAAGAGGACTTCGACGGTGTCCTTGCGATCATCCAAAAGCTGGTCCGAGATGCCAATGCGAAGGGCATCTTCGTGGTCGACAAAGCCGGACAGCTGATCGCTGAGGCCGGCGAACTCCAGGGAATCGACAGCACCAGCCTGGCCAGCCTCACCGCCGGATGTGTTGCCGCGACCGGCGGTCTCGCCAAGATCGTCGGCGAAGAAGAATTTCCGATCCATTTCCACCAGGGCCAGCGGGACAACCTGCACATGACCCTGGTTGGCGACCGAATGATCCTGGTCGTCGTCTTCGATGAACGCAGCTCCCTCGGCCTCGTGCGCTTGCGCGTGAAGAAGGCCGGAAACGAATTGGCCAAACTCTTCGAAGAGGTTCGGAAGAAAACAGAATCGGCATTGCAAGGCCAGGACTCGCCCTTCGCCGAAATCACGGACGACGATATCGACAACCTTTTTTCGGATTGAGACGCGAACTCACTACTCATCTCATTCCACGCACAAAAATCAACCGAATCGCATAACACATCTACAAGGCGCCCATGTCCTTCATCAACTACAGCTCGAGAGAGATCAACTGCAAGATCGTCTACTACGGTCCCGGGCTATGCGGGAAGACGACGAATCTTCAGCACATCTACCTGAAGACGAACCCCGACGTCAAAGGCAAGATGATCTCGCTTGCAACCGAGACCGAGCGCACACTCTTCTTCGACTTCCTACCGCTGGCACTCGGCGAGATCCGCGGCTTCAAGACCCGCTTCCATCTCTATACCGTTCCAGGTCAGGTCTTCTACGACGCCAGCCGCAAGCTGATCCTGAAGGGTGTCGATGGCGTCGTTTTCGTCGCCGACAGCCAGATCGAGCGCATGGAAGCCAACCTCGAAAGCCTCGACAACCTCAAGGTCAACCTGAAAGAACAGGGCTACGACCTCGACAAGATTCCCTACGTCATCCAGTACAACAAGCGCGACTTGCCAAACGCGGCGCCACTCGAGGAGATGCAGAAGCTTTGCAATCCGATGGGTGCGGTGGAGTTCGAGGCTTGTGCGACGACGGGCGAAGGGGTCTTCGAGACTCTGAAGGCGGTGGCCAAAGGGGTTTTGGCGGATCTCAAGAAGATGGGTAGCTGAGAACTCGCACCCGGGTCGAATAACAAATTTCTGAGTTTGAGCTAGCAGACGAGCACAGTGTGATGCGGCGCGGCCTTTGTCGAATGGCTCGGCCGGCATAGTGCGGATCGGGTTGGCACACTGTGCGCCTGTCTTTCGGTCGGATTTCTGGGCAGATTGGCTGCGGGCCTGCGCTCTACTTCGACACAGACCACACCGCATCACCCTGTGCTCTTCCGTGTTTGCTCTGTTTCTCGCGATGCCATGGATGGGGGATTGATGCGCGCTCTACTGCGGTTGGGGGTGGGGGTGGGGGTTGTGTTTGACGTGGAAGATTTGGACGTGTAGGCGGTGGAGGACGGTGAACTCGGGGCGGGTGGTTTCTTCGAGCAGGGTTGCCAGGTCGGTGTCGAAGCGGGCTACTTCGTTTGGGGAGAGTGTGGCGCTGACTCCGCGGTGGGCTCGCATTCGGCCTCGCCAGGAATCCTGGGTGAAGGGGATGGGCTCGTCGTAGTAGAAGTAGCAGGACATGTCGAAGGCTTCGCGTGACCAGGTCGGGTGGATCGGAATCTGGCCGGACCAATCGGCGGCGCTCCAGTCCGGGTTGTGCTTGAGCACGAGTCCTTCGGTCGCGGCGACGAGTGGGTCGAGGCGGGGGAGCGGCGTGAAATAGGAGATCATGATCTGACCGTCCGGGCGTAGCACGCGGCGCATCTCGAGAATCGCTTGCGGCAGATCGAAATAGAGTAGGCATTGGTTGGCCGTCACGACGTCGAAGGACGAATTCTCGTGTGTCGTTTCTTCGGCGGGCGCGATCCGGAAGTCCACCTCGACTGCTTGATCCCGGGCGAGTTCCTTGGCGGCTTCGATTTGTCCGGCAGCCAGATCAACGCCAGCGACCCGGCAGCCCTGTTTTGCAAAGGCTCGCGCGAGATGTCCTGTGCCGGTACCGAGATCCAGGATTCGTTGGTCGGGCGTTCCAATCCCCATGACGGCGAGACGCTGATAGAAGCTCTCTGGCGGTCCGGGGCGGTGCTGCGCGTAGTCCTCGGAAGTCTTGCTCCAGTCGTTCTCGCGACCGGCGTCAATATTTTCGTCTCTAGGCATTGCGCAATTCTAGCAGCCCGAGCCAGCGACCTTCCTCGACCACATCAACGTGGTGCGCTGTGATGAACCGACGCTAGGCGGCGGCGTCCTTGGTGATTCCGATCAAGGACGCGGAGGGTCCCGCGCGGAGGCTTGCGATCTTTCGGTTGATGTCGTTCGCGGCGATGTAGAGGGACGGGACCAAGAAGAGCGTCACGATGGACGAAAGCGCAAGGCCCCAGCCCAGCGCCAGCGACATCGGCGACATGATGGCGTCCCAGCCGCCGAAGCCATACGCAGTGGGCATGACGCCACCGAAGGTCGACAAACTGGTCACGAGCACAGGGCGCAGGCGTGATACGAGCGCTTCGACGACAACCTCCGTTCGCTCTTCCTCGCTTGCACCGACCTTGAGGCGATGAATCGCCTGGTGCACGGAGTCGACCATCACGATCGAGGCGTTCACGACCACACCAGAGAGACCGATCGTCCCAATCAAAGGCAACAGGCTGAGATTCATGCCGTGGACCCAGAAGGTCAACGCGACAAAGACCATGGCGAAGGGTACGACGGCCACGACGAAGAAGGCTTCGAGGAACGATCCCAACATGATCGCGATCACGGCACCGATGCCAAGCAGAACGGCGATGCCGACAAAGCCGAGGTCGCCAACCGCTTCGCGAGACTGGATCGCCTCGCCGGAAATCTCGATCTCGACATCAGACCGCCCCTTGTATCGCGGAATGAATTCTCGCTCGACGCGCTCCGCAACGGTGAGTCCCGTCTGACCGCCTTCGGGCGAGAGTCCGGCGGTAATCAACACGGAGCGACGGCCGTTTCGATGTTGAATCTTCGCGAGGGCGGGGGTTTCGATCGGATCGACGACATCGCGAAGCAATACGAGTTCGCCGCGGTTGTTTCGGATCGGCGTTTCCAGCAACGCGTCGAGAGACCTCCTGGCCGCGGGTTCGAAGGAGACGCGAATTTCGGTCGTCTCGTCGAGGTCGCGAATTTCCGAAGCGACCAGACCATAGTAGGCGGCCTTCAATGTCAGCCCGAGATCCGCGGCATCGAGTCCCCGCCGAGCCAATTGGTCTGGATCTGGATTGAGATCGATCTGTCGCATGCCAGGCTTCTCATCGATCGAGATGTCGACCACACCCTCGATCTGCTCGAGAAATTGCGCGAGCGCCAGGCCTGTCTGGCGGCGAACGACATGATCGTTGGCGAGCACGAAGATACTGACCGGCTCGAGGCCGGGCGGACCATCAAGCTCCACCTCGTAGCGAACCTCGGCCAGGTCGGGAACCTGCAGACCCGCTCGAACGACTTCGATCCATTCCATCGCATTTCGAGTCTTCTGCCCCGGATAGAGATGCACCGAGATGACGCCCTCGTTCTCCGACGACCCGTATTCGCGGCCAAAGGAGCGCGTATCCTGATGTCCGATCCGCGAAGTCAACGCGATCAGATCTTCATTCATCAGCCTCCCGAGCTGATGCTGGATGGCGTCGACATTGGCTTCCGTCTGTTCGATCGGTGTTCCCGGCGGCATCGTGACCTTGATCGCGAAGCCCGGCGCCGATTCCTGCGGAAAGAATTGAAACTCCATTCGGGGAACGACCCCGAACAGGATCGCAAAAAAGACCGTTGCGAAGACGGCGATGACTTTGCCGCGGTGCGGCAGCGTATCGTGCAGCGCCCGCCGATAGCGTTCTTCTATCCGCAAGACGAAAGCCCGCTTCGGCCGTGGTTTTGCGTCGCCACGAATCATTGACATATGCGCGGGCAGGATCAGGAAGCTTTCGAGCAAGGAGATGCCGAGCGCGATGCAGACGACCGCTGGAATCTGCCAGATGATCTTCGAGGCCATGCCCCCAATCGCCAGCATCGGTGCGAAAGCGAGCAACGTCGTTACCGCTGAGGCAATGACCGGACGCGCCACCATGACCGTACCCGAAACCGCGGCGTCCTTGGGTGACAATCCATCCTGTCGTCGCAGCAGGATCTTCTCGGCCACAACCACCGCATCGTCGACCAACATGCCAAGCACGATCACGAAGGCGATCGTCGAGATGAAATTGATCGTCATGCCGACGACGGGCATCATCGCGATCACCCCGAGAATGACCAGCGGAACACCGAGGCAGACCCAGATCGCAGCCGAAGGCGCAAGAAAAAGAAAGACGATCGTGCCAACCAGGACGAGCCCCATGGCGCCATTGCTGGCGATCACATTCAGCCGATTCTTCATCTCGAAGGATTCGTCGTTCACGATCGTGATCGTCACGCCCGCCGGGAGTTCGATGGCTGCCAGGGCCTCCGCGATGTCATTTCGCGTATCGATCAAATCCGCGTCAGATTTCTTGACGGCCACAAGCGATAGGCCCGGCTGACCGTTCGTTCCCGCGAGTAGGCCAACATCCTCCCGGGTGAGCTCGAGACGCGCGACATCTTGAACCCGAAGCGGTCCCTCGTCGTCGAAGCGTAGGATCACGTCACCTACCTCGAAGGGATCGAGAAAACGGCTCCACATGACGACTTGACGTCGATCGCCGGCACTCTCGAGCACGCCGCCGGTATCCGAAACGTTGCGCCGCTTGATCGCCGAGATGACATCGAGGATGGCCACGTTATGCGCGCGTGCGGCAATCGGATCGATCAGAACCCGAAGCTCGGGGTCGGGGAGTCCAATCTTGTTGACTTCCCCGACGCCGCGTACGCGTCGAAGCGCCCGCTCGACAATCTTGGCCGCTTCGGGCAAGCGGGATTTTTCCCCGGCGATCGCCACCTCGAGAATCGGCTGCTTGGATGGATCGAGTGCGTCGATGCGCGGCTCGTCTGTCATCTCGTCGGGAAAATTCGTGATCGCCTCGATCGCGTTCCGGATTTCCCGTTCCTTCTCGAGAATATCTTCGTCCGAGGTGTCCGCGGGAAGCTCGATTGTCGTGACGGAGCGGTTGTCGGTGATCACGGTGGTGTAGCTGTCGAGGCCATCCACCTCGCGCAACTCATCCTCGATCGGGATCGTGATCTTGGTCTCAATATCTCGCGCCGAGGCACCGGGAAGATTCGCGGAGATGATGAAGATCGGCATCGAAGCGTCGGGGAAGCCCTCGATATTCGTCCGCATCATCGCGAGCAGACCGAGCACGATCACCGACACAGTCAGGACGTTCACCAGAAGATGGCGATTGACGAAGAAGCTGACGATTCGATTCATTGGATGCTACTGCGTTGAATCAGCGTTGGCGCTCGCTGTCGAGGTCATCCCGGTACCGACCCGGCCGCTTCGCCCGGACTCTGCGACCGCGCTGACCGTCGTCCGGGGTGCGCCATCGACGATCACGTGCGCGCCCTCATCAAGCGCGAAATGGCCATCCCAGATCACCTGATCGCCTTCCTCCAATCCGTCGAGGACCTCGATCCAATCACCCTGGCTTCGCCCGGTTCGCAGGCGCCTGATCTGCGCCACGGAGCCCGTTGCCGCCCGCGCAACGACGAAGACCTCGGGATGTCCGTTGCGGCGCAGGATTGCGGCGCGGCGAGCAAGCAGCGAGGGCTCCTCGTTCGAGTTCCGCATTTCGATCTGCGCGACCAACCCATCACGCATCGCAGTTCCGACCGGATCCATCCAGAGTTCAATCTCGTAGGTGCCATCGTGGGTTCCGGCCACTCGCCCGACACTTTGTAAGGTCGCCTCGAAGGTTTCTCCACCGAGGTCGGCAAAACTGACCTGTGCGCTCAGGCCGGGCTCGAGGCGTGTAGCTTCTCGGGCCGTGACGCCGCCAAAGATCCGTACGCGTGACAGATCGACAACGATGGCCACCGCCTTGCCCGCGCTCACGAAGTCGCCGACATCCACCATCAATGAATCGACGGTGCCCGAGAAGGGAGCCAGGATACGAGCATCCTCGAGATTTCGCTTCGCGGTATCACGTGCCACTTCGGCCAGGGCGATTTCATCGCGCGCCCGATTGACCGCATTCTCCAGCCCGTCGTAGGTCTGGGTGCTCATCGTATTTTGGGCGAAGAGCTTCTTTGCGCGACCGAAATCGCGCTTCGCATGGGACAGGACGGTCTTCGCCGCGTGCAAGGACGCTTTCGAACGACGCACTTCGAGTTCGAGGCGTGAAGATTCCAATTCGATGAGCAGTTGCCCCGCTTCGACCCGGGCGCCGGCTTCGACATGGCGCGCGATCACGCGACCCTTGGTTTCGGCGGTGACCGTTGCGCGGTGAAAGGCGCGGACGGTCCCCGTGATACGATCGGCGCTGGCCAATTGCGCGCGACGCACGGGTTCGACCTGCACGCGTAGACGGGCTTCCGTTCGCGGCACCGCGTCGTCCCCGGCGAGTTCATGATTCAGGGCGCTCGAGTCCTGACAAGCGAATTGCAAGCCCGCAAGCGACAGAAGGGCCGCCAACAGCATCAGCTTGATCGGGACCTCGATCGGAAATAGCGTCGAAACAAGGGGCGAGAATCTCGACCGAGCGCCTCGCGTCTCCCGTTTGGGACACGACTTCATGGTTCTTCCTCCGAGTGGGCGCGGAGTCCTAGGGCGAGAAATCTTTGATTGTGTTCGATCAGGCGGTTCGGAAAATCATCGTCGATTTCGAGATCGATTTCCGCGCCGACGATCGGCACCATCAGAAATGGAAACGCTGAAACGCTCGCGATCGTCATCGCCATCATACGCGGGTCGAAGTCGGATCGCAGCACACCCTTCTCTTGTTCTTCTTCGAGCCATCGGACCATCAACATGAGCGGCCCCTGGCCGACGGTTTTGGCGAAATGGTCTCGAGAGGGCGAGTCCCCGGGCAGCAGCACTTCCCGAACGATCATCTTGGGCAGCCAAGGATCCGCAGCGATGGCTTCGACCTGATAGCGAATGAGATCGTCGAGACGATCCCCGCCGCTGCGCTCCGAGTCCTGCATCAAGCGACGGACCTGCTCGGCGACCCGATCGAAGGCGCGGCGGAACATGGCCTCGTAGAGTCCCTGCCGGTCACCAAAGTAGTACGCGATCATCGCTGAGCTGACCTCGGCGCGCGCCGCGATCTCCCGCAGCCCACACGCTTCGAACCCCTGCTCCACCGCCAACTCCATGGCCGCATCAAGCAACCGGTCGCGGACCTCCGCACCCTCGGTCTCCCGCTGACGCGGCCGTCCTGGTCGGCGTGTCGTGGGCTCGTTGTCTATTTCGGTCGACATGGTTAGTAAATTAATCAATCGTTCGATTAATTCAATGAAGATCCCAGAAAAGGCACCAAAAGAGGCCTCCAAAAGCTGGTTGAGCGCACGAGACGGACGCGTGATGGCGTGAGAATGGTCTCTAGCGGCTGCGGAAGGAGAGAATCTCCAGGCTTTCGCCAAGAATCGGAGACTCGGCGACTCGCTGGCGAAGCCCGGCGCCGCTCAGCCCCCTGGCCCCACCGACCAGCACCCGATTGTCGTAGTCTTCGGTCTCGATCGCGACGATGGCCGGGAAGCGGCCGCGCATCGCCCGCTCGACGCGAAGATGCTCGTCGAGGGTATTGCTGACGAACAGGCCACCCCGAGCCAGGCGATCGAAGGCCAGTTGGTGGGCGGGCTCGGGAATCCAATCGGGTTTGTGAACGTCATCGCCGCGACCGATGAACACATCTTCGAGAATGACGTCGTAGGTGCCCTGCGCTTTTTCGAGCCACGCGAGCGCGTCCGCGATTTCGACCCGCACATCGAGGCTATCGAGGTCGAGATGCGCGCGTGACAAACGCACGACCTCGGGATCGAGTTCGACGCCGACGATCTCGGCCTCGGGTGCCAGGGCGCGGGCCAGCCTTGCCACCGATCCGCCGCCCAGTCCCAGGATCAAGATTCGCCGCCTGCGCTTCGGCGCCAGCCATAGGATCGGTGCCGCAATCGCATCCCAGACACAATGGGTCGCAATTTCTCCGGGCCGGTAGAAGGACGCGAAAGTCTCGTCGACAACGAGCGAGCGCGTCCCACCGGAATCGTCGATTCGAATCCGCGGCCTTTCCACACGCGCCCGCCGTGCATAGGATCTCGCCATGAGTGCCCCCCTTTTCGACGGCCTGGCGCCGCGCGACGCCAACGATGCCGCAAACGAACGAATCGTGCGCGTGGCCCTGCCCGTTCCCCTTGATCAACTCTTCGATTACCGCCTTGCACCCAGCCACCCGGATGCTGCGTCGGGAACCCGGGTGCATGTTCCCTTTGCCGGGCAACTCCTGGTCGGCGTCGTCGTTCCCGAAGATCTGATGGGGGAGGACGCTGAGGGCCAAGGCAAGGGGCCCGGCTCACGCGTTCTTTCTGAGGTCGACGCCGTGATCGACGAAGAACCCGTCGTCCTCGAATCGATGCTGCATCTCCTGGCCGAGGCGGCGAAGGAAATCTTCGCGCCGA
>CAZMFM010000094.1:0-19553 GCA_964565565.1 uncultured Spirochaetaceae bacterium | reverse complement strand
TAGCGCTTCGAGAACTGGAAGCGCGCGCGAGCGCCCTTCTGTCCATATTTCTTGCGCTCCTTCTTTCGAGGATCGCGAGTCAGGAAGCCCGCCTTCTTGAGGGTTCCCCGCTGTGCGGCATCGACCTTCTCGATCGCGCGAGCAATTCCGTGTCGGAGCGCGCCAGCCTGACCAGCCACACCACCGCCGTTGAGTGTTGCGTCGACGTCGAAACGACCGAGCGTCTCGGTCTTGTCGAAGGGCGTACGAATCAGGATCTGAAGCGCTTCACGCGGAAAGTATTCGTCCATGCCCCGGCCGTTGACCGTGATCTGGCCCGACCCCAGGGTCATTCGAACGCGGGCGACCGCGCTCTTCCGCTTACCGGTGGTTTGAGTGACGTCAGACAAGTGGAAGCTCCTCTGGTTTCTGGGAAGCATGTGGATGGTCGGGCCCCGAATAGACCCGCAGTTTTGCGAGCATCTGTCGCCCGAGTGTATTGCGCGGGAGCATGCCTCGGACGGCGGCACGAACGACGCGATCCGAATGGGCTGACTCGAGCAATTTTCCGATCGTGATCTGCTTGATTCCGCCCTGGTATCCCGAGTGACGGTAGTAGGTCTTCTGTTCTCGCTTGCGACCGGAGAGTGCAACCTTCTCGGCGTTGACGACGATCACGTGGTCGCCGACATCGGCATGCGGCGTAAATTCCGGCTTGTGTTTTCCACGCAGGATGGTCGCGATTCGCGTCGCGAGCCGACCCAGGATCAAATCTTCGGCGTCCACAACGAACCAGCGGTGCTCCACCTGGTCGGTGCTCACGCTTCGGGTTGCGGCAAAGGCTCGATTGGCCATTTCGAGTGGTCTACTCCTCGTCTTCACTCGGCTGATCCGAATCAATCGGATTCAATTCAGTAGTGAAGATCGTGTCTGGTTTCCGACGGCTGATACTGACTTTTGATGCTGACTTTTGATTTTGACTCTTGGTGCTGATGCTGGTGCTGATTCCTGGGCGTGCTCTTCGTGCTGGCTATCCACGTTGCGAAATCCGCGCGTAAGACGCCTGCGGTCCTGAAGAGGGCCTCCGGGACCGCGATTGTTTACCCGACGGGGCCGCTCCCGTCAACCGAGGAGCCCCTAGAGAGTATCGGCAGCGGTGATCCACGGTGATTGATCTTCCTCATCGTCCAGCTATCCACCACTGAGATCAATGCCAACCCCTTCGCAGGAGCCGTCGGACCCGCCTCACCCCGGTCGAGGGACGCCAGGATCCTGGCCGCTCTCGCCACCTCCCAGCGTCCGCGGCCGATCTCCAGCAGCGTTCCCGCCAGATTGCGCACCATATGCCGTAGAAAGCCCTCTCCCCGGACATCAATGACGATCTCGCCTCCCGCCTCACCTGCGATTCGGAGATCAAGAACGGTCCGTACGGTCGTCTTGACCGAGGAGCCTGCGCCCGCCATCGAGGCAAAATCATGGGTCCCGATGAAACATCCGGCGGCTTCACGCATGGCCTCGACCGAAAGCGGATCGCGTTGCCAATGGAAGCGCGCCGCACGCAGCGGCGACCGTCTTGCCCCATTCCAGATCTGGTACCGGTAGTGCTTGCTCGCCGCCTCCCGAAGCGCATCCCAGCCCTCGGGCACCTCGTCACTGTCCCGGACGGCGACATCGCTCGGCAATCGACCATTGAGCGCCCGCGCCAGTGCCTTCGCCGACATGCCGGTCATCGTCCGCACGCTGGCGACCTGGCCGAAGGCGTGAACGCCCGCATCCGTTCGACCCGCGCCACGAACACGCCCGGGATAACCCGTGACGGACTCCAACGCGTCGCGCAGCACGCCCTGCACCGTCCGCGCAGGACGGTCACCGTCCTGTGCCTGCCAGCCCTCGAAATCTCGCCCGTCATATTCGAGCACCAGGCGAAAGGTCCGCTCGGCTGAAGACTCGCCGGAGCGAGCCCCGGCCGAAGAAGCGGTGCGACTCACGCCAGCCCGAGTCGCCGCCTGGCCAGCCGCAAAGCCTGATCGGCGGTCAAACGAAGCGGGTCATAGGACAACCACATGCGCCAACCGATCCCCGCTGGCAGCGACAGATCCGGCGCGATCCGACCAATCAAAATCTCATCGGATCCGATCGCGTCCCGAAGTGTTGGCCCGATCGGCACCGCGGAATCCTCTTCGACGGCGACCAGACCGTGCGAACCCAACCCAGCTCGTACCACGGTCACGCCGTCGATCGCATCCAGCCGAGCCTCGATCGCCTGCGCATCGAGCGGATCCTGGAGCTCGATCGCCAACGCGCTGCCTTCGCCAATGAATGTCGGCACTTGAACACTCGACAGATCGATCCGCAGCGCCTCACCCAGCAGACGCTGGCATTCCGCACGCACCCTGTCGCAATCGATGCCGCCACCCGGGATGACATCGAAGGCCACGGGTTGCCCGGCCGGCCCAGCCTCCGACCCAGACGATTGATTGAAGAGCGCAATCGATTCCTCGGAAAGCGCCACGACAGCCTTTTTACCGAGCGCCGACGCGCTGCATAACACCGTAGCCAGCACCCGCGTGGCAGCGAGCGCCTCAAGGATCGACACCCAGGCAAGCGTCGTCCCGGAAGGAATCAACAAAAGAGGGGCGCCCGTGGTTGGATCGACCTCCCCCGTTGCGAGCGCCACCGAGGATTGCCCCGGCATCGGCACATCGGACTGACTGGCGAGGGCGCCGGTGCAATCGATGCAGGGCACCTCCGCCCGCAACGCCTCTCGAACGACTTCAAGGGCTTCGGCCGCCGGCGTACAGATAAAGACGAGATCTCGCCCCTTCAGCACGGGCCATTCGCTGACCACATCGAGCAGCTCCCCGCGGAATTCGAATTCTTCCCCCGCTGAAGCACCCGAGGCCACGCCGACCAACTCCCCGATCGGCCAATCACCCTCCCCCAGCTTCTCGATCAGCTGCTGGCCGAGATGTCCGGTTGCGCCAAAGACGACCAGGCGCAAAGCCTCCTTCTCACTCATCAATCGAATCTCCGTAGGCCCAGTGCGAGTCGGGCCGTCCGTGATGGCATCATCTTCTTAGGCGAGCCGAACTTTGGCAACTAACGCTCGAGCGCTTCCAGCACGAGCTCGCCCATGCGTCGACAGCCGACCGACTCACGCGTCTCACCCGGCAAGATCAGATCGCAACTGCGATGCCCTGCCTCGAGAACGTCAGCGACTGCGTCGCGAATCGCCGCCGCCGCCTCCTTCGCCTCGAAGCTCGTTTCGAGCAGCATCGCCACGCTCTGGATTGCAGCCAGTGGATTCGCGACATCCTTGCCTGCAATATCCGGGGCCGATCCATGGACCGGCTCGAAGAGACCGAAACCGCCCTGCGCGAGGCTCGCGGAGGGCAGCATCCCCAGCGAACCGGTAATCATCGCCGCTTCGTCGGAAAGAATGTCGCCGAAAAGGTTCCCGGTCACGATCACATCGAATCGACGCGGATCCTGGACCAGCAACATCGCACAGGAGTCGACCAATTGATGGGCCAGCTCGACGTCGGGATAGTCCGTCGCCACTTCGTCGACGACTTCGACCCAGAGCTGCGAAACATCGAGCACATTGGCCTTGTGCACGTGGGTCACATGATTGCGCCGAAGCCTCGCCTGCTCGAAGGCGACACGCGTGATGCGTTCGATCTCATGCTCGTGATAGACCATGGCATTGAGCGCGCGTCGCTGGCCCTTCTCACCTTCTCGGCCGCGGGGCTCCCCGAAGTAGATACCGCCGGTCAATTCTCGAACGACGAGCAGGTCCACGCCCTCAACGATCTCCGGGCGCAGCGCCGAAGCGTTTACGAGCGCCGGTAGGACCGAGGCCGGACGAAGGTTCGCGAAGAGTCCAAGCGCCTTGCGGATCCCGAGCAGCCCCTTCTCCGGGCGGACATCGACGGGCAGATCGTCCCATTTCGGGCCACCCACTGCGCCCAAGAGCACGGCTCGGCTCGCACGACAGGCCTCGATGACTTCATCGCGCAGGGGCACTCCGTGTGCGTCGATCGAAGCGCCACCGATCAATTCTTCCCGGAAATCGAATTCCAGGCCTGCATTTTTTCCGGCTGCCACCAGCACGAGGCGCGCCTGTTCGGTCACCTCGGGCCCAATGCCGTCTCCGGGCAACAATACGATCCGCTCTGTCAAAGTCTCTTCTTCCAATGATTGGGGTTGTTGTCGTCGCCAGGACCGCTGAAGGGTTTCGCGCCCGCGACTTGCTCATGCGCGCAATGCGTGCGCTCAGATTCCTCGCGGCGCGTCCACGTCGCGCCTTTTCTTGTGCCACTCGAGCTTGTTCAGCGCATGGACATAGGCCTTCGCGCTGGCCACCATGACGTCCTCGTGGACGCCGTTTCCGATCACGCGACGACCCTCTTCCTCGATTGTCACCGAGACCTCGCCCTGAGCGTCGAGTCCCGCCGTGACGGCGTGCACCTGGTATTGAATCAATTCGCTGCTCGTCCCGGTCAACTCGCTGATGGCGCAGAAGATCGCGTCGACGGGTCCAACGCCGGATGCTTCCCGTTCGATGATTTTCCCGTCCTGCTGCAATTGAACGCGAGCATTGGGGGACTGGCCGCTGCCACAAGTCAGGACCAGGGCCTCAAAGCCATAGCGGTCCTCGATCGTCTGTACCGAATCCGAAACGATCGCTTCGAGGTCTTCGTTGTAGATCACCTTCTTGGCGTCCGCCAGACTTTTGAAACGACGAAATGCACGCTGGAAGTCGTCGCCCTCGAGCTTGAAGCCCAACTCGAGGAGCCGGTCGTGGAAGGCGTGTCGCCCGGAGTGCTTTCCGAGCACGAGTTCGTTCGAGGCACGCCCGATCGATTCCGGCGTCATGATCTCGTAGGTGATCGCCGCCTTCAGTACGCCGTCCTGATGAATGCCCGCTTCGTGGGCAAAGGCATTGTCGCCGACGATGGCCTTGTTGGGTTGGACCTGGACGCCGGTGATCGACGAGAGCAGGCGGCTGGCGGGATAGATCTCCTCACTGTTGATGCCGATCTCGATGTCTTCAAATTGATCGCTACGGACCCTGAGCGCCATGACCACTTCTTCGAGTGAGGCGTTCCCGGCGCGTTCGCCAATGCCATTGACGGTGCATTCGACCTGTCGCGCGCCCGCGCGGATCGCAGACAGGCTATTCGCGACCGCCAGACCGAGATCGTTGTGGCAATGCACGGAAAAGAAGATGCCCCCGGCGCCTTCAACATGTTCTCGGAGATAGGCGATCAAGGCGCCGTATTCTTTCGGTGTCGTATAGCCGACCGTGTCGGGAACGTTGAGCGTCGAAGCCCCCGCGGCCACCGCGGCGCTGAATACTTCGACGAGAAAGTCTCGATCCGATCGCGTCGCATCCTCGGCGGAGAACTCGACATCATCGACGAAGGCCTTCGCCTGACGAACCGACCGATCGACCTCTTCGAGCACCTGCGCGCGGCTCATCCGCAGTTTGTATTCGAGATGGATATCACTGGTCGCGATGAAGGTGTGGATGCGAGGCTTGCGCGCCGACTCGACCGCCTGACCGGCCCGCTCGATATCGAGCTTGCCCGTCCGCGCGAGGCCGCAGACGATCGCATTCTCGAGCTCCTTCGAGATAGCGCGCACGGAATCGAAATCGCCATCGCTGGCAATCGGAAACCCCGCCTCGATGACATCGACGCCGAGACGTTCGAGTTGCCGAGCCAGGGTAAGCTTCTCTTGCAGGTTCATGCTGCAACCCGGTGATTGCTCGCCGTCACGCAAGGTCGTGTCGAAGATCCGAAGCCTCTCAGCGTTCATCGCTTCTCCTCACTTCCCATCGATCCGCTCGTCCCGGCGGCTTCCGAGGGCATATGGTCCGACAAAGCCGTCACCTTCTTGTCATCGTCCGCAGTCGCCATTGGCGGCTTCCCTGAACTCGCAGAAGTCGAACCGCCGTCGGCCGCGGAAGCACCCTTCCCCTCGGCTGTAGTTTCCTCGGACTCGGGTCCGCCGTCTACGGGAAGCAGCCGTCGACCCGTTCGCTGGCGCCAGAAATATCCGACCGGCCCGGACCCGACATAAGCGAGTCCGACCAGGAAAAAACTCAACTCGGGCTCCATGACCAGGACGATCGAGATGACGACCGGGATTACCGTCGACGAATAGCTCTGGCCGAAGCGCAGATTCTTGAAACTGTTGTAGGGAATCGGGCTGACCATCAAAAGCCCCATGAACATCACGCCTAACGCGGGAAGGATCGGCGGCAGACCCAGCCCGAACTCCGGCCCTACGAGGAAGTTCTTGAACCAGACCGCTGAGACGATCATTCCGGCCCCGGCCGGAGTAGGCAGCCCGTCGAAGTGCCCTTGATAGCGACCCGAAGAGACGTTGAAGCGCGCCAGACGCAGGGAAGCACAGGCCGTGTAGGCGAAGACCATGACCCATCCCGCCCAACCGAGACTCGAAATCTCGCCCGCGTGAAAGGCCAACACCGCAGGCGCGACACCGAAAGAAACGGTGTCCGCAATCGAGTCATATTCCGCGCCGAAGCGACTGACGTTTCCAGTCATGCGCGCCGCGCGCCCGTCGAGGACGTCAAAGACCGCAGCGACGAAGATCGCATAGGACGCGGTCAGGACGTCACCGTCGCTGGCCTTGATGATGGCGTAGAAGCCGGCAGCGAGGTTCGCGGTCGTGAGCAATTGGGGCAGTAGCGCAGCGAAACCGGCCCGATCCCGATCGGATCGCCTCCTACGCTTTCGCCGTCGCCGCCGAGCCGTGCCCTCGGCCTCGGCCTCGTCGACCGCTTCCCCGGAAGTTTCCTCCCCAAACATGGACATGACCACTCCTACCGGACGTCGGCCGACTTAATTTTTCGATCGATCGACGAGTTGCTTCTCGGACAACCACGGCATCAGACCGCGCAAGCGTGCGCCGACTTCTTCGAGCTGATGTTCTGCCGCCGCGCGACGTTTCGCGTGCATTCCAACATTGCCACTCTGGTTCTCGAGAATGAAGCGCCGTGCGAAATCGCCACTCTGGATGTCCGTCAAGACATCCTTCATGCGCGCCTTGACGCTGGCGTCGATCACGCGCGGACCGCTCACGAAGTCGCCATATTCCGCGGTATTCGAAACCGAATAGCGCATGTTGGCGATGCCGCCTTCATAGATCAGGTCGATGATCAGCTTGGTCTCGTGGATGCACTCGAAATACGCCATCTCCGGGGCATAGCCCGCCTCGACCAACGTCTCGAACCCGGCCTGCATCAGCGACGTCAGGCCTCCGCATAGCACGGCCTGCTCTCCAAAGAGATCCGTTTCGGTCTCCTCGCGGAAGGTCGTTTCGATAATGCCGGCTCGGCCGCCGCCGATCGCTGAGGCATAGGCGAGTGCGATCTGAAAGGAATCGCCGCTCGGGTCCTGATGGACGGCGACCAGACAGGGAACGCCGCGACCCTGTTCGTAGTGGTCGCGCACCGTATGGCCCGGGCCCTTGGGCGCGATCATGATGACATTCAGATCGTCGGGGGCAATCACCGCCTGAAAATGAAAGTTGAATCCGTGGGCGACCGCGAGGTAGTTGCCGGGTTCAAGATTCGGAGCGACCTCGTCGCGGTAGATCGCGGCACACAATTCATCGGGCACGGTCAACATGATCAAGTCGGCTTCGCGCGTCGCATCGGCCACGGTTGCGACCTTGAGCCCGGCGGCCTCGACCTTGCTCCAGCTCGAGGAATCCTTGCGCAGCCCAACGACGACTTTGACGCCCGAGGCGTGAAGATTCTGGGCATGGGCGTGTCCCTGACTGCCGTAGCCTATGACTGCGACGGTCTTGGACTGAAGTCGCCCGAGGTCCGCATCTTTGTCGTAGTAGATATTCAATGCCATGAGGGATGTCCTGATCCTTTTTCGTGACCGTTGTGGGTCCGATTGTGGGTCCGATTGGGGGTCCCTGAGTTGGTCCCGTATTGGGTCCCGTATTGGGTTCCATCGTTGTTGTCGTCGAGCCCCTCTGGGCTCGCGACGATGCTTTCCGCTAGGTAGTGGCGAACGCCCGTCGATCGCGTCCGAAGTCGAACTGGCCATCCGAAATATCGAGGCCAATCAAGAAGAGCGATAGACGTCTGCGTTGTCCGCCTCTTTCATCCCGCATCCAACTCGGATTCGTCTCGGAATCTCTGAGCCGAACCGTTCCGTCCGGAAGCAGCGCTAACTGCGCGAGATTACGCGACCTTTTGGCAACGCGCCAGACTCCGGACGAGCGCCGGGTCGCTCGCTAGGAGCCGACCGACTCGGTCTTTGCGAGCCGTGCCACCTCGCCCTCTTCGACCGCAAGCCCCAGGCGTTTCGCCTCGGCTTCGGCACGACGTACGTAGCGCGCCTCGAGTCGCGAAACGGGGATGGCCTCCCCCATGGCGAGGCGCCTCGCGGCCAGTCGCCCGACCGCGTCAGCGCGGGGGCGAGCGGCTCTGCCCTCGATGATCCGGCCCGCGCTTGTCCCCGCCTCGTCACAGTCTCGCCGCCAAGCGGTCGCATCGGGGCTCATCACGATCGTCAAAGGATCACGCTCTTCAAGCAGCCGGCCCGCGCCGTAGAGCCCTTCCGGAAGCGTCGGCCTGAGCAGCCCACCCGGCCGCTCCGACTTGGACCAACCGCCCGCGTACCACTCACCACGACGTGCATCCAGGAGTGCGACGACATCCGCACCGTTGGTGAGATCAACTGCGGGAACGTTGCCATCCTCCCGGCTCTGCGAATCCCCCTCGATGAGCGAGAGGGCCATGGCTTCGAGGGTCGAGACGCCAACGGCCATCATTTCACGTCCCAGCGCCAGGCCCTTGACCGTCGCCAAGCCGATGCGCAGGCTCGTAAAAGAACCCGGTCCGGTCGAGATCCCAATCGCGTCGAGATCATCGAGCCCAAGTCCGGCGCGCGTGAGCACCGTGTCGATCGCCGGCAAAAGCGCCGAAGCATGCTGCCTCGAATGCGCGTGCTCCTCGAGGACGAGCACGTCCTCGCCCTTCAGCAGGGCGACGGAGAGTGAATCCGTCGCGGATTCAATGGCGAGAATCGTTCGGGTCATGTCTTTCCACTCGGGGCGGCCAGCGAGGTTATTGACTGCCGTTCGAAAGCCAGTCCACCAATTTCAGCCATGTCGGAGTCAGGTCGTTCCAGAAGGCGCGCCCCATCAACAACACCAACATGCCGAAACCGACGGAGGTCGCGATCTCACGCGAACGCAGCGAGAGCGGAGAGCGCTTGATGCCTTCGATGGCGTAGATCATCGCCTGCCCCCCGTCGAGAATTGGAATAGGCAGGAGATTCAGAATACCCAGATTGATGCTGATCAACATCATCATCGAGAGATAGTCGAGCCAGCCTCGATCGAGAGACTTTCGAGCGATGCGAGCGATACCGATTGGTCCGGAAAGCTTGTCGGCACCGACCTCTCCTGTAAATAGTTTCCCGAGGCCCCGCAGATATTCCGCCGTCATCTGCCAGCTCATCATCACCGCACGCGGAACCGATTCGACCGGGTTGCGCAGCTTCTGAACCGAACGCGCGCCCGGCAAAGACGAAACGGCCGCGGCCAGGCCGATCTGATAGACCTTCTCCTCCATCCCCTCGATGTCGTAGAGGCCGGAGACCATCTCTTCGCGCGCCCGCAGTCGCAGCGTGTCGACGCGCCCGGCTCGGGAATAGGTCAACTCGAGTTCGCGTCCGCCGCTGGTCTGCACCAACGAGACGAAACTCGAAAAGCTTCCGACCGACTTCCCGTCGACGGAAAGCACGAGGTCGTTCGGCTGCAATCCCGCCAGCGCAGCGGGGCGATCGGCCGTTACGTAGGCGACCAGGATGGTCGCTGGCAAGAGTCCAAGATCGGCTAGATCCGCGATCACCGGGACCGACAGAACGATCTCTTCGCTTTCGATCGCCGCGTCCCCGGATGCACCGGCCGCATCCGCTTGTCCCAAGCTCGGGTCAGCCATCGGGTCAGCGTTCGAATCCACCCGGTGATCCACAACCGGGGCCAACTCGCGGCGCACCCGCCACTCGACGCGAGGCCGACCCGCCGAACGCGCATCCGAAACGGCCTCCGCGTGCAGCGCCGCCAGCGTCTGCCAATCCTCGACCTCACGTCCGTCCACGGCCAGGACCTGATCGCCTGATCTCAATCCGGCCCCAGCGGCAACGCTCGTCACCTCCGGCACACCGACCACGGCCGCCAAACGGCGGTGACCAACGCCAATCCAACCTCGATCAACCACAGCGCCGAAGCGATCGCGCGCCTTCTGCGCCGCAACAGGCACTTCGATCTCATGGGACTCGCCGTCCCGATCAATCTCCAAGGTGATGGTTTCGCCGGCATCGCGACGCTCGATCGGCAGCAACAATTCATCCCACCACTCGACGGCACCACCGTCGAGGGAAAGGATCCGATCACCCACTTGCAGTCCAGCCTCCGCCGCCGGCGACTGCGCCTCGACCATACCGATGACCGCATCCGGCCTGGGCAACCCGAACCAGAGAATTCCCATCAGACAGAGAATGGGCAGCAATAGATTCATCGCCGGGCCCGCAAAGACGATCGACAGCTTCTGCCAAACCGGCTTGGCTTCGAGAAACTCATCGGGCCGCGCGTCGTCGGGAACAGCTGGCGAGAAATTTTCGTCGCCGGGCATCGGCTCGCCCAACATGCGAACGAAGCCCCCGAGCGGAATCCAACCGATGACGTATTCGGTCCCTCCACGTTCCCAGCGAAGGCGCATACGACCAAATCCGATCGGCGAACCAAAACCAATTGAGAACTTCAATACCCGAACGCCACAGGCCTTGGCGGCCAGGAAATGTCCCAACTCATGGACCATGATCAAGATGCCGAGCATCGGAATCACAGCCACCAGCGTATCGATCACTGCCATCAGCCTTGTCCCTCGGCAGCCGATCCACGAACGAGGCCTGGGTTCGCGTCGAGCCATTGCGTCGCGGCGTCCCGAGCCCAGGCGTCCGCGGCAATCACCTCTTCGAGGGTCTCAACGCGCTGGCCGAGATGATCCTTCAGATGAAGGTCGAGAATCGCAGCGTTCAAACCCGCGATGCCGGGAAAGCCGATTCGGCGATCGAGAAAGGCCGCAACCGCGATTTCATTGGCCGCATTCAAGACAGCGGGGGCGGCTTCGCTCCCGGAAACCGCTCGATAGGCGAGATCCAGACACGGGAAGCGTTCGCGATCCGGCTTTTCGAAATCGAGCCGTCCGAGTTCCGCCAGCTCGAGGCGTGGCAGGTCCAGGGCGATTCGTTCCGGATGCGCCAGGGCCACCGCGATCGGGACACGCATATCGGGAAGGCCGAGCTGCGCGAGAACGGATCGATCGCAATATTCGACGAGAGAATGAACGATCGATTGCGGATGAACCACGACGTCGACGCGATCCGCGGGGACATCGAAGAGCCAACGCGCCTCGATGACCTCTAGGCCCTTGTTCATGAGCGTGGCCGAGTCGATCGAGATCTTGTCGCCCATCGACCAATTCGGATGGGCCAGCGCTTCTTCGACCGTGGCATTCTCGATCTGCTCGGATGCCCAGGTTCGAAAGGGACCGCCCGAGCAGGTCAAGATCAGGCGATCGACGTCACTCCCGCGATTGCCGGCAAGGCATTGGAAAATCGCGCTGTGCTCGGAGTCGATGGGAATGATCTCGACACCGGACTCCTTCGCTTCGCGGCAGACGAGCGCGCCGGCCATGACCATGACTTCCTTGTTCGCTAGCCCAATCGTTCGCCCGGCACGAATCGCAGCCAGCGTCGGCTGCATGCCGACCGCACCGACCAGCCCTGCGACAACGAGATCCGACGGCTCGACCGCGGCAGCGATGAGTCCCGCGTCCGCGGAGACGACTTCGAAATCTTCGCCTAACGCTGCTGAGATACCGGAAACTTCTGCGGGGTCCGCGACAGAAACAACTCGCGGCTTGAATTGTCGGGCCTGCTCGATCAGACGCTCGACTCGGCGGCCCGCCGCAAGGGACACGACTTCGAAGCGATCAGGATGAGCGGCAACGACGTCGAGGGTTTGTTCGCCAATACTCCCGGTGCTGCCCAGAACTGCCAGCCGCTTCATCGGATCGAACCCTCGGCGGACGACTCGCCCCGGCCCTCTACTGCGGCCTTATCCGAGTCCTCGCCCTTCACCTGCTCACTGGTCAGGCCGAAGCGACGTTCTCGGCGCTGATAGTCGGCAATCGCCTCCTCGAACTCCGCGCGCCGAAATTCTGGCCACATACGGTCGGAGAGATGCAGCTCCGAATAAGCGATCTGCCAGAGCAGGAAATTCGAAACCCGCTGTTCGGCCCCGGTTCGGATCAATAGGTCGGGATCCGGCAAATCCGGCGCATAGAGATAGGCGGCAAATCCCTTCTCATCGAGCCCCTCTGGATCGATCTTGCCCAGCTCGGCATCTCTCGCGAGCCGACGCGCGGCGTCCACGATCTCGGTCCGCCCTCCGTAGGAGAGCGCAAAAACCAATTGCATACCGGTATTGTCGCTCGTTCGCGCGATCGCAGCCTCGACCGCCCGTCGCGTGCTAGGCGGCAAACGATCGACTCGCCCGATCGTGCGTACGCGGGCGCCATGCTCCATCACTTCTTCGAGTTCGGTCTCGAGGTATTCCTCGAGCAGCCGCATCAACTCAGAAACCTCGCCGCGGGGCCGATTCCAGTTCTCGATCGAGAAGGCATAGAGGGTCAATATCTCGACCCCGTAATCACGACAGGCGCGGATGATCTCACGGACGGATTCGATGCCTTCGCGATGGCCGGCGTTGCGTTCGAGGCCACGCGAAACGGCCCAACGCCCATTGCCATCCATGATGATGGCCACGTGTCGCGGGATGCGACCCTGTTGAATTTCCGGCTGCGCCATCGATTCGACCTCGAGGCACTAAACCTCGAGCACGTCCTTTTCTTTCTGGGCCGTTTGCCCGTCGACCTTCTTGACGAACTCGTCGGTCAGGTCCTGAACCTTCTTTTCCGCGCGGTGGCGATCATCTTTGGAAAGGCCGTCCTCCTCGAGATCTTTCAGCAGAGAAAGACAATCACGGCGGGCGTCCCGGACTCGGACGCGATGTTCTTCAGCGATCTTGCGGACCTGCTTGACCAACACCTTGCGACGTTCCTCGGTCAGCGGCGGGATCTGGATTCGAATGACCTTGCCGTCGTTGCTCGGCGACAAGCCGAGATCGGAGCCGTGGATGGCTTTCTCGATCGAAGAGATGGCCGATTTGTCGAAGGGCGAGACGACGATCATTCGCGGATCGGGAACCGAAAGCGCTGCCAATTGATTGAGCGGGGTCGGCGTACCGAAGTAGTCGACGGAAATCCCGTCGAGAATATTCGTACTGGCTCGCCCCGTCCGAATCTTGGTCAGCTCCTTGCCGAACCGCTCGATCGCTTTGCCCATCGACTCTCGTCCCTCGTCGATGACTGCGCCTACGTCTTCTTCTCCCGCCATTCGAGGCCTCCTACTTCGTGCTGCGTGGTCAACGTCGTGGTTCGTAGTCTGTGATCGTCCTGCAATCAGTCCAATTTGTCAGTATCGCGCACGCGTGCCCGGACGCTCACGGTTCGAGCCGAAATGGGCCCGAACGCGCGGGCGGCTCCGCCCGAAGACACAACGCCTCGGAACAACACCGCATACCTGCAGTATAGAAGGAGAGATGACTTTCCCACGCCTTTGAATCGAATGCTTTGGCCCGCACAGAGACTCTGAGATCGGCTGAGGGCTTGGCGACGGCGCATGAAGCCACATCGAGCGAGCGAATGGCCCTCGCGAAAATCGTCCATTCACGCCTGCAGAGTGGCCTGAACCGCCCGCCCTGGCGAGTGCCTCGCTGGAGTGCTCGGCGAACGGCCTCCGGGTGCCCATCGCCACTACGAGGCAGCCTCTCCCCGCTTGAATCGCACGAAACGCACCACCTTCAAGTCGCCACCCACAGCCTTGCCGGTATCGGCCAGAAGGTTGCGCACGCTTTGGTCGGGATCCTTGACGAACTTCTGCTCGAGCAGACAATTCTCGGCGAAGAATTTATTGATGCGGCCGTCCACCATCTTCTCGACGACGTTCTCGGGCTTACCACTCTCGAGGGCTTGGCTCGTCAGAAACGAACGCTCCTTCTCGACGATGTCTGCCGGGATACCGTCGCGATCGATCGCGAGCGGTGTCGGATCATGGGCGGCGACGTGCATCGCGATGTCCCGAAGTACTTCATCGACCGCGTCCCCGGATGCATCCGTCTCGAGCGCCAGGAGCACACCGAGCCCGCCACCGCCGTGGACATAACCGCCCACGACACCGGAGACATCGACGCCGGCCACACGCTTCAGCTGAATATTTTCGCCCATCTTGGCACCGGCAGCCTTGACCGCATCGTCCACCGATCCACCGTCCATCGGCGCTGCGAGTCCGGTTTCGAGATCGGCTTCGCCACCGACGGCCAGGATCGCCTTCGCGATGTTCCCGGCAAGACTTTGGAAGTCCGGCGTATTGGCGACGAAGTCTGTCTCGCTACCGAGTTCGATCAAGACACCACGTCCGCCCTCGGCCAGAAAGACAACGGCGCCTTCACTGGTCTCGCGGCCAGCCCGTTTGCCCGCCTTCGCCAGCCCGCGTTCGCGCAAGAAGTCCATCGCGCGCTCGACATCACCGTCTGCGTCGGTCAAGGCCCGCTTGCAATCCATCATCCCAGCGCCAGTCGAATCCCGAAGCGCCTTCACGTCCTTTGCCGAAATACTCATGCCTTCTTCTCGCCCTCTCCATCGGCGGCCGTAGGTGTCGGAGGAGTTGTCGCCGGAGTTGTCGCAGGAGTCGCAGGAGCAGCCGCCGCCTCGGGTGTTGCTGCCTTGGCTTCCGGTGCCGCCTCGGCGGCCTTCGCCGCGGGCTTGCTGGCGGCCGGAGCCGCTGCCGTCGATTCGCCCTTGGCGTCTTCGCCCTTGCCACCGCCCGCGGAATAGCTCTTGCCGCCGCCGGCGGAACCCTGACCTCGGCCCCGACGTGGCTGCTGCTTGATTTCAACGACGCGACGTCCAGACCTGGGGCCCGATGCCGTCTTGGCCCTGACCGGCGCGTCTTTCTTCTGCGCGATCAATTCGGCCTGATGTTTCTCGAAGCCCTCACGACAGGCATTGGCCGCCGCCGTGCAATAGAGATCGATCGCGCGGATGGCATCATCGTTGCCGGGTACGACGAGGTCGATTTTGCGAGGACTACAATTCGTGTCCACGATTCCGATGATCGGGATATGAAGTCGATTGCCCTCTGAAACAGCAATCGCTTCCTTGCCGACATCGATGATGAAAATCGCATCGGGCACACGATCCATCTTTCGGATGCCTTCGAGGGATTTGTCGTATTTTTCGACCTGCCGAGTCATGCTCGCCAGTTCCTTCTTGGACAACTCCGCCTTCTTGTCCTCGGACCCGAGGATCTCGATATAGCTGTTGTAGCGATCGATCGATTTCTTGACCGTCTTCCAGTTCGTGAGCATGCCGCCGAGCCAACGATTGTTGATGTAGTACTGACCGGCTCGTTTGGCCTCCGTCATGATGGGGCCAGCGGCCTGTCGCTTCGTTCCGACGAAGAGAACCTTGCCTCCGGCCGCCGTCGTTTCGCGAAGAAAGTCGAGGGCCTCTTTCAGCATGGGCAGGGTCTGATCGAGATCAATGATATGCGTGCCGTTTCGCTCGCCGAAGATGAAGCTACGCATCAACGGATTCCAACGTCCGGGCTGATGGCCGAAATGCACACCCGCCTCGAGTAGCGAGCGGATCGACAAATCCTGTTCTTTCAGGGCTTCGCCCAATTCACTCTTCATGTCGGTGGCCGGTGGGGCCTGAGAAGAGTCAGCGGCGACAGGTGGGACGGGGATCGTTGCGGCCTCGGTCGGGGCCGGCGTATCGGACATGGATTACTCCTTTTGCGGTTATGCCTCCGCCCCCAGCCGTCCATTCCCCGACCCGATGCGTCTGATTGAGCGCCCAGGCAGGAAAATCCAGCCAAGGACATGTCGCTCATTCAAGCCGCTTCGGGCACCGCCGGGGTGACCGGGAACGTGTGATTTGGCGGGTGTTTAGCAGAATCTTGGGTTCGCGCCCATCGAGTTCCTTGGGTTTCCCGCAGAGCCCCTAGGTCGTGTACTCCGCGTTGATCTTGACGTAGTCGTAACTGAGGTCGCAGGTGAAGAGTCGGGCTGAGCCCTGGCCCTTCCCGAGTTCGACGGCGATCGTGATTTCCTCGGCCCGCAAGGCCTTTTCCGCACGCTTGCGCGCGGCGGGACCCGCGGATCGGCCGCGCACGAAGACAGCGACACCGCCTACGCGGACTCGGGTCTTTTCGGGATTCCAGGCAATCTGACCGGCGCCCAGGGTCTGCATGATTCGACCCCAATTCGGGTCCCCGCCAAAAATGGCCGTTTTCACGAGCAGCGAATTTCCGATTCGCCTCGCAGCGAGGTCTGCCTCGGCGGCAGTGCGGGCACCGGAGACTTCGACGGTGATCAACCGTGTCGCCCCCTCGCCGTCGCGTGCGAGCTGTCGGACCAGATCCTCGCAGACGCCCAACAAGGCCGCCTCGAATCGTTTCGCCCCGGAACTGCCCGATCGCAGGGTCGCCCCGCCGGCCCGGCCGCTGGCCATCAAGACCACGGTGTCGCTGGTCGACCCTTCTCCGTCGATCGTCAGCCGATTGTAGGTCGCGTCAGCGACACGCCGGAGCTGGCTGCGCAGCAAGGCAGGCGCGATCGCTGCATCGGTCACCAGGAAGGAGAGCATCGTTGCCATGTTCGGCTCGATCATCCCGGAACCCTTCGCGATGCCGACGAGGGTGACCGTTCGCCCGTCGATCTTCACCCGCGTCGAGGCAATCTTGGCATGGGTATCCGTTGTCCGGATCGCCTCGGCCGCATCCCGCAAACCATCCCGTGAGAGTTGGGCTGCAACGCGCGGAATGCCCCGACGCAAAACATCCATCGGCAGTGGCTCGCCGATCACGCCGGTCGAGGCCACCAACATCTCCGCTTCTTCGCAACCGAGTTCCCGGGCCGCGAGGGCCGTCATCGTGCGGGCATCGCGCAGTCCACGGGGCCCCATGGCGACATTCGAAACCCCGCTATTCACGATGATTCCGCGGATCCGACCGCGCTCGATCCGAGCACGAGAAACTTCGACGGGCGCGCCCACGATTGTCGATTGGGTAAAGACGGCCGCGGCGGGGACGGGCTCGTCCGCGGCGATCAAGGCGAGATCACGCGCGCTGGCGGAGTCCTTGATGCCCGAATGAATCCCGGCCGCTGAAAAACCGGCCACGGGCAGGGCCACGCGTCGAATGTTCATCGATCGATCAGGCCCCGCAGCATTTCTTGTATTTCTTGCCGCTGCCGCAGGGACAGGGGTCATTTCGCCCGACCTTGCCTGTGGCGGCACTCGCGGCGCCGGCCGCAGCCCCCTGCGCACCGGCTGCCGGGGAACCCGTTGGCGCATTCGCTCCGGCTTGCCTCGCCGGCGTCGCCCCGGCCCGCCCGCCATCGACGCGACGCGCTGTCGCCCTCGGCCCGGTTTCTGGTCTCGGATAGCCGAATTTGAAGACGAACTCGGCGAACGAGTCATCGATGCGCTGTTCCATCTCGCCAAAGAGCTCGAAGCCCTCGCGCTGATACTCGATTTTGGGATCCCGCTGGGCGTAGCCGCGTAGATTGATCGACTCGCGAAGCGCATCCATCGTATGAAGATGGGCCTTCCACTGCGAATCGAGGATCTGCAATTGGATATCGCGCAGAATCGAGTTGAAGGTCGGGTAGTTCTCGAAGTCCGCGTAGGTCTCTTCCTTGAAGACGCGACCCTCTTCCTTCTTGTCGTCGAGCACCTTCTTCAGGTGTTCGAGAATGGCATGTCCCAGTTCGTCCTTGTCGTTGTGGCGCTTCGCTTCGACCGCCCGGAAGGGCGCTTCTTCAATCGAGAAGGCGACACCGAATTGCGCTTCGAGGGAATGGGCCATCTCGACCAGGTCGTCGTCGTCGGGATCGCCCCGCTGCGGCCAGGTCCGTTCGAGCAGATTCGCGACATAGCCTTCGATGCAGGCTTGGAGTTCGTCGTCCAGAGCAGCCTGATCCGCGGACATCGCCCCGAGGCGGCGCGCATAGAAAGCTTGCCTTTGCTTGTTCATGACATTGTCGTAGTCGAGTAGATGCTTGCGAATATCGAAGTTTCGACCCTCGACCTTCTTCTGGGCACCTTCGATCACCCGGGTGAGCATGCGATTCTCGATCGCCTCGCCCTCTTCGACGCCCACGCGATCCCACCACTGCGCGACGCGATCGGCTTCGAAGATCCGCAACAGGTCATCTTGTAGCGACAGGAAGAATTGGCTCGAACCGGGATCTCCCTGACGGCCGGATCGACCACGCAACTGATTGTCGATTCGCCGACTCTCGTGGCGTTCTGTGCCGAGGATATGAAGGCCCCCTGCCTCGAGGACTTCGTTTCGCTCGACCGCACATTCGCCTTCGAATCGTGCATGAAGCGCTTCGAAATCTTCGTGATCCTTGTCGTAGCCACATTGAGCAAACGCCATCTGCTCTGGATTGCCGCCTAGCAGGATGTCGGTACCACGACCCGCCATATTGGTGGAGATCGTGATCGCGCCCTTGCGACCGGCCTGGGCAACGATCTCTGATTCGCTCTCGTGCTTCTTCGCATTCAAGACGGTGTGTTTGAGGCCAATTTTCTTGAGCTTCTTCGAGAGCATCTCCGACGTCTCGATCGAAATCGTGCCGACCAGTACGGGCTGCCCTGCCTCATGTCGGGCCTTGAGTTCGTCGACGACCGCATTGAATTTTTCGTCCTTGGTCTTGAATACGACGTCGGCGCCATCGTCTCGAATCAGGGGACGGTTGGTCGGAATCAGCGACACGTCGAGGTTGTAGATCTGCCCGAATTCGGCCGCTTCGGTGTCCGCGGTTCCCGTCATCCCCGCCAGCCGTTCGTACATGCGGAAATAATTCTGGAAGGTGATCGAAGCGAGAGTCTGGTTCTCGCTACGAACCGTGATGCCCTCCTTGGCCTCGACCGCTTGATGAAGGCCGTCCGACCAACGACGCCCCGGCATCAGCCGACCCGTGTGTTCGTCGACGATCACGACCTCCTTCTTGCCGTCATCACCGACACGAACGACATAATCAACATCGATGCGCTTCAACGAATGCGCCATCAGGGCCTGCTGCATCGCGTGCAGAACGGGCAACATTCCCGGGTCGTAGAGGTTGTCGACCCGAAGCATGCCTTCGACCTTGCGCATGCCTTCGTCGGTAAAGGTCGCCGAATGCGCCTTCTCGTCGATCCAGAAATCCCCCGACTCTTCGATTCCCTTGGCCGGCTCCGCGGCCGCACCCATCTTGAGCGAGGGAATCAAGCGATTGGCGATCGTGTAGATCTGCGTGTTCTGCTCGGAGGGCCCGGAAATGATCAGCGGCGTTCGCGCTTCATCGATCAGGATCGAGTCGACCTCGTCGACGATCGC
>CAZMFM010000093.1:0-19740 GCA_964565565.1 uncultured Spirochaetaceae bacterium | reverse complement strand
TCGCCGATCTCGGAGCAGGTCCTCGTTTCGTCGATGAAGACCTTTGGCTGCGGCTTCATTCAGGTCTACGGGTTGACCGAGACGACCGGCGCGATCACGGCGATGTCCGAAGAGGATCACGATCCTGGCGGACCGAGGGCCCATCTGCTGCGTTCAGCCGGGAAGGCCTGGGGCGATACGAAGATCAGAATCGTGGAAGAAGAGTCGACGCGTGATCTGCCCGAGGGCGAGGTCGGTGAGATCTGGATCTGGTCACGGCAGAACATGAAGGGCTATTGGCGCAATCCGAAGGCGACCGCCGAGTCCTACCCTGAGGGTCTCGATGAAAACGGGATCGGTTGGTTCAGGACGGGCGACGCCGGGTATATGAAGGAAGGATATCTCTATATCCACGATCGGGTGAAGGATATGATCCTCTCGGGTGGAGAGAATATCTACCCGGCGGAGATCGAGAACGTCTTGATGGGTCATTCGGCGATCGCGGACGTGGCGGTGATTGGCGTGCCGTCTGAAAAGTGGGGCGAGTCCGTGACGGCAATCATTGTCGACGCCGCGGCTGAATCGGCGACCGATGAAGAACTCGTCGCATATTGCCGAGAGCGTTTGGCACACTACAAATGTCCGACCGCGATTGACCGCACTTCGGCCTTGCCGAGAAATCCATCCGGAAAGATATTGAAGACCGAATTGCGTGAGCCCTATTGGAAGGGCCATGCTCGTCGCGTGAACTAGGCCAGTGCTCGCCAGATGAGCAAAGTTCGTCGTGATGTAGGGCGCTCGGGCACCGAGCACCCGCCATTGCCACGATCACGCGATCACACAGTTACACGGCCAAATCGTCGCGCTACCGAATTTGTTCGGGCGCGCCGACCCGCCTTCCGCGAGGTTGGCGCAGGCTGACGACGAATGACGAATCAAAATGGGGGATCGAAGATGGAGCTTGTCCGGTTGGGGTTGATCGGCGCGATGGTTCTATGTCTTGGTTGCAGCAGTCTGGGGGGGCGCTCCGCCGATTCCTCCGGACGGGTCACGTTGAACTCGGATTCGAAGCCGGCGACTGATGCGACCCGCGCCATGCACCAGAGTCTGTTGCGGTCCTTGCCCTTCGATGACGACGCGGATTTCGAGCTCGCGCAGCGAGGTCGCCTCGCGGGCGACCCAGATCTTCGCATCATCTCCGAGGACGGGTCGATCGTCTGGGACATGACGAAGTATGGGTTTACCGAGGGTGAGGCCCCCGCCACAGTCAATCCGAGCCTCTGGCGACAGGCCAAACTGAATCGGATCCACGGACTTTTTGAGGTGACTGAGGGCATCTACCAGGTCCGGGGCTACGACCTTTCGAATATCAGTTTCGTTCGCGGCGACACAGGGTGGATCGTTCTGGATCCCTTGATCACCGTCGAAGCAGCCCGTGCGGCACTCGCGCTAGTCAACGAAACACTGGGCGCACGTCCAGTGGTTGCCGTCATCTACTCCCATAGCCACGTAGACCATTTCGGTGGTGTGCGGGGCGTCGTTGATCCGGATGAGGTCGCCGCCGGACGAGTGCGCGTCATCGCGCCCGAAGGCTTCGTTCATCACGCTGTGAGCGAGAACGTGTTGGCTGGCAACGTGATGCAGCGTCGTGCCGCCTATATGTTCGGCCGGTTGCTACCACCTGGTGAGCGCGGGCGCGTGGACTCCGGGCTAGGCAAGGCAGCGTCTGTCGGCCAGGTATCGATCATCGAGCCGACGGACGTCATCAGAAAGACGGGAATGATCCTGACCATCGACGGGGTCGAGATCGTCTTCCAGAATACGCCTAACGCCGAAGCGCCTGCGGAAATCATGTTCTATTTCCCGCAACACAAGGCATTCTATGTCGCGGAAGAAGCGAATGCCGTACTCCACAACCTCTATACGTTGCGGGGTGCTCAGGTTCGAAACGGATCCGATTGGGCGGCGTGGCTCGACGAGGCGATTGATCTCTTCGGAGACGAGTACGAGATGGTTTTTGGGGGACACCATTGGCCGCGTTGGGGCCGGCAAGAGGCGACCGCCTATCTCGCGAGTCAGCGTGACCTCTACAAGTTCATACACGACCAGACGCTGCATCTCGCGAATCAGGGGCTGACGCCGCTGGAGATTGCCGAGCGGCTGAGGCTGCCGGATGCGTTGGGCAAGGAATGGTTCAATCGTGACTACTACGGAACCGTGAGCCACAACTCCAGGGCGACCTATCAGCTCTATCTCGGGTTCTTTGACGGCAACCCGGCCAATCTGAACCCACATCCGCCTGAGCAGGCCGGTCGGCGTTATGTCGAACTCGCCGGAGGCGCCGACGCGCTGCTTGCTCATGCGCGTTCGGCCTTCGAAGAGGGCGACTACCGTTGGGTGGCTGAGGTCGTGAAGCATCTTGTTTTTGCTGAGCCGCGAAACAGGGCTGCCCGCTGGCTCGAGGCAGATGCCCTGGAGCAGCTCGGCTACCAGGCTGAATCCGGTCCGTGGCGCAATTTCTATCTGACCGGCGCTCGAGAATTGCGCGAGAGTGATTCAAAGGGAAGCCCCGGCGCTGTCGCGACGGCGAGCCCCGATATCCTGGCGGGAATGAGTTCGGATATGTTCTTCGACTATCTCGCTATTGGGCTCGACGGAGAAGAGGCGGGGGACGTGAACATGACGATCGAAATCGAGTTTCTCGATCGCAAAGAACAGTGGCTGCTCGAAATTTCCCGAGGCGTTCTTCGCTACTACAAAGACCGGCGCGTCAACGATCCGACCCTTGCGCTCCGCATCAGCCGCACTGACTTCGTGGCCCTTCTGTCTGGCGCGGTGTCGTTTCCGAAGCTCTTGCGCGACGACCGCGCTGAGCTCGACGGTGGGTTGATCGCCCTGGCGCGTTTCGGTGGACTCTTCGAGCGTCCGGCCCCTGATTTCGAGATCGTGAAGCCGTGACGAGACGCCTTCATGAGTGATGACTCAGGTAGACATCGTTCGTAGCTTTTCGCGTATCTCTGCGACGCCTTCGATGGCGGCTTCGGTCGAGTCGGCGATCGGCATGATATTCAGATGGCGGCATCCGGCCGCCACGTAGGGTGCGAGGTGATCTGCGATGTCGGCAGCACTGCCGTACGGGCTATAGCGTTCGAATCGTTCGAAGGGAATCTTGTACATTCCTTCGATCGCTTTTGCGAGACGCTTCCGGGCGCGCCCTCGATCGTCTCCCAGGCCGACCCAGACCTGAAGCCCATGGTCCCACTCTGTGGGGCCTGGAAGCGTTCGCGCTTCCCGTAGCGATTCGATTTGTTGGGTGACTTCCGTGAATCGTCGCGCCGAGCACCAGACGCCGAGCCATCCGTCAGCGAGTTGTGCGGCGCGCTTGATCGCCGCATCCGCCCGTCCGCCGATGACAATTCGAATGGGCGGATCGGGTGCGGGTAGAATGAGCGCCTCGTCGAAGTCGAAGAACTCGCAATGATGGCTAGTTGGTGTGCCCGCCAAGAGTCCGTGCAGAGCGATCAATGTCTCGTTCGTGCGACGTCCACGGGTCTTCGGGTTGACGCCGCAGATTTCGATCTCGTGGCGATCTTCGCCGCCCACACCCACGCCTAATACGATTCGCCCGGGTGCGGATTCGCAGAGCGATGCGATTTGACGTGCGATGGGCAGCGGATGACGGAGAGCGAGCAGGTAGACGCCGATGTGGACGTCGAGGTCTGGTTCGAGCGCTGCGATCGTTGCGGCTTGGATCAGCCCGTCCATGCCGAAGCCGTTATGGAAGCTGATGTGATCCGCGACGAAGACGTGGTCGAGTCCAACCTGTCGCGCTCGCCCAAGGAGCGCTCGGCGACGATCGAGGGGCCCCGTCAACATGGCCTGGTCGGCGAGGGTGCCGACTCGGAGGCCGGGCGGGAGCTTGGTGCTTGGCAATGAGATTCCTTTCGTGGCAGCCGCTTCGTTGGCTTTTTCGGCTTTTTCGCTAGAGCATCGCGATGTCGGTTTCGAGTCCGAGCAACAATCGGCCCGTGAGTTCGAGCGTCGCCGGAGCGACCATCATGTGTTGCGTGGCGACGTGGACGTCTCGGAAGATTCTCTGGAGCGGCGAGCGTCGATAGACGGAGGTTCCACCCGCCAGGTTGTACATGCGATCGACGGATTCTGCACAGGCATGGGTGGCGAAAGTTGTGGCCAGACGAATGTCGCGGCGTTGCTCGGCTTCGATCTGACCGGTCGCCTGTGCGCGCATCCAGGCAGCCTCGATGGCCTCGTAGTAGAAGGCGCGTGCAGATCGCAGCGACGCTTCCGCGCGAGAGACTTCTGACTGGGTGGCGGGACGTTCGGCGAGCGGGCGCGCGCTGCCGGATGGAGTCTTTGCGCCGGCGAGCGAGATCAACTCGTCGATGGCGGCCCGCGCGAGGCCGAGTGCGACGGCTGCGATGCCCATGCCGAGCAATCCGAATTGAGGAAAGGCGTAGAGTGGTCGGGGAAGCGGGCCGTCGACGCCGAACCCGAGCGCATGGCTCTCGGGAACGAAGACATCGCGCAGGGCGTAGTCGGTGCTGCCCGTGCCGCAGAGCCCGCTCACATGCCAGGTGTCGAGAAATTCGACCTGTGCAGACGGAACCAACACCATGCGGGATCGGGGTGTTCCATTGCCGAGCAATTCGGTCTTCCCGTCGCGGATGATCTGGCATCCAGCGAGAATCCAGTCTGCGTTCTGTGTGCCCGAGCCCCATTGCCAGACACCGCTCACGGTGAATCCGCCGTCGACGGCGACGGCTTTTCCGCGAGGAGCGAAGACGCCGGAGATCAAGGTGTTGGGACTCGCGAAGATCTCCCGGGCTGCGGACTCGGGGAGCAGGGCGAGTACGCTGCCCGAGGTCGCGCCGATGAAGACGCACCAGGCGCTGGCACCATCCGCTCGGGCCAGGACTTCGATCGTCTCCATGGTCGTGGCCGGTGCCAATTCGAGACCACCATAGACTTCCGGGGCGCACATACGGTAGAAGCCCGATTCGGCAAAGCGATCCGAGAGCTCTGCGGGCAGTCGGCGGGCCGTTTCGATTTCTTCGGCGCGATTGCGCAGTTCTGATTGAAAAGCTCGAGCGGCTTCGAGTACGTTGGTCTCTTTGTTAGGCGACATATTCAAAGCGCTCGAAACAGGACGATTTCGTCGAACCGGGGCAGAGCCGAAAATTGCAGCCCGGGGTCGCTCGCTTCTTTGCCCTTCAGGAATTCGAGGGTCTGCTCGCCGCCGCTATCGTTGACGAAGCTCGAGGCGCGAACGGGACCCGTGAATGGACCTTCGGCCTTTCCCATCAAGCTGTCCCAATGGATCGGGATCACTCGGTCGGCGCCTGTCCGGGTCACCGTTTCTCGCCAATAGGCTTCGCGGTAGGACGCGTTTTGTGCGCCGAGGCCGCCGACGCCGAGGAAAACGATAGCGGCCTCGTAGCCCGACAGGCCTTCCTCTATATACCCGGCGCTGCCTTGAATCAGCCAGCGACCCAAGGGATGCGAGACGTGGATCGCATAGGGTTGTCCAACGCGGTAGTCCATCGCACTGACGGGAGGGACCAATGGTTCGCTGATCAAGGGATCGGCCAGGGCTCTTGCTGCAAGTCCTCGGGCGATCGCTTCTTCGTCCGGGCCGATCTTTGAGAAGATGAATTCGAGTGGCCCGAATCGCGTAAACCAACCGTCGACCATCCAATCCGTTGCACCGTCGGAGAAGAGCAAGGTGGACGTGCCCGCGTAGCGAACGGTGACGGAGCCTTCCGGGATCTCTGGGCTCGATTCGACTCGCCAGGAGGGATCGACGGCGGGCTCTTCGAAGGTAGTGAGAAGCCGGGCGGCCGTCCCTACGAGTACGGCGACAAGCGCGGTGAGGGCGAAGAGAACGATTCGTTTCGTCATCTGAATACGGTAGCGCGCGCCGGACGCACCGAGGGCGTCGAGCTGTCGCGGCAGTGGCGCGACTTGATTACAAGGTCAACGGGGTAGACGAGAAGATTGGTATGATCTGGTATGCGTGGTGGGCGAAACGGTCGGAGGACCCTGCTTCTATTCCTGTCGCTTTTTTCGGCTCTGGTCGGAACGAGTGGGTGCACATCCAACTCTTCGACCGGCCCCAAGCTCAGTTACCGATCGGGCGAGTTTCGCGAGACGCTTCGAGAACGCGTACCCGGTTTGAGTCAGGAGCTTGGCCGCGCACCCTTCGAGCTTCCGAAAGAAGTCACGCTTCTTGCGCGAAGACGAGTCCTGTCGGCTGGGCCCGGTGCCAGTCGCGTGCGCGCCCTCGTTTCGTTCCTTTCGGATCCGAAGCCGACGGGGCTCGGCCTCCAATACGATTGGGCGACCTCCGCCAACGCAAAGCGAACGCTCGAATTGGGGAGGGGCGATTGCGTTGCTTTGGCAACCGTTCTGGTCGGGCTGGGGCGGAGCCTCGGTTGGCCGATCTATTTTGCCGAGGCGCATACGAACGAGCCCGTCACCCGCGAGTTCGACGAGGTCACGGTTCTTTCCGATCACATGGTCGTGATCGTGCTCGCCAAGAATGTGCGTATGGTGATCGATTTTCTTGGTCTGGTTCACGAAGGTTACGAGCTTCGGCCAATCGATGATCTGACCGCCTATGCACATCTGATCAACAACGTGGCAGGCCATCGCATAATCAGCGACAAGGGCCAAGATCGAGTCGTGGGGTGGAGCGTGGCCCAGAAGGGATTCGAGCTCGCCACGAGAATTCAACCAGAGCTCGGCCGGGCCTGGAACAATCTCGGTATCGCCTATACGCGGCTGGAGCGATTCGAAGAAGCTCGCTCCGCCTATCAACGCGCCGTCGAACTCAATACGGTCTTTGGCTCAGCCGAGCGCAACCTGATCATCATGGAAACGAGGGCGGAAGGTGAGCCCGTCTTGATCGAGTCGGACCCGTCGGACTGACCAATCAAGACGCTTCACCCCATCCGGGGATCCTTGGATCCGCAACGGGATCGACTATGCTTCGGCCAATCGACCTCGCCCGCGCCCTCCGGCACGTGTGGTTTCAGTCGACGAGGCGAAGGATTCTTGACGGACCCCATCGAAGCGATCGCATTCTACGGCGTTTTCGTATTTGCCGTGACGGTGCATGAAGCCTCGCACGCGCTGGCTGCGAAGATCGGTGGCGACCCGACTGCCTATCACGGCGGTCAGGTTTCACTCGATCCGACACCCCATATGAAGCGCGAGCCTTTTGGCATGGTGGTCCTGCCGATCCTCAGCGTAGGGCTGATGGGCTGGCCAATTGGTTATGCGAGCGCCCCCTATGATCCGCGTTGGGCGGAGCGCTATCCGAAGCGGGCCGCGTGGATGGCGTTGGCTGGACCAATGGCCAATCTGGGCCTGGTTTTTGTGGCTGCCCTGCTCGTTCGCCTCGGGATGATGATCGGGGTTTTCGAGGCGCCGCCGTCGATCAATTTTAGTCAGATCACCGTCGCCGTCGGAGATCCATCGGGACTTCTCGCGGGGACCGCCTTCATTCTCAGTATCTTCTTTTCCTTGAATCTGTTGCTCTTCGTCTTGAATATGATCCCGCTTCCACCGCTCGATGGCAGTGGTGCTCTGCCGCTGATTCTCCCGGAGCATTGGTTGGAGTCGTACCGTCGGCTGATCCACCAGCCCATGGTTGGACTGATCGGAATCGTCATCGTCTGGAATATGATCGGAGAAGTGTTCTGGCCGCTTCTCGTATTCATGGTCGGGCTTCTCTATCCAGGTGTTCAATACGTCTAAAGCATGGGCGCGGAGGCGCCGCAGACTGGGAAGTGATGACCTCGAATGATGTAGAAAGTGCGACGGATTCGCAGCGGCCAGGTTTCGCCGGCGATGAAGCGCCGCCGCATCGCTCATGGGATCGCCCGCGAATCCTGCACACACTGACCTTCGCCGTGATTTGTATCGGACTCGTCGCCGCGTTCCGAGCGATTCTGGTGGCTCCCTTTGGATTCACCGACATCGGCGAGTTCGAGTACTGGTTCTTCATTCCCAATCGCGACTCCGGCGCGCTTTCGGTGCTCGTTGCCGCCTGGCTTCTATGGAATCGCCGCCGACGGTTTCTCGTGATCTCTGTGGATTCGGTTGGCTGGCTGCATTGGCTGATTGCCGCCTCGATCCTTCCGGCCTTTTTCTGGGCGATCTGGGTGAGTGCCCAGGCGTTGTTGATCCCCGTGCTTTGCCTAACACTGGCAACGCTCGCGTCGGCCTGGGGAGGGCGAGCGGCACTTCGTCTAATGCTCATGCCGTGCGCTGCCCTGATGTTGGCATTCCCGGCACCCGCTCCGATTCAGGCGGAAATCATCTGGCGCTTGCAGAATCTCACAGCCGGTGGGGCCGCATTCGTTTTGTCCCTGTTCGGCCTTGCGCCACAATTGGAGGGAACCGAGCTCCGGCTGGGAAGTCACATCTTCATCATCATCGAAGCCTGCAGCGGTTGGCGCGGGATCCAGGTTCTCTCAATCGTTGCGCTGGCTGCTTCGGAATTGCGCGAGCTTCGCTTTCGCCGAACGATCGGAGTCGTACTGGCAGCGATTCCTCTGGGTATTGGACTGAATATCCTGCGCGCCTGTCTCGTGATGTTGACGCAAGAGGAAATCAAGGCCGAGTTCTTCGAGAGTCACACGCCGCAGGGTGTTGCCGTCCTCGTGATAGGTGGGATCGCGCTCTACGCCCTGGCGATGCGGCTCGATGGCGGCGCTTCGAACGAAGCAGGCCAGTCAGACGCGAGTTCACCTAATGCGGGCAATTCCGGAGGCATCTCTGTTGAGCCCGATCGGTGGCCGGCGATCGGGCTGGCTCTTTCAATCACCCTGGTTGGGATCTCGATCTTGATCCCAGCGCTCCGCGATAGACCGGAGCCGCCGGTTGGTGGCCGGGTCGGCTTTCCGCTCTCCGTCAAAGAATGGAGGGGAACGAAAATTCCAATCGATTACTTCTTCCCGTACAGCACCCCCGCGAATCCGCAATTTCACGCCGAGTATCGGAAGCCCGATTCGAGGGGTGGAGAGCAACTCGTCGACTTCTTCGTTGCCTGGGAAACCCCGAAGCCCTCCGGTCTCGAGCGAATGCCGAACGCCAAGCTCCTCGTGCCCACGAACGACTGGACGCTCGATTCGCGCCGTCCTGCGAAAGTCTGGCAATTCGGGTTCGATGCGGAAGAGGGGATCGTGACACGCGCCGACCGGACGAAATTCAGTTATGTGATTGCGTGGCGTGTTCGTGACCGCGGACTGCTTGGCGAGAGCCTATTGTCGTTGCTTGGGCTTCGGGGCTGCGGCGAGTCCGCTCATGGCTGTCCCCGAGTCGTCGTCCGGCTTGCGGTTCCGATCTTTGGCAACGATGGAGACGGACGCGATTTTGCCAAAGAAACGGCGAATGAGTTCATTGACGACCTGATCTTCCCGCTCAAGCTGATCGCGGTGCGCTGAATTCGTCGGATCGGCATCTCTCTCGCGGATAGCTGGCAATTATTGTGTCGACCGACTCAAGTTGGTGTCGAAATTCTTTCGAAACGGAACGAGTTTCGTATAATCGGTCGGATGAAAAATCGACTCCGTTTTCTTCCTTCGTTCCTCCTTCTATTCGCGCTGCTACCCGCTGGCTGTGGAGAGGACTCTCCTGATTCCGTCGCCGTCCCGGAAGGGATCGTCAGCAATGATCCCGCCGCGGACCTCCTCGAAGACATCGAGATCGAAGACCGGTTCGAGCGGATGGAGAGCATGATGGCGACGATGCGGGCCATTGCGCCGGGGAAGATCGAAGCGATTCCGACGGTGCTCAAGGATCTGGGTCACAAGGGTCGAGAAATAGAACGGATTCTTCTGGTCTCCGGCTGGGCTCGGGTCGATCCCGAGGCTGCAACAAAGTGGGCGATGGCCAAGGAGAAGCAGGAGTTTGTTCGATCAGCAATGTTCAGCGAGGCGGCCTACGCCTGGGCGCTCGAAGATCCAGAGTCCTTGAGGACGGATTTCAAGGTCGGACTGTATTCGACGCGAGGTTGGAATCCCACGATGCTTCGTGCGTTCATCCGTGGATGGTACGACTCCGGCGAGCCTGAACTCGAGACCTTCATTCGTGATCTGGGGCGAGCCGGGGATGATCAGCAGCGCGCGATCAGCGAGCTCATCGACGTCAAGCTCGAGAAAGAAGGTCCCGAGGCAATGATCGCCTGGGTGACAGACCTCCAAGGAGAGAAGCGGTATCGATCATACGCCTACTCGCGATTGGCCGCGGATATCGCAGTTGTCGATCCGGAGCGTGCAATCGCCTGGTGTGACGAGATCTGCGATACCGACCTCGGCGAAGACTTGCCTCATTGGATCGCCTCTTCCTGGGTTCGAGATGCCGGGGCCAAAGCGATGGATTGGATCATCGCGCGTCCCGAATCACCCGCGACCCGCGTTGGCATTCGGTCCTCCTACAGACGTTTCATCAAGACTTCGCCGGAGGAGGCAGAGGCCTGGCTTGAGAAGTTCCCCGAAGAGGAACGCGCTGGTCCGCTGTTGCAGGGGCCAATCATCATGTACGTCAATCGCCAGTCCAATCTCGCAAATGATGATGTGGCGATCGCATGGACGAAGTACATCGACAATGATTGGGAGCGCGAACGATCGCTGACGACGATCGCCGGGCGATGGCTACGGCGAGACGAAGAAGCCGCTAGAGCCTGGTTGGCTGAGGAGGAGGAACTCGCCGAGTCGGCCAAGGCAGACATCATCAAGGTGCACGAGCGGTATCAGGCGAAGGCGCGGAAAACGCGCGAGAAGCGAGAGTCCAGACCGGCCTGGGTCGATGAAGAGTTGAACGAGTAAGGTTGCCAGGGCTTGGTCGGATCTCGCCGTAGTTCTTGATCGAGACTCCGACCGGTTCCGGGCCGACTCCAGCCGGCCTCCTTCTCTTCCCGAACAATCATGCTAGGTCTGGCGAGTCCCCGCTCTCGCCCCGAGCGTCTGCCGAATGGCTTCGACACCCCGCGCCGATCGGCCGAAGCACCACGGCCGAAGGTGATGTCGCGGCAGCCGAGCGCATGAAGTCGGGCAGCGCGAGAAACTGCGCGTGCAAGATGCGAGGGAGGGGAGAGGTCTTGTATGGGAGCTCGGTGATAGACGTCGAAGGCCGGTCGCCGTAGTAGCCCGGAGTATTAGCCCGGAGTAGTTCGGAACGAACTAAAGTAGAGTCGTAAGGGCGAGTCCGAGGGCTTCGCGGAGCGCGCTGATGCCGAGTGGAAATTAGCGGTCCAGGCCGAACAGCCAGCCGCTTCCGGCGCCAGTCCACTTCACTCGAAAGCCGATGTTGGCTCGATAGAGCCACTCATCGATGTCTGCTGTCCAGTCGCCCGTATAGTTTGTAAACGCGGTGCCATCGCTGTCATTTACGGTGTTGCTGAAGCGAATTCTTCGGTCTGACAGGACGCGATAGGCCCCGCCACTAATGAAGATGGATGCAGCGAGGTTGCGAACACCACCGGCTTCGATCTCAATCTCCAGTCCCGGTCCGACGGCGTGGACATCAGTGTTTTCGCTGCCCTGAAGCAAGATGACGTTAGTCGGTATGGCCCGGGGAACGGACACAGTGTCGTCGGGTCCCCCCCGCTGCGCCTCGGAGACGATTCCGAAGAATTGGAGCTCTTGCTTCAGGTAGCGAGCCGAAGGCTTGATCGAGACACGCCAATCGCCCAGCTGTACCGGAAACGACAGACCGATATGGGCGCCGAACTGGACGTTGTCTAGGTCGACGGCTGTTTCGGAGCCCCTGCCTAGAATTTCGAGTGCGCTAAACGGGTTCGAGCCAGCGGGCTCCGTCAGCTCCGCCCGCGGATCGCCCTCACGCGCGATTGAACGACGTTGCGACGAAACATTGTAGATTTCACCACCGAAAATGAATCTTGGGTGAACGTACGCGATCGGAAGCGCCGGCGACTGCATTTCGAATTGGCCGCCTACATGAATCGAGTTGAGATATTTTCGACTCTGGTCAGAGGGGCGAAATTCCGGAAAGTCGAAACCGATGACGGTTCGTTTGGAAGAGACCGAACCACCAATGTCTTGCGTAGTGAACCCCAGAGACAGCGCAAGGGATGGAACCCAACGGTCGTCATTCCATTCGGACCGCGCCGCGTCGTCTGCCGCTGTCGCGGAGCCGCCGAGCACCAACAGAAATAGAAGGCAAGCGGCATGGAGCATGATCGGAATGCGAGAGGCTGTTCGAGACATTGAATCCCACTGTGGCCGGTCATCTGAGATTTCGGATCGTACCGGGCGATATCGATAGTTGGCGTCGACGTACTGTGTAAACTTACTGTAGTATAGACAGCTCGCCCTTTCGCGCTAACAATTCCGTTGCGTGCCAACTAGTATCAAGCGTGATCGTAGGACTGCAAAGGCTGCGAATGCTGCGCAGACACGAAGGCCCATCCCCGAGTCGTAGTGATCGTCGCAAAAAAACGTAGTTAATGATCGTAATGTGTGAACGACAGTACGAGATGCAGTGTCAGAGACAATGCCGGAGACTGTTCCGGAAGAAGCTGTGCCCAGTATCTTCTCGATGTTCTTGAAAAACTTGAATAATGTCGTTGTTTGTTTGTGTTTCAGGGGATGACAGATCGTTCTAGAGGACTCATGACGCCCAATCACTTTTCAACCTCTTCTCCAATGACCTTAATGACCTTCGCGACCCTCGCCACTTCCCGGCGCGAGTACGTGGCCGCAGTCCAATCGACTGTGGCTCTCGTCGTATTTGTCTTTGGACTGGGGATTTTTGTACCGATGTCGGCCAGCGCCGAAGACGATGTCTGGGCCGGCGTTGAGGAAATGGTTGTCAGCGGCTCGGATGCGACCGGGATTCTGAACGACGTTGCGCGATCCAACTCGGTGACCGCCTTCTCATCCGACGATCTCGAAGCAATCGGCGCGGCCGACATTTCAGATATTGCGAACTTCACGCCGAATCTCGAGATCGTGACGGCCGGGCAGACGACCCCGACCTTCTTCATCCGCGGGATTGGCTTGAATGACTTCAGTGCCAACGCGGCCGGTGCGGTCGCCGTCTACACGGACGACGTGCCGCTCAACAATCCTGCGCTCCAACTCGGTGCACTCTTCGATATCGAGAACGCCAACGTGCTTCGCGGGCCGCAGGGAACCGGTGCTTTCCGTAACGCTTCGGCCGGTGCGATCAAAGTCTATTCCCGCAAGCCGACCGGTGATTTCGGTGCGTCGATCAAGGCTGAGTTCGGTAATTTCAACTCACGAGACCTGGAAGGTTCGATTCAATTTCCGATTACGGATGAAACACTCTGGGCCAGAATCGCCTTTCGGTCGGTCGAGCGAGAGGGCACCTACAAGAATCGTTGTTACGTGGCGCCGGCCCGCGATCAGCGGGCTCCTTTCGAGACCTTCTGTGGAGAGAGGCCAACTACCACCGGATCCCAGCTTTCCAGGGTCGATCCGAATGGACCCAAATACTTGAACAGTCGAAATAACTGGGCTCTTCGAGGTGTCTTCTTGTTCCAGCCGGACATCTCGGGCGATGTCGATATGGATTGGATGGTGACCGTGCGCGGCAGCCGCCGTGACGAACCGTCCTTTGTTGGGCAGTCGATCGGTACTGGCGGCCTCAATCGAGAGATTGATCCGACCCTGGACAACGCGCAGGATGTCATCAACGTCTCGAATGATCTCAGGCCTCCGATCTTTGGACTGTTCGGCGGGGCCGACCAGGGCGGTTATCAGTCTCCGGAAGTCGTGCAAGCTATTGATAACTCGACAGACTATTTGCGAAGCCTCTGCGCGCCGAACTGTACGATCGGTCAGAACTTCGGAGCGCAATTTGAAGCCCGTCGGCGGGTCGCCCAGGATCTCGCCCGCGACCTGGACTCGGAACCGCAGACAGGCGCAATCAACCATCCCGGTGGCACGACCAATGACACTTATGGTGCTTCGCTGAAGGGGACGATCGAATTCGGCGACACCATGGAGCTGGTCACCATCTCGGCCTATGACGCCTGGCAGCGTGTCGTGGACGTCGATCTCGACTTCACACCGAATACGCGATTCGAAAACAGTACCGCGGACGAAGGCTACCAGTGGTATCAGGAGGTCAAGCTGTCGGGCCAGGCCTTCGATGGGCTGGATGAAATCTACGGTGGGCCACTCGATTGGGAAGTGGGCGCGTTCATTCTGAACGAAAATCTCGACGTCGATACGAAGAATAACTTCGGCGGGTTGGGGCCCGGTGTCGCGAGGCGCCGAAAGTATACGCAGGATATTCGCAGTATCGCCGGGTACGTCTCCGCGGGTTGGGATTTCTGGGATGCCTTCACCCTCGACGGCGGATTCCGGTTCAATTACGAGAAACGGCAGATCGACTACGTACTCTTCACTGTTATTCAAAACAAAGTGAAGCAGCAGTTCGAGGGGCACGAGCCGACGGGAACAGTTCGACTGACCTGGCGACCCAACGAAGAGTCGAGCCTCTACATGAAATACACCCACGGCTGGAAGAGTGGAACGTTCAATGCCTCGGGTAGTGTGAAGCGGAATGTCCAGCCGGCAGGGGCAGAGAAAATTGATGCCTTCGAGATCGGGTTGAGGGGCAGTTACTTCGACGATCGCCTCAGTCTGGTGCTGTCGCTCTTCCACTACGACTACAAGGACTACCAGCTCTTTACGTCGATCGATGAGAACAATCAGCCGGTCCAGTTCGTGATCCTCAACGCCAGCGACGTGGAGCTTTTCGGATCGGAGGTCGAGGCCACGGTTCTTCCCTGGGAGGGCGGGCAGTTCGACGTCAAATTTGCCTGGCTCGAGGGTGAGTTCCTGGACTACGTTCAAACCCAGCTGCGAGATCGTCAGGTCGGATTCGCGACTGAGCAGATTCAAACTGAGGTGGACAATTCAGGGAACCGACTGCTGAATGCGCCGAGGTATTCGGTGACGCTGTCGGCGCAACAGGCGTTCCCGCTGGGCCGGTTTGGATCGTTGGTCGCACGATGGGATGGGACTTGGAAGGACATCACGTACTTCGATGCGAGTGAGGGTGTCGGCGGACCAAACAAGGATCAGATTCGCATCCTGCCGAAGGGCACGATCGCCCAGGAAGCATTCTGGATTCACAACTTGAGGTTGGCCTATCACACGCCAGATGAGTCGATCGAAGTCGCCCTCTGGGTGCGGAATGTCGAGAATCGAAGCTACAAGTCGTTTGCCGCGGACGTGACCGCGTTCCAGAAGACGACACTCTTCTTTGTGGGTGATCCACGAACCTACGGCATTACGACTTCCATCCGGTTCTAGCAGGTTGCGGGAAAAGGCAGTCGATTGACGTGCCCAGTGTCCCGGGCGGTGGACCCTGCCGCTCTCCCGCCGTCGCTGTCGGTGGCGTTCCCGAATGATTCATCGAGACGTATGGCTCTCCGACATCGTCTCAAGGTTCGCGGAAGGCTCCCGCGCCACTCAACCGCCTCTGGCGCCGCAAGAGCAATCCGAAGACGAAGAGCCGAGCAGTTCCGCTCAATTTTTCGGAGTAAAATCGACGAGCTGGCCGGTTCTCGGCTTTCAACTACGCCCTTCCGTGGCCTGCTAGTTCCTCATTCCTCACTTCCGGGTCTACTGGTAGCGGTTTCGCACCGGTCGTTAGTCGGCGGCCCAGCGAACGGCTCTGGCCCCGGCCAATGACTCGACGGATCGGTTTCTTGCCTGTCGCTCGGTCTGGGGTTCAGGCCGGATCGTGGCTCGCAGAAACCAATCGCCCGGTCTGATCCGAAAGCGCGATCGAATCAGAGTTCGGGCGATGCTTTTGACGGCGCCATCGCTCTATGGAATCGCGTAACCCAGCGCACGCAGCTGATTCAACTCCAGCTCCCCGATCTCTCGCTTGGGCGCTTCTCCCCAGGACGGCTCCGCAGCGAGCCAATCGTCGCCCGCTTCTCGCAGACGATCGGCCACTTCGGGTTCGCTTTCGAGTAGATTCTTCAGTTCGCCGGGATCGTCATCCGAATCGAAAAGTTCTTCGATCGGCTCGCTCGTTTCGACCCCTTCGATCGCGCTTCGCACGACGAAGCGATACGGGCCCTCGCTCACGGCGAGACGATGGCGGGGAGGCTTGGTCTGTCGCCCCCAGTTTTCATCCAGGAACGCAAAGGCGGTGGTCGTTGAATCATTCAGCGTTTCCCCGTCCGAGGCCGCGAGGATTTCGGGTACGCGGGAGACGCCATCCGCGTCGTCGAGGGGTTCGAGTCCAATCAGATCGAAGACGGTCGGCCAGACATCGACGCCCTGAGTCCTGGTTGGAACGACCAGACCGGGTTCGAATTTGAAGGGGAAGAACAAGAGGAAGGGAATTTCAGTCGTTTCGCGGTAGACGGCTCTAGCGTGGCCTTCGAGCCCCCGTTCTCGAAAGGCCTCACCATGGTCCGCGGTGACGACAACGAGCGTCTTGTCGGATAGTCCGAACTCGGCGAGTTTCGTGAAGAGCGCATCCAGCGTGCCGTCGGTCCAGCGAATCGAATTGTCGTACATGTCCGAGTGCGACGCGCCGAAGAGAGCAGATTCCTCGTCGTAGACGAACTCGTGGATATCCATCAGATGCATGTAGAGAAACCAACGTTTGTCATGGCCACTCACACGCAGGAATTCAATCCCGGCAGCGACGGTGTCCTCGTCGTTTCCCTCCTGGGTGATCGTTGGGTTCTTGGCTCGAATCTCAGGGTTCAATCGGCGTCTCGGAGCGTGGGTGTAGACCTCGAACCCCTGATCGAATCCGAAGGTCGGAGCAACCCAGCCATTGCGATAGATCCCGATCGTTCTGAAGCCGGCGTCTTGCAGACGTTCGGCCGGCATGATCGCCTCTTCGGCGATGACGTCGTCATAGCGCGTCACACCGGTTCGCATCGGATAGAGGCCTGTCCAGAGCGACGCCATCGAAGCCTTGGTCCAGGAGGACTGCGCAAGATGACGACCAAATCGGACACCGCTCGAAGCCCAGCGGTCAAAGTTGGGACTGGTATCCCGAGCGTAGCCATACATTCCGAGGCGATCCGCGCGCAGCGTATCGATGACCACGAACAGGACGTTGAGGTCTTCGCGTTCCGCCATTTGCAGGATGTCCTGCTTGCCGCCAATTGGCCTCGGATCGCCGACCGGCGGATCGTATTTGATCGATGTCGACAACAGCCAGAGCACGATAAGACCGCCCGCGACGAGCCAAGGCCAGTTCTTTTGGAGTAATGTATTCGTCATGAAACGAACAATAACCCAGGTATCTACTGTTTTGCGCAAGTTGCCGCCGATCTGCATCGTGATCGTCGCCATTCTCAGTGCGTCGTTCATCGTCGGCTGCGAAGCGAGTGACCCCGTTCAAGAAGTTCGCGACCAGGTGGCGACCGGACAGTACCGCGAGGCGATCGAACCACTGCGCGAGTTGATCAACGAGCATCCCGAGGACATGGAATTGCTCTTCCTCTACGGACGCGTTCTCGTCGAGACCGGTCAGCCCGGTCTCGCGGAGTGGCCGCTTCGCAAGGCGCAAGAGGATCCGGATTGGTTCGTGCGGGCGAGTATGTTGATTGCACGGGTTGAGCAGTCCGGTGGCAACGCGGAGAACGCAGCCGAAACCTACGCGAAAATTCTCGAAGCGAATCCTGACAACATGGATGTGCGGATCAAACGGGCGAATGTGCTGGCGAGGTCGCCGCGGCTGCTGCATCAAGCGCTCGAGGAAGTCGATCGGATCCTCGAGATCGACCCGACTCAGCTCAGCGCATTCAAACCGAAAATTCTTGCCTACCTCGGCCTCAACCAACCCGATGACGCCGAGCGGGTCTTGCTGGAGCTTGGTGAACGAATCGAAGCGGAGCAGCCCGAGGGCGATCCGATTCGTGGCTGGCATTGCGCGACGATGGCGATCTTCGCCGATGACAAAGGCGAAGAGGAACTGGCCCGTGAGCGCTGGCTCGAATGTACGGAGAAGTATCCGACGCATGAAAATGTCGTCGGCAAGGCGACCGAGTTCTATCGCAAACACGAAGAACTCGAGAAGGCGCTGAAGGTCGTGCAGGTGGCTTTCGACTCGGGGGCGACCGACGACTCGGGCTATCGGCTCGTCATGGCGGGCTTGTTGCGCCAACTCGACCGAGCGGATGAAGCCGAGGCGTTGTTGATAGAAGGGACAGAGCAAGCGAAGACACAGGTTGGCCAGTCTGCTGCGCTGCTTGCCCTCGCCGAGCACTACAAGACGGTCGGTGACCTGCAGGCCGCCGCGGAGACGCTCGAAAAAGGCTTGGCGTTCACACAGAAATTTGCGGGCGCGCAGCCCGATCTTCTTTTTGCTTTGGCGGATCTGTGGGTTCGACTCGGGGAAGATGATCGCGCCCTGGCGCTGACGTCAAAGATGACGGTTGCCGCGCATCGCGCTCTCGTTCGGGGTGCGGTGGCACACAATCGAAAGGAGTATTCGAAGGCGGTCAAACTCTACGACGAAGCGACTCGCTTGTGGCCAGAGAACCCCTTTGGACCCTATTACGGCGCCCAGGCAGCCTTGGCACTTGGGCAGGTCGATCGTGCCTTCGAGGGTTTCCTTCTGTCGATTCGAATTGCCGAGGCCAAGACGGACGCACGAACCCGGGCCGCTCAGATTTTGTTCGCCGAGCGTCGCTACACGACAGCACTCGAAATGTTGGCCACGACGCGCGTACCGCCGTCCCTTCAATCACAGTTGTTAGGACTGCAAACGACCGCGCGCTCGCGCGGTGCCGAAGCAGCACTGCAGTTCGCAAACAAATTCTCGGGGAGGCACCCGGAGCATTTCGGAACGGCGATCGCGGTCGCTGCCGAGGGTGTCGGTGCTCGCGGTGATGGCGGCGAAGCGTGGGCGGTCGTCGAGCCATTTCTTTCCCTTGGATTTCCTGCCCACAATCATCTCCCGATTCTTCTCGCCGCCGTCGACTGGGCTCGCACGGATGAGCAATTGGCAGTCGTCGAACCTCTCGTTGGCCCGGCGCTCGAAGCCAGTCCCGATTCAGCGCTTGCGAAGACGATCGAGGGCGCATTCCTCGCGCGGACCGGCCAGCCGAAGGAGGCCAAGGCCAGCTACCGAAGCGCACTCGAAATCGACGGCGAGGCCGTGTCGACGCTGTTCAGGCTGGCGGACCTGATTGCCGGATCCGATTCAGCCCGCTCGCTCGAACTTTTGTCCCTTGGGCTCGAGCAACCCGTCGCGCTCGACGAGGCCGTGCAAACCCGCATCTTCCTGAGTGCAGCGGTACAGCTGCTCGATTCCCCGGGGATTGAGGACGTTCTGTGGTCGGCGCTCGAGCGAACGCCGACCAGCGGTCGGATTGCTTTCCAACTGGCCACCGTGTTGAACGAAGAAGGCGAAGAGGCGTCGGAGATCGCCCGCTTGTTGCGGCGAGCGGTTCGCTTCAAGGTAGGAAAAGACGCTGTCGCGCTCCGCGCGGAGATCGCCGCCAATCGCTAACCGCTCGCTGGTCCGTCACGGGCAGCCTCGCGAGGCGAAGAAGGCTCGTGCAGCGGCGATCCGGGGAGACCCGCCTCGCGGTTGCCGCCGATTTGCGCACCGGCGGCCGGCCGCCCCGAAGGGCGCAAGATTTTTTGACCGGCCGCTCAATCTTCTTCACACCTAAATAGGCGTTCATGGTACTTTCATTAGACTGATCGGTAGATTTGCCGATTCAACTATTGGAGTTTCAACACATGTCTATTC
>CAZMFM010000092.1:4002-21074 GCA_964565565.1 uncultured Spirochaetaceae bacterium | reverse complement strand
CTCCGTGACGCGTGACATGTGACATGTGACATAGGACACTGGATCCCAGCCCCTTCTAGGGTACTCAGGGATTCACCACTGGGTCACAATAATTCGTCTCGAAACCTACTGTCAGACGGGGCCGACGGCGATTCCTGCAACGCAGGAATCGTGCGTTTGCCGGATGAATCGGATAACCATGAACGTCATACCACCTGAATGTTTTGCGATTGCTGAGAAGAAGTATGCCGCCCTACGCGTGCGGCTCGCGGCGCTCATCGTTGGTTCGTTGTTAGTCCTCATCGCGACAGGATCCGCCGATGCCTGGGCGGCTGAATCCTGTGGCCTCGATACCCGCGTACCCTTTGCCGGGCACTCGCTACCCCTGGAAGGCGGCTTCGTCGTTGAAGACCTGACCTTCGAAAATGCATTCCCAATCTGGAATAGTTCCGGCTTGACTCAGCCGACCTTCCTGACTTCCCCGCCGGATGGAAGCAACCGACTCTTCTTTTCTGAGCGAAGTGGACTCATCCTTTCGATCCCCAATCGACAGGACGTAACGACCGCTGAACTGCGAACCGTCCTCGATATTTCGTTGCGCACAGACAGCAGCTTCACCGAAGAAGGGCTGCTCGGGATGGCTTTCCATCCTGACTTTGCGGCGAACGGGTATTTCTTTGTTCACTATACGGCGACGAGTAGCCAGTGTTCGCTCTTCAACCGATGCGCACAGATCGTCCGCTATCAAATCGATCCAGAGGATCCGGACCTCGCCTTGCCAGCCTCCGCCTTCGTCGTACTCGAAATCGAGCGGCCGGGATCGAATCAATTTCACAACGGTGGAATGATCGCCTTCGGTGCGGATGGTTTCCTCTATATCTCGGTCGGCGACCAGGGGGTATCGGCCAGCGCACGGGACATCACCAGCCTCCGCGGCAAGCTCCTACGCATCGACGTCGACTCTGGAACGGAATTCAATCCCAGCATTCCCGCAAGCAATCCCTTCGGAAATCCGGTCTGGTTCTACGGGCTCCGGAACCCCTGGCGTTTTTCCTTCGATCGCGAGAATCCCGGTGATCTCTGGATTTCGGATGTGGGAACGACCGAACGCGAAGAGATCAATTGGGTGCCGACGGGGACCGGGGGTGGCCTCAATTTCGGATGGCCCGATTGCGAAGGGACTTTACCGCTCACACCGACCGGTTGTGAAGTCAGCCAGAAGCGCCCCGATCTCGAATATGCGCGCGTAGGGGGACGCATCGCGGTGATCGGAGGCTACGTCTATCGCGGCCCACTCGGCTCCTTGAATGGCCACTATGTCTTTGCGGATCTGAGCGGCTCGGTCTTCAGCTGGGATCGCTCGACCCGCGACCCACAAACTGGACTGGGCATCTTCGAAGAACGCCTGACGTCCGTCGGAAGCATTGCGACCTTCGGTGAGGACGAAGCCGGCGAACTCTATACCTGGGACTATTTCGCGAGCCCCATCGTGGGCCGATTCGTCGGGTCGAGTCCGGTGCCAGGCGTCCCCTTCCCGACGCTGCTCTCGGAAACCGGCTTCTTCTCGAACGTCGCTGCACTCGAGCCCGCCCCCGGAATGCTCGAGTACGACGTGACGACGCCACTCTGGAGCGATGACGCAGCCAAGAAGCGCTGGATCGCGCTGCCCGGTACTGAGAAGATTTCCTTCAAGGCCAACTCGCCATGGGACTTTCCAATCGGCACGGCCCTGGTCAAACATTTCGAGATCACGCAACCGGGCTTCCCTGCACGACGGCTTGAAACGCGCATCATGCTGCGGCAAACCGACCAATGGATCGGTTTGACCTATCGCTGGAACACCTCCGGAACCGATGCAACACTACTTCTTGCCGGCTTGCGAGAAGACATTCCGCTCGTTGGCGGAGGGACGCAGACCTGGCTCTATCCGTCACCATCTGATTGTTTGAGATGTCACTCAGCCGCGGGTGGCCGGGCCTTCGGCGTTCGCACGGAGCAACTCAACGGAGACTTCGCCTACGAGTTCATCGTAGACAATCAGCTCCATGCATGGAATTGCATCGGCCTTTTCGACTCGGACATAGGAGAGGCGGCAGCGTTCGACCGCTATGCGGCCCTCGAAGATACCTCCGCCTCGATCGCAAAACGCGCGCGCTCCTACCTGGCCTCAAACTGCTCCACCTGCCATCAGCCCGGGACGGGTCAAACGGACATGAACCTGCGCACGGACGTCTTGATCGAAGACATGAACGTCGTGCTCCAATCTCCAATCCGAGGCAACCTGGGCTTGCCCTCAGCGACATTGATCGAACCCGGCGACCACACCAACAGCATTCTATCCGTGCGAGTCGAATCCCTGAACGAGAACAACCGCATGGCGCGCGGAACGCTGATCCCCGATCTAACGGCAACGAGCCTGCTCGCCGATTGGATCAACAACGTGTTATTCGACTCTGTCTCCATGACGGTCACACTCGATTCCGACGAGGATGCCATCGACGATGCCACGGACAACTGTCCCGCGGTACCGAATATGTCGCAATTGGACACGGACAATGACGGACTCGGCGACCTATGTGACCCCGACCAACTGCCAGACCTGCAGTTGACGGCGATGCTGCCCTCACAGGCGACTCCCGGTGTCGCACTGGCCCTCGACGCCACCGTGTTGAACGATGGCGTGTTGTCGGCCATCGCCTCACAGGTACGTTTCCACCTTTCAGAGGACCAAACCCTCGACACCCTCGACGTTCCTGTCGGAGACTGTTTCGTCACACCGATCGATGGCAACATGTCGGAATCCTGTACCGATCTCGAAGCCCTGGTTCCGGCCGAGTTGGCCGACGCGCCGGGCGACTACTATTGGATCGCCTGCGCCGATGCGTTGGGACGCGTAGCCGAGGGAGACGAATCGAATAACTGCAACGCTTCGGTCGTCGCCGTGCCCGAGCCCGGCCTTCTCGGGATGCAGATCATCAGCATGATGACCGTCGTCGCCGTACTCGCCTTGCGCCGCTCCGCGAGCTAAGCGGCGGAGCGCTGTCGCACTATTTCGGTCGGCTCCGGCTGGCAATTGCCTCGAGCAGCAGGTCGAGGCCGAACTCATATTGTTCGTCGAGGCCCAGATTGGTGAACTCGGAAGCCATTCGAGCCACGTTCGGAAGCCGCTCGGGCGATACGGATGCATAGGCAGAACGAACCTCCTTCGTCCAATCCGTCTCACTGAATCCTTCGGCGTGCACGCGTTGTTCGGCGGCCACGAATCCACCGATGAACCGGACCAAGGCCAAATAGGCATGGGGTGCGACGTTAGGCGCGAGCCCCATATCAATCAGGAGCACGAGTGTCGCTTCGGTGAGCTCGAGAGAGTGCGGACCGAGAGACGGACGGGCCGTAATGGCGCGCAGCGCAATGACTGGATGGGCCTTCAGGGCAGCCCTGAAATCGAGGCTCATTTCGCGCAGTCGCGACACGGGTGTGCCCGCGTCGGCAGACGGCACGCGCATGCCTGCCAAAGCTCGATCGGCCATCGCGTCAAGGAGCTCATCCTTGTCACGAAAATGCCGGTAGATCGCCATCGGGTCGACCTGCAACCGTTTACCCAGGGCGCGCATCGAGAAATCGCCGAAGTCGTCGGCCTCGGCGAGCGCTGCCGTGACGATCTGGTCGCAGTCGAGCCGCCCGCGGACGAGTCTTGCTTGCTTTCTTACTGTTCGTACGGCCATGAAGCGAGGCTAGCCGAGGGAATTTGACACGTCTACGCCGTAGACTACGATGACTAAAACATCGTCCACGCCCTAGACACAAACGATCACGCAACAGCCCCTGAGGCCTCACCCATCCATGCATCCTCAGCGCAGGAGATCCCACAGATGAGTCAGTCGATCACAGTGAACGAGACAGCCAGCAAGGATCCGTCCGCCGCGGACCCCTACGCCATCCCGCTCGACGAGATCAACGTTTCCAATCCGGAGCTATTCGAGACCGATCAAATCTGGGGATACTTCGAACGTCTGCGCAAGGAAGAACCCGTTCACTACTGCGCGCAAAGCGACTTCGGCCCGTATTGGTCGGTCACTCGCTTCGAGGACATCGTCACGGTCTCCAAGGATGACGAGACCTTCTCCTCCGATCGAGCCATCACGATCGTCGACGTCGACCCGGACTTTCCAATCGGAGGCGGGTTCATCGCGATGGACGGCGCACCTCACATCGCGCGGCGCAAGGTCGCTCAACCCGTCGCTGCGCCAAGAAACTTGAAGCTACTCGAACCACTGATTCGTGAAAAAGTAATCGAGATCCTCGATGGTCTACCGATCGGCGAAACCTTCGACTGGGTCGATCGGGTCTCGATCGAACTTACGACGGGAATGCTCGCCACCCTGTTTGGCTTCCCTTACGAGGAGCGACACAAACTGACGTATTGGTCGGACATCGCAACGTCCAGACCCGCCTTCCAGATGGGGCGCGAGGGTTTGACCGAAGCGGAACGCCGCGCTGGACTCATGGAGTGCCTCGATGTGTTCACCAGGATGTTCAAGAAGCGAGAGGGCAAGACGCAGAACGAACCCCTGGATCTCGTTACCGCCCTGGCCAATGGCGCAGCGACCCGCGGCCTCTCGCCCATGGATTACCTGGGGGAGATCATTCTGCTGATCGTCGGCGGCAACGATACGACTAGAAATTCGATCTCGGGCGGTGTCGTGGCCTTGAACGAGAACCCCGCGGAGTACCAGAAGCTTCGAGACAATCCGAGTTTGATCCCCAACATGGTGAGCGAGATGATCCGCTGGCAAACGCCGCTCGCTCATATGCGACGGACGGCGACCCGGGACACCGAACTCGCCGGCAAAGAGATCAAGAAAGGCGACAAGGTCATCATGTGGTACGTGTCCGGCAACCGGGACGAAAGCGTGATCGACCGAGCCAACGAGTTCCTGATCGATCGCGATGGCGCGCGAAATCATCTGTCCTTCGGATGGGGCGTCCACTTCTGTGTCGGCAGCCGACTCGCCGAAATGCAGCTCCGGATCCTCTGGGAAGAGGCGATGAAGCGGTTTCGACTAATCGAGGTCGTTGGGACGCCGGAGCGCGTTCGATCTTGCTTCGTCAAGGGGTTCGAACGGCTTCCGGTGCGTGTACACCCAATGTAATCAGGTTGCCAGCGCTACTCGGGATTGCGAAGCGATTCGAGTCCGCGCTCGAACTTCGGCGGCCTTCGCCAACGCGGAGGGGTCGGCGGGTTCGCCGGCTGGTGGTGTTAAGCGGAACGCCCCGGAATCTTGCGCATCATCCAGATTCCGGTGGCGATCGCAAGGAAGAGCAATAGCCAGACAGCCCCTTTCGACAGGAAAGGAACCGCAGACGGCGTCGGCACGGTGCTAACGAACTCATAGAAATCGACCGGACGGTTCCAGGAGAGAACGGGCGTCGTCGAGAAGTAGAGATACTTCTCGTAGAGACTACCCAACTCTTTTTCGACATCCGCATCGTAGTCGAAAGTCTGAACGACACCGTCCGTGAATGTGATCTCGAAGGAATATCCGGACAGAAAGGGATCGATGCTGTCTGTATCGATACCGAACGCCGGAGAATGGGACGCTTCGCGACCGGGCGCGAGACCAATGCCCGGCGCCGCTTCGACCATGCCGTCGACCGACCAGACGTGACGCGAGAACGGAATGATGAGCCCGGTCGTACCGCAATTCGCCGAGCAGACGGAAATACAATTCTCGACGCAGATGAAGCTGCCGTCGACGCCATCGAGGCTCAATTCGGTTTGCTCGAGCCTGGCCGTCGGGTTGGGTGAGTTGATGATTCGGATCTCTCGAATCGACGCCCCACCCGGATCGGCGATATTCTTGATTCGAAACTTGAACTGCTGCCATTCGTCTACTCGACTTCGTTGAAGTCGAACTTCAAAGGCGTGTGTGCCACTCACGTCGGGATGAAGCCCTTCGATCGCGTCGAGGCGAAAGCCTTCGCTGGTGCCCGCCAGGTTCGTCAGCCGGATATGGGTGACACCGTCGGCGGCTCCAAACTCGATGAAGAATTGTTTGACCGCCTCGAAATCATTCTCCCATACATCCTGGGGTCGATTGCGCGCTTCGCTCGTGTCGAAGGTTCCAACGACGACAAAATTTGTTCCATCGGAACTCGCTTCGACCTGAACGGTCGCGTCGTCGGTCGCGCCCAGTCCGCCGACAAAGGCGTAGACGATGAGATCGGGTTGCGTCGCGACGTTTCGGAGCGGGAATGCAAAGTTCAGGACCGTGGATTCACCGACGTCGAAGACGTCCGTATTCGTACCACCAAAGCCAAGCCCAAGATCATTGACGAACGAATAATCCGCCACACCGATCCCGACACTCGGCGCTCCCGTCAGACCAACTTCGTCGACGGCGGCCACGGGGTAGGACGAGACAGCCGCATGTGCCGACACGCCCCAGACCTCGATTGCCAAAGCGCAGGTCAAAGCGACGATTTTCATCCGAACTGGCACGAATGCCCCCTGGGTCAACGAGATGCGAGCGACAGCAATCCAACGTGGATCGACCGTCACTCTATTCGACAGAACAGACTCAAACTGTGAACTTCCCCACTCTAGCCTCGAATTATCAAACGACGAGCCGTGAGATCGGACGGGGGGCGGCAAGTCGCCGGCATCATGCTGGAGACGGCGACCCTGCCCGGCCCTGCGGATACCGGCGAGCGCTTCGGATAGACCCCCGCCCGCTGTTCGGTCAAACCGTGATTCGTGGATCCAATAGCGACGACCGGCGTGTCTGGTGTACTCCATTCTGGATATCGAGCATCCTGGGTATCGTATGCCTCAATGTCCCCTTCAAGACCTTCAACCAACCACGGGATCAAATACCCTGATGAGAAGCGCTCTCTACCGGGCCGGGTTGACGTCCATCTTCGTCGCTCTGCTCATGGCCGTACTTTTCTGGTTCAGAATCCCTGCTGCGCTTCAAATCGCCGGTCTCCTGGGCGCTCCTGAGCTCACGGATCGAGATGAAGTTGTGTTAGGCGAAAACGAACGATGGATCGACGACTACTACACGGTCGAGCAGATTGATGAGCGCACGTTCGCGATCTCGGAGGCGAGATATTTCAGGGACGTCTACATGTATTTGCTGATCGGAGGGGAACGTGCCCTTCTGATCGGCACGGGGTCTCCGATCCGTGATCCCAAGCCGATCGTTTCGCAGCTCACGGACAAACCGGTGACCGTCCTCGCGAGCCATCTCCACTTCGATCACACCGGTAATCTCGACGGCTTCCCGCGCATCTTGATGCAGGACACCCCGGCCGTGCGCGCTCAGATCCACGATGGACGGTTCATTCCGACGCACGACCAATTCCTCGGCGCCATCGAAGGCTTCGCAATGCAGTCGTGGCCGGTCAACGATTGGTGGAAGCCGGGAACGACGCTCGATCTAGGGGACCGGAAACTCGAACTGATCGAGACACCCGGTCATACGCCCGATTCAGTTTCGGTCTGGGACAAGAGGTCCGATTCACTCTATATGGGAGACTACGCGGGAGACGGCGAGATCTACGCTTTCCTACCCAACAGCAGCCTTCAGTCCTACTTGGATACGACGCAAGCGATACTCGGGTGGCTGCCCAAGACTGCGACGCTCTATGCCGCACATGGCGCAGCAGACCATGCGGGTGTCCCAACCAGCGACCGACAGAACCTGTCAGACCTCGCGGCCGCCTTGAAGGCGATGCGCGATGGCACGAGTTCCGGAACCGGGGTCTTTCCGCGTACATACCCGATGAATCACAACACGGTCATCTGGACGGATATCCCCGGGCCCAATTCATCGATCTGGGACTTTCGTTAGGCGAGAGAGCTAAAATGCCCGCTCTCTCGTGTAGCGCCGGACGTCTGAGTTAGCCATCCCGCGGCTTACACAGGCTAAACCCCAACGCTCCAAGCCCGGATCGACCCGAGTCAGGAGCGGTCCATGTCACAACCGGTGCGCATGGACCGCGCTGCTTGTCAGGTGCCCTCGGGCAAGGCTTCGAGGCCTATCATCTCTCTCCTGTGATCAGATCGCGCTCGGTCCCGCACGTTCCCCCACACCTGAACTCTTCAGTCGCCACAGCAAGAGTTCGAGCCGATCTTGACCAAAAAATGGCTCGCCCTCGAAGACCATCGTGGGTACGCCCCAATGGCCTGCCGCCTCGAGTGCGTCTTGGTTGTGCTCGATCGCGTCGCTGAAGTGCTGCGGGTCCGCCTCGATCTGCTTGTCGAGCGCCTTGAGTTCGAGGCCAGCACGATTCGTCGCGCCGGCGAGATGCGCCCCCTCATTCCAACCTTGGACACTCCCGTTCCAAAGGAGCTTCGAAACTTCGTCTAGGAAAGGCAACCCACAGCCTTGTTCCGCAGCAGCCACGCCGAGCTGGGTCAACCTGTGTATAAAGGGCTGCTCCACTGGGTAGCTCCCATCCGTTCCCATGACGACGGGATCCGGGCGCGGCCAGCGAATCGGGATGCCCTGGAACTCGCCGAGCCGGAGGACGTCGCGAACCAGATAGGGCGGAAAGAGCGGGTTGACCTGCTGGAAGAACTCGGGCGTGCGGACGGCGAGCGGGAGCACCGGCCGCACTTGAATCTCGACCGCATAGCGGTCTTGCAATTCGACCAGCCGGCCCGTCGCCAAATAGGAGTAAGGGCTGCGAAAGGACCAATAGAGTTGAATACAGGGGATGTCGCTCGTCACAGGTATCTGTTCCCTTTTCGAAAGTCGTTCTTGTGTCGCGTCGGCCTCACTGCGAAGCCCGTGTCATTGCATCGTGATGGCCTTCTGGAACGCAGGGCGATTTCCGATGCGATCGCTGTAGCCCTTGAGGTTTGGATCGGGGATTGGCGTACGTCGAAACGGCACATACTCTATTTCCACGGCAGCGGATTCTGTGCTGATCTGCCGGCGACGTTTCGCTACTGGGCCGATCGCCTGGCGACACTGAATGACGCATCGGTGCTCCTGGTCGATTACCCCCTGGCTCCGGAGTTTCCCTATCCAACGGCGCTCGACATTTGCCTGGATGCCTATCGCTGGCTGGTCGAAGACCAGAGCCTCGATCCACATCGGATCGTAGTAGGGGGGGATTCCGCCGGTGGCAATCTGGCGATCGCCACCCTGCTGCGAATCAGACAAGCCGGCCTTCCGCAGCCGGCCTGTGCCTTTGCGCTCTCTCCGTGTTTGGACTTGACCCTGAGCAGTCCATCGATGATAGAAAACGCCAACAAGGACGCCATGGCGAACAAGAATCTTTTGACAAGGCTTGCACAGTTCTACGAACCGAAGGGGAATTTATTGGATGGCATGGTGTCGCCACTCTATGGCGATTGCCGAGGGCTTCCACCGATCCATCTGCAGGTCGGTGCGGACGAACTATTGCGCGATGACAGTGTGCGATTCCATGAGAAATTCAAGACGGATACTCCCGTGGAACTGCTTGTTTTCGATGGCACTCCCCACTGTCACCAAATTTTCGGATTCCTACCTGATGCTGCGATCGCCCGCAAAAAACTTCAAGCGTTCATTGCAGCGCAGACGTAGACGCTGATCCACGATACTGGCCGAGTGAAGTAGGTGAAGTTCGCCGGCATCGCGAATGATCCGAGTCGCTCCGTGATGACTCGCGAAGTTGCTGGAAGCGCGCTTCGTATTGTATTTGGGAAGGGCCTTGAACGTCGCTCGATGCTACTTCTCGTCGAATCGATCTCGAAGACCAACGGGTCCAGCCGAAGCTCGCGTCCAAGCAATCACCGAATCGAGTACAGAAGCGCGCCGTCCTTGCGAACTCGACAGCCTGCTAGTCGATCACTCAGCTCGAGCAGCTGTCCGCCATTCGAGAACTGCTCGAGCCAGGTCGTCACGCTCGCGCGGCCAGCCTCGCTAGCCGTTGCCTCTTCCACGATCACCGCGAGACGCTGCAACATCCAGACATGGTAGGGAACGACCATGCGACGCGATTGGATGCCACCGATCTCGAAGTCGTGGGTCAGCGCACCCTCGCCCGTCTGATGTGCGTACCAGGGCAGATCCGCCGTGAATGTCTTGCCCGGCAACCCGCCGCCTGGCTCGTGGGCATCACTCTCGATAAAGGCCGCCGTCTTCTCCATGGTGCTCGTAAGCATGGGCCACATCTCGTCGAAGAAGACCGCGACGAGTGCATCGAGGCTCGACGGCACACGATCCTCCGTAAGCCATTGCCCGCCGTCACTGGTCGCGGGCCGGCCGACGAGTTCGCCATTCTCACCGAGCGAGTAGAGCCGTTGGTCGTAGGTTCGCGCGCTGACGTTGTGGCCGTTCGTGCGCTCGACCCACTCCGAAACGATCGGATGCTGGGTTCGCAGCATGAATCCCGACGTCGCGTCACGGTAAAGATGCGCGTACAAGGGTCCAAGCAGACCGAAGTCTCCCAGAGAAGGCAGTCCGCCCAACACGAAGTCGTGGGCTCCGAAGTGCACGTCGAGCAGTCCGAGAATATTCTCCATCGAAGCCCACCAGGCCTGCTCGGTTGCCTCGGTGCAGCCCAGGTGGACGAGTCCTGCGTAGGTTCCTTTGGGATTGGTTCGTGCTTCAGAGAGCGCGAACAGGTTCTCGATCACGAACCGGCCCGCGGCAAGCCGTTCCGTGCCGGAGGCGCCCGCCGCGAACGCGGAGCCCCACTGCATCGTGTTGTAGTCGAGGTGGTTGGGCTCGGCTTCAGGTAGGCAGTAGTACCAGCGTTCCCAGAATGCGGGTACCACCATCCACTCGTCGGCGAGGAGTTCGATGAGATAGGATGCCAACGCCTGGCGCGGCGCGTCCGTAGCGTTCGGGGCGACGGGCACCTCGTCGTGACGTGCCTCAATGAAGTCGATGATATCGCTCGAGTCCTGCACCCAGGCGCCATCGCCGGTCTGCATCTGCGGAACCGCCCCCGAGCCGGTAGCCGGCGTCAGCCAACCGGCGATCAGTTCCTGCGTGGCCAGCACGTCTTCGAAACCGTCTACCAGATCTCCCATCCGTTCTTTGTAGCGAAGGTACGCGCGCACCTTGCCGGAGAAGTAGCTGAGCTCCCAGGTAAACAGTCGATACATCATCAGTCCTTTCGTTCTATTTCGCGAAGGGTCAGTGCAAATAGAGTAGCCAGATCAGGGTGACGCCCGCTTAACATACGAACAGATTGTAGTCTGGACTTCGCGCGTCGCATGTCTCGCCGACTGCCTCGTGGCGCAATCCAAGCCATTTTCAGGGAGACCCGCTCCGAGCATGAAGCCTCCTCTCGTCCTGACCACCCCCCCAATCGATTTTGCATTTGGCATCCTGGTTCTCGTGTTAGAATGGCCAACTGAATAGACAGAACGGCCGATTCGACAAATTGGACTCCGACACATGGCGACTCGAAATCGATTGGCGATTGGCGATTGGCGATTGGGCTGGCTCCACTCCTGGTGTCACTGTTATTCGCGGCAACCTCGACAACCCCGACAACCCCGACAACCCCGACAACCGCGGCGGCGCAGGCGGCGCAGGCGGGGAGCCCCTGTGCCGGCACGGTTTGCGGCTTGGGTGGCCAGATCCGCAATCAGATCGGTGGAGGACTGCCGCTGCCGATCTCTTTAGCCCGCGCACAGACCGCTGCTGGACCTCAGTATACCCCGCTGCCGTTCACAGCGATCACGATCCAAACAGCCCCAGCCACACCCTTCGGCTTCGCGCTCCCCTTCGTCGGTTCAGGGCTGGGGCAAACGGGGCAGATCAAGCCGACGCCTTCGGCCACGATCATGCAGACCCTGAGCCCGGGTATCGGCCCGCGCCAGTTGACGATTCCGCCCGCCGTCTTCCAGTTTCGTGGTCAGGGATCGCTCGGCGTTGCCAAGTTCAACTTGAGCGTATTCGCGGTTCAGACACGCGGCGTCCGGGACTTCCCCCACCCGGGCACGACGGCGTCGGGTGCTCAAGCGTTCACGGAAAGGAATCAGACCGCAGCCATTCCGACGCTGAACGCGAATGTTCTCTTCGCCGGTGGCCGAATTGGCGCACCAACGGTCACCTACTACGCCAACGCGACGGCGTCTGGGTCTCCAACCAACAACTACGGCCATGGCGTCCCGCCTACGGTCATCCCGACGGATCATGCGGGTCTCAACGGATCGCCCCCCATCCATGGCGTCGCGCGCTTCACTGCGACCGGCAATCAATTCGGCGGACAGGCCATTGGCCGAACCACAGGCACAACCAGGATCTACCTGAACGGTGCCAATGGCGTGCCGCCCCTTAGTCCGCCGGCTGATCTGCCTTGCAAGGTCACCGCTACCGCGCTCGAGGGTACGACTGCACAGGGAATCTTCGTTCCCTTCAATACGGGGGCGAATTGTCAATTCTGGGTATCGGTCGTCGACCCCGTCGGCGCGAATACCACAGTAGGTATCACGGGTGGCGCCTTCAACGGCGTGGCAATCCGCCCTGACTATCAGACGAATACGGGCGCCTTTACCGGAACGATCGGCTTCAACGGTACGATCCTCGGTCAGGGCCTAGCAGTGACAGCAATCGGCGCCGGCATCCCCTTTACCGGCGAGGGCAATCAGACTGTGGGATTTCCGATGACGACTGGACGCCTAACGATTTCGGTATCGCATACTGCAAGCGGCACGCTTTCAGAAATGTTCATTCGAAAGGGAACGGACGCCCGTGACGCAGCGGGCAATGGTGTCGTGGCCCTCGTGACCGGCTCCTTGACCGCGCGTGACGCCTTCTACGCCACCTCGTCCGGCCGGACCTGGATCACACTCGAAATTCCGGAACCGAGCGCCATTGCGATCGCCGCATCAGGGCTCTTCGCGCTCTTCGCATGTCATCAACTGGTTGGGGGGCGACGGCCCTAGATTCCGCGTTCTATCCAAGCACCCTCTATACCGGGTTCACAAGTGGACGGGCTCGCAGGCGCGGACGCTCTATGCAATACACCGGCGACTGCGGCAGGACGACCCGACAGCTACCGGGTCTGGACTGTGCATCACGCCGAGGCTCTACTGCGTCCGGCAATAGCGCGGACGGACGGGCCTGTGGACTGACGTGTCACCCGGCCTGCGGCTTCGCGACCTTTCCGGCTTCGCCCACGATCTCGAGTTCTTCCTCGAAGTCGCCCCCTTCCCGCTTCCTGATTCGCGGAACGATCGTGGGAATCGTCGACGGATCAACCCTGCGCTTGGCGTCGAGCAGCGCTTGTGTCGAATCGAATCCGGAAATCGCCTCGAGGTTCTTCTGGGTGGGCGAGATTAAGTTCAGCTTACCGGCCGCGAATCGGTCGAGTGCGACCTGCGGCCGGATCCATTCACTGTGGATGGTTTCGTGTCCGTCGTGGAGGGCATTTTGGTCGTATGGCGCTCGCGCGACAAAGAAACGTGTATCGAAGCGAGACGGCTGGTCGACGGGCGTAATCCAATGCGAGACGTAGGCGAGCTGATCGCTGGCGAGGTGCAATCCTTCTTCTATACACATTGCCTCTAGCACACCGGACTCCTGGGCATTGATTCGATCGCGCCAGACACCGAAGCGAGTCCTCACTTCCGCCGCAGCGAATCGAAGCGAGCGTCCGGAATGATCCGTCGCCAGTAGGACTCCGGCCTCTTCGAAGCATTCCCGAATACAGGCCACCCAATACCCGAGCCCCCCGTGATCGAGACGAAGAATCGCGCTTGCTCGCTCCTCGTCGGGGCCGCTCGTGAGTTCGCGCCAACATGCCGCCTGATCGGCCGCGTCGACTTTTCCGCCCGGGAAGACGTGGAGGCCGCCAAACATGCCGAAGCCGCTTCGCTCCATCAAGAAGACTTCGACGCCCACATTCGAGTCGCGAACGAGCATGACCGTTGCCGCGGGACGCGGGCGTACCGGCGTTGCCTCGACGGGATCCGCTACGACTTCGTTGTGCGACACGCACAGAGAATACCAAGGTTGGTCAGGCCGGGGTCGCTCGTTTTCCGGTCCGTTCTCGCAACATCGACGACAAGTTGTCTCGCTCATGGGGTCACCTGCCTCTTGGTTCTCGCGCTCAGTGACCTTGCCGCGGGCAGCCATGGCACGCGAAGTGCAGACCCTTGGGACGAAAGCCAACGAGTCGGTCGTATCCTTGATTGGCCGACGCCGATCGCCAATGCCAATGCCAATGCCAATCGATAGATGGAAGGGAACATCAGTCATGAGCATCACCGCATCAGACTTGATGACGACCCAACTCGTTACCCTCAGCCCGGAAATGACGCTCGGCGAAATGGATACCGTACTCATGAAACGTAGAGTGAGCGGCGCACCAGTCGTCGAATCAAGACGTCTGATTGGCGTGGCTTCGCAAGCGGATATCGTTCGCGTGCTTTGGGAAGGGCAACACGAATCCCGGCAAGTGGCACCCTACTATTCGAGCCCCTTCCCGGTGCCCCTCTCGGCACTCTCCTATCTCGCGAAGGACGTCGGACGAATCGGTGACATGATGGTCGACCAGAGGGTCCGGGACATCATGACGGCCGATCCACTCGTCGCTCATCCAGAAGACCCGATCGAGGACATCGCCGACCGCATGGTTCGCGATCAGATTCACCGATTGCCCGTGACCGAGCCTGGCACCGGAGACCTAATCGGCATCATTACGACACTCGATCTGGCGCGAGGAATTACCCGATACGGGTTGGTGTCTGTTCTCTGATCCGGTTTCCGCCTCAGTCCATCTCGTTTCGCTCAACGGCACCTGCCCCGCTTTTCCACCCAGGATCTGATCCTCACCTCGGTAGTCCACTCTCAGACGATTCGGGTTTCTTCCAGCACCGATCGCCGGGCCCGAGGCGAAAGGCGAACCTGTGTACGTCGCCCCGCCTTACATGAAGCTCGACGCCTCAGCGCCCCGTACTCAATGGCCACTCATTGGAGCGAAACCAACGGCTTGAGCGCCAGCTTCACGGCTCGATCGATATCCTCAGGGTCCGACAGCGCCTCGGATCTCGAAGTTGAAACCATGTGCATCGTCGAGATCAGCGTACGGGGATCGAATTCGGACAAAACGTGAACACCGCCCTCCCCCGCGTAGAGTTTTTCGCCGTCAACAGTACTCAGCTCGACTCGGAGGCAAAGCGCCGAGACAGTGCCACGGATGTCGAGTCTTCGCGCATTCGCAGCCTGGTCGGGGGTTCGAATCGTCTGTGAACGGCCACACCAGAACGCCCCGCCCTGATTCAGGACGGCCGAGACCCGCACGACGCTGACCTGAAGCACCGAGGTCGTTCCCGCCTCGCTCGCATGCTCGACGAACGAATGCTGATACGCACGATAGGCATCCGCCCTCGGCTCCCCGCTGATGGCGTCGAATAACGGGCCGGACGCTTCCAAGGCCAGAACATGGTGGGCGCGCGATTCCTCTGTGGGTGCGACCGAAACGGCATTCTCCGAAAGTTATTCGCGAATTGCGGAATTCACCGGATCGAGCTCGGCGAGCAAGCCCGGTTGGACCGACACTCGCGCCATCGAGGCCGAGACGACCTTGGGCGTCGCAAAGAACTCCGTCTTCGGAGGGCTCGCGCAAGCCGTCCCGAGGAGCGCAGCCAGAGCCAGTACCACTGTTTTTCGCATGTCGACCGCCGGCTGATCCATTTCCGATAGGAGAGACAAACGATCTGCTCGCCTACTCAGCCCGCCCAAGAAGACTCTATCACCATATTGGGAAAGCTCTACGCCACAACGAGCGAAAGCCCAATTGACGATCCATTAGGTACGAGAGAGAAAACGACGAGCCTCATCGAATTTTCCCGATCGTCCGAGGGGTTCAACTAACTCCGGCATGCCCTGCCCCCAGGTCGCCCGGGGCCGAGGCTGCTTCAGTCTCGCGGCAGTCTCGAACAACAACATTTCTCTTTCATGCGGTGTCAAACAACATCCAGAATCCCGCATCGATCGTTGTTGGTCGCATGGACCCGCTGATCCCCGAAACACCTCAGCCACAAAATTGTTCTGATCTTTTCCCCATAACGTGCAACAAGTCGGGCTCGCCAGGTTCCCATATCACTATGAGCCTCAAGGCATGAAGCCAGAAATGGGAGTTACGATGCACATAGAATTTCCACTCCGCAGTGTTAAGCGGATCAATCTACCCGGCGGGCCGCGGCCGCGGCCGACTACGACTTCGCCCTCGCCCTCGCATCGGATTCACACGGCCGCTCTTGCCATTATTGGCTTAGCGGCCTTTCTCGGCGGCACATCGGTCTCGAATGCTGAGACCGTATTTCGAGTGGGCGCAGACGGTGCAGCAGGCGCTCCCGGGATGGAGGGGACACCCGGCGAAATGGGTGGCCGTGGTCTCGACGGTGAGTCGGTCACGGCCTCGGCGACGGCACCGCCGGTACCCTTCGAGTCCAATGTGGCCGCCGCGACAGGCGGCCGCGGCGGAGATGGAGGAGTAGGTGGCGCCGCGACAGTCGGCTCTGGTGAGAATGGTGGGCAGGGCGGTGCAGGCGGTGACGGAGGCGATGCGACTGCGATCGCGACGCTGACCGGGAGAGGGTCGCTAGGCATCCGGGCCGCGGCGACCGGCGGGAGCGCTGGGCAGCCGGGCGTCGGTGGTCTCGGCTCTGCACCCGGGGTAGACGGTGCGCCGGGTCTCGGATCGGGGTCCGGGGGAAACGCGGTCGCGTCGGCGGCGACCATCGATGGAGACGGAAAGTTCGGGTCGATCCAGGACACGGCCATCGCAGTCGGCGGGAACGGGAACGGCGGCCCCGATTCTCGTGCGGGGAATGCGACCGCGACGATCACGGGAGAATATACAGGCGGAAACAGGCCTACCTATCTGAACGCATCGGCGAGGGGTGGTATCGGGGGCGACGCCGGTGGGGATGCGTACGCGGAGGCGGCCGGGCAGATGACGAACGGTGCTATGGCCGTCTCGGCCGAAGCGCGGCCCGGCGGTTCCAATGTTGGTTCGCCGAATTTTTCATCTTTCGAACGGTCGGCTGATGCGACGGCCATTGCGTCGGGCGTTATCGGAGGTCTCGATCAGACGGGATTCCGGACTCTGACCGTCGAGGCCACCGCGGT
>CAZMFM010000092.1:0-3902 GCA_964565565.1 uncultured Spirochaetaceae bacterium | reverse complement strand
TCGGAGGTCTCGATCAGACGGGATTCCGGACTCTGACCGTCGAGGCCACCGCGGTGGCCTCGACGCGTTTCCCGGAGCCCGGAAGCGGGCGAATGCGGGCGATCGCGTCCGGGATCGCCACAAACGGTGCCGATGTTCGCGTGACTGCGACGGTTGCCGGGGGCCGGGATATCGACGTTCGAGATGCGGTGAGTGGATCGACGACGGGTCTATTGGAGCTCACGCAGATTGTCCTTTCATCGGACGAGACATTTCTTTTCCGCCCCGAAACGCCCATACCGCCGGACCTGGGGCGGTTCGGTGGCACCGGGGTGACTCGTACCGGCCTGGTCGCGGAGAACGCGGGTGGCGGCGATCTAGTGATGAAGGTCGCTGTCGCAGGCTCTCGTCGAGCGACGGACGGGCTTCGCGACACCGATGTGATCCTGGGTGATATCAGGGGCTCCGTCGAGACGAACTCCGACGTGGACATCTTCGTGGAGGCGTTCGGCGCTCGCATCGTTCAGGAGAACCTCGATGACGCCGGCCAGCGCAGTCAGATCCAGGGAACCTCCAACGGTGGCGACGTTTCGGTGGTCGCCGATTTTCGTGGAACTTCCGTCTTTGGATCACAGACTGTCATAGGAAATCAACTCTCCGCACCGGATGCCGCCGACCTGGTGATGATCAACGCCGTGGATGGCGATACGACCGGGAACCTCTCGCTGGTGCAGCGCGCCAACGGCACTCCCGGGGCGCAACTCCGAGTAAGCCTCTTTGACCCGCTGCCGATCACGTCCTCTGCGCCACCAGACGGAGGCGATGTCGTCAACCGTCTCTCGAAATCGGGCTCCTTCACCTCTCTCTCGTTGACCGCGACCTCGCGCGGAGGTCCCGGTGGCGGACCTGTCAATATGCCCAATGCGAATCAGAGCCCAGGGAGCCGAGGAGGGTCAGCGGTGACCTCGCTTGTCGGCGAGAACGATGCCGGCAGCGTCCGATTAACTGGGAATGCGCTTGGCGGCGGACCCGGCGCGTACGGAATATCGGGGAGTCGCGGTGCAGACGCGACGCTTGATTTCTCGGCGACGACATCCGGAGATGGAAACGAAATCATCATCGCGGGCGAGAACTGGGGCGAGTTCGATCCGGTGACCGGCCGCCTATTGCTCCGCTACGGAGCAGTGGGCGGGCGTGGTTCTGGCTTGTCGGTATTCGACGGCGGGAGAACGGGAGATGGCGGCGATGCGAACAGTCGGTCGACGGGTCTTGCGCGCGGCGACAGCCAGGTCTCCGTCTATGACTTCGCTTTCGGCGCTTCGGCGGGTTCTGGATTCGTACGCGAAGAAGACGGAGGCGAAGCCGTCCTTAACGGTCGTGGTGGCAATGCGGTCTCGAATGCCACAGCCGAAGGCGGCGGTTTATCGAGAGTGGTCGCGCAATCCACGGCGCTCGGGGGGTACGGCAACCGACTCGCCGAGCTGGGGGGCGGAGGCGGAGATGCGTTTTCAACCGCCTATGCGAAGGGACTGGGTGAGGCCGACGCCCGTGCGTTGGCGATCGGAGGCGGAGACTCGATACTCGCCGCGCTACCAGGTTCCGCGCGGGCCTTGGCAGAGAGTGACGCCGCCGTCGGCACGGCGACCGCGGAGGCCCGGGCCGGCTCGGGCGAGCTACGGGCCATGATCACGCGAACGATGGCCGGGCAGACCCGGCTCGAAGCGAACGCCGGCTACAGTACGTCCTCGTCATTCGGACTCTGGGAGGGCTTGGCCTCGATCACGGGAAAGCCGCTCGCGCGCGACGTCGGTGCTTTTTCCGATCGCCAGCCGGTGTTGGGCGATTTCCTTTCGGCCAATCCGAAGGCCACGGTCGAGGCGCTCGCCCGCTGGGACGTTAGGGGAGATCCCCTTGAGCAAACCACGCAACTCATCGAGCTGGACATTTCGCTTGCTACCCCCGACAACGGTCGTGATCTGGCGCTGGTGTTTGCGAATCTTGGCAGCGCGGACGACGACTTCGACCTGATGACATTCCGGGTAGAGGTGGCCGGCGCGACTTTCGGAGAGGAGGCACAATTCGAAAATCTCGCCGACGCAACGTCCTATTTCTCGACGATCCTCTTTCTCGGTCAGGCGTATCGAGATGCGATCGCCGACCTCGACGGCCCCGCGGTGCGTGCGATCTTCGAAGTGTCGACACTCGCGGGAAAGAACGTCTCGATCGGTCTGGCCGCGTTTGTCGTCCCCGAGCCTTCGACGGCACTGCTGCTCGCCTTCGGCCTGGTCATCCTTGCGACCTGGCCTCGTTCGAGTCGCGAAGCGATGGCCCACTGACCTTTCAGATCGAGGAGCGGCAGGGCCCAGTACGTTTCGTCCACCACAGACGAGATGTGCTGGGCCCAGCATGCGACGAAACATTTGGCTTCGTCGCACTCCGTCAACAATTCATTGGGCGCCATTAGGTGAAACGCTATCGGGAAGCTCGAACCCTGGTGGTACGTTCGACCTACGCCGTGGCCGACTGAACCGCTTGAGTCACGTTCCGGGTGCCAAGGCGCCCACCCAGGTAGCGATAGAAGTAGAGCAAGCATTTTTCCTTCTGCGACAGGAGTCCGGGTTCGGCATGTCTTGAACTCGCGTTCCTCTGCAGATTCACCATCGCGCTTGCGTCCTGGGCATTGATTGCATTGATGCCGGTCGAAAGCGCGGCCTGAAGAGCCTCCGATTGGCCGACCTCTTCAAAGAGGTCGGTGGGCATCAGGTTGCCCCCGATCACGCGAGTATGTCCGACATCGATCGGTAGAAAGGTCAGCCAAATGCTCGCGAACGGGGCGCAGGAAACGGCGCAATTCGGAAAGAAACCGAATTGCGGCGCGCTGGTCCGGTCTTCGCCCTCCATCCGATCCGCGTAGGGCTTGTAGCGCTCGAACTCCCCCTCATAGACGGTTCCAAGTCGAAAGAGCGTCCATTGCGAAGACGTCGACTCAAACTCCGACGTTCGCGAAGGCATGAACTCTGCGATCGTTCCCGGGTGCAAGCCGGTTACGTGATAGCCCTCGAGCGCGGTTTCCATGGCGAGCTTCCAGTTGCCCGGCCAGATCTCGTCAACCCAGGGCGTCACCCGTTGATTCGCCATGTCGTAGTTTCGCCAATAGGGTTCCGCGCCGGCGAGCTTCGGCGCGATCGGCGTCGCCTCCGCGTTCAACGAAACAAAGATGAAGCCTTGCCATATCTCCACCGGAAAGCTTGGCAGTCGACATGCTGCTCGATCGGAGCCAACGACCTTTTCCATATGCGGGGCGCCACGCAGTTCGCCGTCGAGGCCATAGACCCATCGATGGTACGGGCAGCGAAAGGATTTTGCGTTTCCGGCACCTTCTACCGCCGAGTAGTAGCGATGGCGGCACACTGAGCTGAGTGCGCGCACTTGATCATCCGCACCGCGCACGATCACGAGGGGTTCACCGAGAATTTCAACGCTGAAATAGTCGCCTCGTTCGCGCACCTGCTCGAGGCGACCAACGCAAAGCCATTCCTTGCGGAAAACCCGCTCCATCTCCAGCTCAAAGAGCGCTGGCGATGTGTACATCTCCATCGGCAGCGCCCTCGCCTCTCCGATCTCGAGCGCTTCGTATCTCTCCAATTCTTCGACTAATGGCTGAAGATTCAATGTCATCGATCGCCTCCGATATATCCGTTCTTGTTTTTAGGTCATTGACATATTATAATGATTCTCGGCTACGTCAAGCGAGCCAGGAAGGCGAACGTCATGAAGCCAAAGGGCACGGCGGACATCTCGAAGGGCGAGCGAAGACGTGAGGAGATCATCGCGATTGCGCGCTCGATCCTGATCAACGACGGCTATGACTCGTTCGTGCTTCGCGCAATCGCTGAGCAAGCGGGAATGAAGCTCGGCAACCT
>CAZMFM010000091.1:0-21333 GCA_964565565.1 uncultured Spirochaetaceae bacterium | reverse complement strand
ACGAGACGAGGACTCGGGGATGTTCTACATGCAGGCACGGTGGTATGACCCGGGGGCCGGACGGTTCCTGTCGATCGATCCGCTGATCCGGTCTACGGCTACGCCGCAGTCCGCGAACCCATACTCCTATACAGAGAACAATCCCGTGAATGGCACCGACCCGACTGGCTTGCTGGTGAGTTTGTCAGACGGCTGCGAGCCTCCCCAGTGCAATTCCTCAGGCGCACAGGGCAAACTTCCCGGCGGGAAACTGATTTCCACTCAAGCAACAGACCAAGAAGTTAAGTCAATCGGCACGAGTGGAGGAACGATTAAGGCCGGAGGAAAACTGCTTGCGTTCTCAAGCGTTTCCGAGAATACGGTCGCAGAGATCACCGGTCCGACTTCATCGGCGTCGGGGTCGCAGCAACCATCCGAAGCTGGAATTCAGGGCTTCCAGAGCAGCGAGGTGACCGGGAGCGGAATTGACGTATCGATCTTCACGCCCGGCTCAGTGGCGCCGTCTGCGGAAGACGCCGCGAATGCGGCAGAACTTATTCCGCTGCTCATGGAAATTCCGGCCCTTGTCCAGACGACGGTCGAGGCTGCCGCAGCCGGGCCCCTTTCCGAAGCTCCCAATGGAGCAGCCGGGGCCGCCGGTAAGATCGGGCTCATGGCGGCGAATAGATTGGCGATTTTCAGGAATACCTCGGCCCAGAATTTACTGCGAGAACGGCTCTCGATGCCGCCGATCAACTACGACGGAGTTCTGCGACTTGGAAGCTACGATCCACTGCGCGCACCAGGAGAAGCTCGCGACCTATCGCTACTCAATACAGAGATCGGAGTCGTGCAGCAACGCGGGGGGCTCGACCAATGAGGTTGATCGCTGGCGCATGCCTAGTCGCAGCCGCGTTGGGGTTGGCATCAGCGATCTCAACGGCTCTATATGCCGTCGAAGCTAGCAGTGACACGAACTCGAATTGGCTCATCGTCTTCTTTTCCGTCGCGGCAGCGACTCAGGCGGCGACAAGCATATGGTTTGTCCTTAAGCGAACAGTTTCGGCTGCGATCGTCTTCGTTCTTATCGAACTGCCCTTGGCGGGAATCGAGTTGGCTAGCACTATCGCGGTTCACTACGCGAGGAACTACCTATCGACAGCCTCGGCGGCATTCGGAATTGGAGCCTTGATCGCGCTCCTCATCGCCCGATGGCGGAACCGCTCCACCGCCGCATAAGACACATGGGAAGCAAATTATGGCGGGCGACGCTTAGCCGCCTATGCCCCTCCGCCGCCCACCCCCAGGCGTCGTCGGTGTCCTCCCTTTCGTGACGGCGGCTTCGCCGACTTTGCTTCCAGGCCGGACCTGGCTGGTCAGGGCAAGGAGAATCAGATCGAGCTGATCACGATGGTAGGCCCCCATAACTTCCCGAATAGTGTGCTTGGCGACGACCGAATCGATGAGAAGCAGGATGACATCCTTCTCCTCCTTGGGAAGCTGAGCGACCTTCTCGAATCGCTCGAGTAGCTCGGTCTCGAGCTTGACCCCCGCAATCCCTTTCCCGTTTTCGAAAACGAAATCGTCGCTGCTGACGCCGAAGACTCGCGCAATCCGTCCGAGTGCGTGCAGGTTGGGGCAGAGTCCCCTTTCCCCTACTTCTTGACCTGGCCAACGGAGATCCCGACCTGATCGGCGACCCCCTGCTGAGTCCAGCCGCGGTCCTTCCGCAATCGCAGAAATGTTTCCTTGAAGGCCATCCGTGCCCTCTCCTCGTAGAGGTCTGCGAAGAGCGGCTAAAGATCAAAAGACGTTGGCGATCTGAGCTACACCCAATCCGCGATCTTCAAGCCTCGAACGTGCCGAAAATGTTTTTGATTGTGGGTGACGAGGGTGAGGCCGAGATGGAGAGCGTGTGCTGCGATCATCGTGTCGAGTGTGCCGATTGGCGTCCCCTTCGACGCCAACGTCGCAGCGACCTTGCCGAATCGACCAGCAGCTTCCTCGTCAAAAGCAACGACGTCGACGTCACCGACGAATCCATCGATTAGTCGACGCAATCGCCGAGAGTTTCGCCGCTCTGCGCCGAAGCGAAGCTCGGCGAGTGTGATGGAACTGATCCCGAGTTCGGAGGGCCGCTGGGTCTGGATCTTCTCGGCAACGTCGCCTTCTCCTCGAAGCGCGTAGCTGACAGTGTCCGTGTCGAGAAGGAATTTCACGCGAAGGGATCTCGAGTTTTAGAAACAGGCTTCTGCTTCGGCCGCTCGATGTCTTCGTCCCACTGGCCGAGGCAGGCCAGGAAGGTCTCCGACCACTCGTCTGCTGGTACGAGAATCACGCGATCTCCGTCTCGATAGACCAGGACTTCGTCCTGATCCTCGAACCGGCAATCCTTGGGCAAACGAACCGCTTGGCTGCCACCGTTCTGAAAAATTTTTGCTCTGTGCGGCATGGGCATAAGTATATACTTCCGTATATACATGTCAATATCGGCTGACTGGGGCCTCACATTGAGCTTCAGTGCGATCCTCCCCTCTTAACCGCCTTCTCGGCTCCACGGGAAAGCAGAAAGCAGCCTATCCGGAGAAAGCCCCCCAAGCCAATACTGCCTCTGGCATTCTTGCAGAGGAATCGGGGAAGGCTCTCGGGTGAAGCCGTGATAATCTGCGGATCGAACTAAGGAAATCGAAAGGAGTACCACGAACTCGCAACAGGGCGTGCTGTTGTCCCAAGACAACTCGGCTAAGGAAGCTCAGGAAGAGACCGCGGGGCGCGCCTAGTGCGCGGGCGCTCAAGAACGGCGCCGACATCCGTCACATCCAGGCGATGGAGATGTTTGGAATTCCTGGCATGCTTGGTCATGGTGGTGGCTCCTTCATGGGTTTAGTCACCCCCCTCCCTAACACACGGAGGGCGAAGGAGCCGCTGCTCTATTTTCCTAGAAGATCAACCGGGGTTGGGACAATCCCGGCCGCCGGCCGGCATTCCGCCACTTCGCTAGCAGGCCTCGAAGAGCGAAGCGAAGCCCTGCCCACCGCCGATGCACATGGTCACGATTCCGTAGCGGCCACCCGTGCGCTTCAGCTGTCGGAGCAGTAGGCCCGTCATGCGCGATCCCGTCATGCCGAAGGGATGGCCGATCGAAATCGAACCGCCACTCGGGTTCAGTTTCTCATCTGGAATTCCCAACTCACGTTGGCAATAGAGCAGCTGAGAAGCGAAGGCCTCGTTCAGTTCGACGATGTCGATGTCGTCCATCGTGAGTCCGTGTCGTTGCAAGAGCTTCGGCACGGCAAAGACGGGACCGATCCCCATCTCATCCGGCCCACAGCCCGCAACGGCCGATCCGCGGTAGATGCCCATCGGCTCAATTCCGAGGGCCTTGGCGCGATCCGAGGACATCAAGAGCGTGGCCGAGGCGCCGTCGGAAAGCTGTGAGGCATTGCCGGCCGTGACCGAGCCTTTTTCATTGAAGACGGGCTTCAGCTTCTGCAGGGCCTCGAGGGTCGTCGTCGGACGGTTGCATTCATCCTTCTCGACCGTGAATTCTTCCTCGTAGGCCTCGGCATCTTTGGGCGTCACCTTCCGCGTGACCTTCATGGGCGCGATCTCTTCCGCGACATACCCGGCCTCGGATGCGGCCGCATAACGCTGCTGGCTCTGCAGCGCGTAGGCGTCCTGATCTGCCCGCGAAATGTTGTATCGATCGGCCACGACTTCAGCCGTCATGCCCATCGGAAAGTAGAGTCCCGGGAATCGTTCGGCCGCCGTCGCATTGACGAGGCGCGTCGTATTGGCCGTTCCGTCCTGCATCATCGTAATCGTCTCGACACCACCGCCGATCGCCACTTCGGCGCCGTCGAGCATGATTTCGTTCGCGGCCATCATGATCGCCTGGGAACCCGACGAGCAAAATCGATTCACCGTCGTCGCGGCGGCCGTCTTGGGAATGTCGGCCACCATCGAAGCGACGCGGGCCATGTTGAGCCCCATGCAGCCCTCTGGATTGCCGCAGCCGATGATCACGTCTTCGATTTCTGCCGGATCGAGATTCGGTTGCTGGGCCACGACTTCTCGCAGCACGTGGGCTGTGAAATTGACGGGCTCCGTCATGTTGAAGGATCCACGATGGGCCTTGGTCAGACCGGTTCGAACGCTGCCAACGACGACTGCTTCACGTGCCATGATGCTCTCCCTTGTAGTCCATTTTTTGTCCGGGCGTATTCAGCGCCGAAAACCTTATGACAGCTCTGCTGCCAAAACAACCGGAACGGACCCGGCAAGCTCAGTTGGGCGAGCTGTACCAGATTGGAGAGGACCAGGCGCGCTCCTGCACAGTCTTTGGAACCGACGGATCGCAACAAAGCTCGAGCCCCGGCGCGACCGTCCCCGGATTCGCGCAATCGACCACCGCTTCCAGGCAGACGAAGGCATTCCATCGGCAACTCGGATTCTGGACAACGCGTGCGTAGTAGAGCGCATGTTGGTCCGGGTCGAAGTCCGGGTCCGACCAGATCGCACAGATTTCGTCCCGCCCCGGCCCCTGCGGTTCGCAGGTCGCGAGATCGACGGTCGCCGGTTCTGCAACACGGCCCGGCATGTCATAGACCTTCGTGTGCGCCCGTCCGCCCTCTTCCCACGACTTGATGATCTGCGCCTTCTGCAGGAGCCCGCCGGGATCGCCGACGACCCCGGGATCTCGCAGTGCAGCCACCATGAAACGCGGGGCCGAAACGCCTTCGGGCCTCTCCCCTAACATTGCGCCCATCGGAACGCCGTCGACATACCCGATCCGATCGCGCTGTGGCTCGCCGCACATCGAGCGAGAGAGTTCCCATCCGCCAAAGAAACGCAAACTGATTCGTGGCCCGCTCGTTCCATAGGCTTCGCGGCGCTTCATGGCGTCGAAGAGCGCATCCCGCGAATTTTCTTCCGCCCAGAGCACCGCCAGCCCGCCCGGGTTGTACCAGATCGAATCCGGCATGGCGGGCGTTTCGAGCCGATGCGTGACCGTTCCAGCCGCATGACCCACGAAGTCCCGCTCCGAGACCAACCCCGGTGCCGCCAGATGGGTGTCGGTCGAGCCGATCACACCGAACACGAAGGGATTGGCTCCGATCTCCCGTTCGAGCACGAGTCCTTGCGCCAGGACGTCCCGGGTATAGACCATCGGCGGAATCGGCGTCCCCGGCAGAAGAGAGGTCAACTCTTCGCCCAGCCTCGCATAGGGAAGCTTTTCGTAGTCGCAGAGTTCGTCTTCTTCCGTCAGGCCGCACTCGCTGCTTCCCTTGTGCTGCGTGATCTCGACCAATGTTTCCAGCCGCGCGCGGCGCCTTGCGTCCTCCGCACGGATCGGTTCGCCATCATCCCGAAGCGTCTGGAACATGAGGCCGTTACTCACGTTGGCGTTATGCGGAATCGCGATCGCTTCACATCCGTCGTCTCTCGTCAGGCATTCGCTCTCGAGCGCTTGCCACAAGCCTTCGGCGGTGGGCGTATCGATATAGTTCGTCGGCCGATCTTGATGCTGATCGTTTCGAAAAATGACGTTACGATGAATATTCTGTCCGTCGGGCATACCCGTCCACTCGTATCCAATAAAGGATGTAAAGGCACACCGGGCCGACCGATCGTAGTGGGCCTGTGCAGCGTCAATGATCTCCTGCCAAGGATCCCGGGCCATCTCGCGACAATGTGCGCCGCCCTCTCCGCACATCGAATAGCGCGGCATACCGATCGCCTGATAGACGCGGCTGTTGACGGCGATATAGCCAAGCTGCGGAGAGAATCGAATCAGTCGACAAACCCAGGATTCGTAACCCGCGAGGCCCGGCGTGGAACAGATCCGGGTCTCACCCAGCAACTCCGAATGATCTGTCACCACCGCGAAGTCGAGCGGCCTTTGCAGACGAACCCGCTTCGAGGGCGTGCCGTCACTCGCAAAGGGCTGAATCCCGATCGCCTCGCCTTTGGCGAAACGATAGGCCGCGTCGGGCCGACCACGCGTCCCCTGCGCCCAGGCATCAAAGGACAGGGCGGTATGGACATGCGTGTCGCCAAAGAAAACCTGCCGCGTCGCCTCATGCTCGGCGCAGGGCTGCCGCTGCTCGGTGCGAGAAAAATCTCCGATCGACGGCGGACCCGCGGCAGCACCGACCGCCATCGCGGTCACGCTCACAAGCGCTTCGATCGATCGCCGAAGACTCATTGGCCGATCATTCGTCGCTCATCGGTAGAGCGCCACGAGCGAAGCGTGTGCGTCCGAGTGATGAAATGATGAATCGTAGGGCTCTCCGAGCACCCCCCAACCAACAAGAAGAATCGTCAGTCCAACGAGCAGCCGACGATCGCCATGAGTCGGAAGGAACACTGCGCAGCCTCGCTCGATGCCCCTGGAAAGCACATAGAGGGTCATCGAATACACCAGCGCATGGGCCCAAAGCAGACCCAGCATCGGACCAACCATTCCCCCCGCCCCTTCCAACGCGACCAGCACCGTCAACGAGGCTGCGAGTTGGAAGAAGCGCGCGGCCGGCACCAACAGGCCTTCGAGACCCAAGAGCGGGAAGGGAAAAGTCCAGAACAGCAGCCAGAAAAATCCCCAGCGCATCATCCGGTCAGTCTCCAGACCCACGCTCGCCGTCCTGCCGGCGATCGCGCCCCACCGCATCGACCATGAAATCGTCCCGAAGAATTCGTCCGTGCTTGAGGTGCAACGGTTCACGCCTGCGCGCCGCCATGTTGACGGTCTCGACTGCGATGGCGAAGGCCATCGCAAAGTAGATGTAGCGTTTGTCGACATGCTGACCCAGACCCTCGGCGATCAACATCACACCGATCAGGATCAAGAACGAGAGCGCCAGCATCTGAACCGTCGGATGCCCTTCGATGAAGCGACTGATCGATTCCGCAAACACGAGCATGACGCCGACCGAGAGCATGACCGCGGCGATCATGACCGAGATCTCCTTCGCCATCCCAACCGCGGTGATCACCGAATCCAAGGAGAAGACGATATCGAGCAGCATGATCTGCAGGATCACCGCGAAGAGCGTGGCCTTGGCGACGCGCTCTCTCGGCTCTTCGGTCCCCTCCAATTTGTCATGGATCTCCCAAGTCGCCTTGGCGACGAGAAAGAGACCACCCCCCAATAGAATCACGTCTCGGCCCGCGATCGGATGATCAAACACTCGAAAGAGGGTCGCCGTCAGCCCCATGACCCATCCGATCATGAGCAAGAGGACCACTCGCATGGCCATCGCCGCGATCAAACCGATTCGTCGCCCGATCGCCTGGCGTTCGACGGGCAACTTCTGCGTCAGGATCGCGATGAATACGATGTTGTCGATTCCGAGCACGATCTCAAGGCTCGTCAGCGTGGCCAGGGCGATGACATTTTCTACCGTGAAAAGTGACTCCAAATCCCCAATCCCTTCCAAGCGCAAGCGAATCGATCCCAGAGGCCAGGGATCTGGCGATACCATACCTGTGGGCGCTCGCAGAATGCTGCGGCGCTCGAAAAAGTCACAAAAAGAGGATCACCATGCGTCCCCAATCCGTGCTCTCGGCCACCTACCTATGAACGTATTCGTCCGCCTTGCCGGCCTGTTGCCGGTTCGCCCCGTGTTCTTCCGATTCGAAACCTGACTCAACCATGGGACCCCTATACTGAACGGCTGTGACCCTTTGGCCGCAATCGACACGTTAGACAGCACATAGACCGCACTTAGACAGCACATAGCCAGACAGTAGTCAGACAGTCAAGTCGTCAGTAGTCAGGGCTGACATCGCCGACCACGGGAGCGAAAAAATGAAAGTGCGAACGCCGCTTCAAGGCGACAGCCCCGATGAATCGTTCCGGACCGACCGAGCCACCACCCATGGCCGGACTATTCCTGTACGCGCGACGAGCGTGCCCTTTCTCCCAGGCATCGCTCTGGCCTTGCTCCTCTTATCGTCCAATGCCTTTGCACAAGAGCCCGCCGCGACTGGGGCCGGCCGGGACGTTGCCGAACCCGTCGATGTCGTCTTCGTACTGGACAACTCCGGTAGCATGCGGCAGAACGACCCACTCTTTCTCACCCGAGAGGCGGTGGCGAATTTCGCCTCGGCACTCGCTCGCGACGAATCAATCGATGGTCGGATCGCGATTGTGCTCTTCGATGGCCAAGCGCGACTCATTCGCGGCCTGACCGGACTCGAACCGGATCGGGCCGACGATCTGCTCGACCCCGCGCTCGTGGAACTCGACTATTCCGGTCAGCGCACCAACAGTCCTGCCGGCATCGAGCGGGCACTCTACGAACTCAGCCAGAACGGTCGCGACGACGCGCGACGCGCGATCATTCTCCTCAGCGACGGCCAGATCGATACCGGGAGCGCAGAAGAAAACCTCGAGGCCTCGCGTTGGCTACGTGAAGACCTGGCGAATGAGAGCGAAGCCTCCGGAATCCGCATCTTCGGCGTCGCGTTCACCGAGGCCGCCGACTTCCAACTCATGCAAGCGCTGGCCAGTCGAACACACGCCCGCTACTACCGCGCGTTCGAAGCCTCTCAACTGACAGAGGTCGTCGCGGATGTGCTCGCACGCGTCACGGAAGAGGATTTCTACCGTCTCTCTCTGTCGAATGCCGTCACCCTGGACCAGACCGGATCGAACCCGCCAGCGACACCACCGCCTGTCTCGGCTGCGCCGAGCGCCGAACCAGACGGCCCTTCGCGGATCGGCCTGCTTGCGCTCTTGCCCCTCGCACTCTTTCTCGCCGGCGGAGCGCTGCTCTGGCGCCAACGCTCTGGGCAATCCTCCGTCGCCGCGCCCCCGGCGCAGCTGCTCGACATCGCTGGGCATCTCGGCACCTCGGGCGCCGCGATCGAATTGTCTGAAACGATCACCCGGATCGGGCGTGACCCACATAACGACATCGTCCTCGACGAAGATACGATCTCGAGCGAACACGCGATCATCGAGATCTCTGACGGACGCTATTGGCTCGAAGACCAGAGAAGCACAAACGGCACCCACCTCGGTGACGAACGCCTCGAACCGGGTCAACGCATTCAACTCAAGGGCGGCGATCACGTCCGGCTTTCCGACATCGATCTGATGTTCGTAATGACCGGCTATGTGCCGGGCGGCGCCACCGTCTTTCTCAGTAGCCCGACCAGCAGCCCACCGGCTTGGAACGAACCGGAGTCGGTCGAAGCCCCAGCTTCCCATCCAACGGTTGCGCAACCCGTCGTCCTTGAATCACAGGCCGCCGAAATGGCGTCGCCCGAACACGCGACCGGTCTGGATCACGAACAGGATCTCGACAGCGCAGACCCCGGCAATGCGGTCCGCGTAGAGGACCCGGACCAGGAACCTCCACACGATGACGATCAGGCGGAGCGCTCCATGCGCCGAGGGCAACTTTCCCTGCTTCGAACGCCCGCCGAAAGCGATCGCGAACGCAAGCGCGAAACAGCCGAGCCCCCGAGCGAGCAGCCCTTGTCAATCGAGTTCACTGCCTTTCGCCAGAGCCTCGATTATCACCTGAGGATGGTTTCCGAAATCTCGCCCGCCTTCGCATCCTTCATCGAGCGTGTCTTTGACGAAGAGCTGCGCGGGGCCCTCGTCGTGGCCATGCATGAGCTAACGGCCAAGGCCAACGAGGCCGGACAAATTCAACAGAAGCAATATACCTTCGATCGTATTCGATTCGCGATCTGCGGTATTCCGGGCGAGATCGCAAACGCCCGCGATCGTTTCGCCGAGTCCTTTGGTGGCTTCACCCGCTTGCTGACCGAGCACCTTCAATCCGAATCCTTTCGCAAGGACCGATGCGAGACGCTGGCCGTGCTCTCGGCGGGATGTGGCGAGTCACCCTGGGTCAGCTTGTCGATCGTGCCCGACGACGGACAGGACCCGCGAATCGATTTGCTTTCCTACGAATTCTTGACGCCCAGCGAGCGACAAGACATCGAATCGAATGAGCACGTCGAAGTCAGCCATTCCGGGTTCGCCTAACGCCAAATTGGGATTGGCCCCTGCCAGCCTGCCAGGGCCGACTATCACATTCTTCTAACGCGGACCGCTGAGTTCTCGCAACAACGCCGAGGCACGGGGGTCATTCGGCCAGGCGATGACCCATTCCGCCGCGCGATTGCGCGCTTCGGCCTGATTCCCAGCATCTCGCTGCAACGTCACCAAGGCGTGATAGAGGTCGGGAGCCCGCAATCCACCATCGATCGATTCGATCAGGACGGCGATCGCTTGCGGGCGCTGGCCCGCAGCGTCAAGAGCAAGCACCCATCCCAGCACGAACCGGGATTGATCCGGGGCAGCGCGCGCCGCCCGTTCAAGTTGCGAAAGCGCCCCCTCCGTCTCTCCGATTCGATGCAGAGCAAGCCCCAGCGCATAGCGAGTCAGCGCCTCCTCGGGTGCCAGCGCCACAGCTTTGCGCAACCAGACGACCGCTTCCTCATCGCGACCGAGTGCGCGTTCGAGGTCGGCCAGATTCGCGTAGGCGGGAACGAAATACGGTGCCTGCGCCAAGGCACGTAGATAGGACGTGCGCGCCGACGCCAGTTCACCGTATTGAACAGCCAGGGTCCCGAGATTCACCTGCGCTTCCGGCCGCTCGGCATTGGCTTCCTGCGCAGCCCGGTACTCGGCGAGTCCGCGGGCCAACAGCGAACGATCCGCCGGGCGCACGATCGACGCAGGAAGATCGGCCAGGGCCGCCGACGCCGCGATGCGAATACTCAGCAATTCATCTTCGAGCAAGGGCCTGAGCAGACCGGCCCGCGCCTGAGGCGAGAGCAGCGGCGCCAGCTCGATCAGCGCCAGTCGTTCGAGATCAGAACCTTCGCGCAGGCGTTCATGCAACAACGCTGCCGGCGGACTACCGCCGGCCTCTCGTGCCAACCGGGACCATGCACTGGCACGAACGATCGCGGGCCCGGCCGGCTCCATCGCAATCTCGAACCAACGCTCGGCGTCGTTGCGAGCGATTGAATCCCGCACCAGGTGATCCGTCCAATGCGGCCGTGCGATCGTGCCCGCCGGGCGCCAGGAGGCGATCTGTCGTTCCGCCCAATCCGGATCTTGATCAACCCGATCGGCGTGACAACCCTGACAGACATCGGGTGTCCAAAGGGCCGCCGAGCGCTGTGGGCGGGGAATCGGGAAGGAATGATCTCGCCGCCCGTCGACTTCCATGTAGACGCGCTCCGGCATATGGCAGTCGACACACTCCCCACCCCGCGACCCGGGTTCGTGTCCATGATGTTGGCGAACGGCATACGCCTCACGATCGTGGCAGCCGGTGCAAAGCTCGCTGCCCGTGCGTCGGAGTTCCAGCGAGTGCGGATCGTGACAATCCGCGCAACGAACACCGGCTTCGTACATCCGACTCTGTCGGAAGGAGCCCCAGACGTAGACTTCATCTCGAATCTGTCCGTCTTCGAAGTAGAGATCAGGGTCGAGCAGCCTCGGTCGGTAGCCGTCTAGAAAGCGACCCCCAATTTCCGGCGCGGCCGAGATCTGCATGCGACGGGAATGGCACGGCGCGCAGACGTCGAGTTGCGCATCATGGCTCCGCGCGACACGGCGAGAAGCAATGCGATCGCCGGGTGCCCGCCGCCAATTCTCTTCGCTCCATCGCTCGAAGGACACAGCCAAGCCAGTCTCGGGCCCGTCCATCGCAGCAAAACCAGAGTTCGCCTCGCCGTGTATCCCGGGGTCGGTCCCTGAAGACGTTTCGGAGCCAATCGCCACGAGTGCGACGTGATTTCCGCCAGGCCCGTGACACGCTTCGCAGCCGACATCGATGGCTTCCCAATGCGTATCGAATTGATTCGACGTCTCGTCGTATCCTTTGTCGAGCGCGGTCGAATGACACGACGCACATTGGCTATTCCAGTTGTAGGCGAGCCGATCCCAATGAAGCGGATCATCCGGCGGGATCGGTCCTTCCGGCTGAAGATCGATCCATCGTTGGCCACCGAGTTCGGGCAAGCGGGCGTCCCAGGCGACCGGCAGCGCCTGCATTCGACCGTCGGGCCTCTTGACCAGGTATTGCTGTAAAGGCTCGAACCCGAAGGTATAGGAGACTATTAGGCGGAGAGGCGACTGGCCGGACTCCTCGAGTTCGACGATGTATTCGTCCCCGCTCTGCAGGAATCGCCAGATCTGCCCGGCGTGGCGAAGCGTCGAGCCGTCGAAGCGTCCCTCGACCGACGCCGCGCTGGCCTCCTCCATCGCGCGGTCGTGGTGCGAACCCTTCCATCGAGTCGCTTGGGCGGCATGGCACTCGGCACAGGCTTCGGACCCGACGAATCGGGCCGGCGGCGACGCGATACCCACCGACGAGGCCGCAGGCGCAGCGGCGCTGGCATCGGCGGTTTCCCGTCCGGCCGTCTCCCGCCCGGCCAATGACGATTCATCATCGCTACATCCCACCAACAGGAGCACGAGCCAAATTGATAGATGAAGTCGTCGCGGCACGGCCGGACTCTCGCCCAGCTCTCGTCCCATCGCAATTTGAGGCCGTCGATCAAAAGGACCGGTCTCCGCCGACGCAAGCGCGACAGGGCGCTGTAACCAGGGAAACCGTTGCGCCGTAGGCCGTAGTCGGGATCCGAGTTTTCGATTGAAAGCCATCCACCACGAGGCGAAGAGCAATGAGTCAGACCGACTTCCTCGACGCACTCGTCAAAGATCTGGAGCCGATTCAACGGACTCGTTCCTGGTCCCAGGCGATGATCATTTGGTGCGTATTCTCCTTCGGCCTGGTCGGCGCAGTGATCCTCACCATCGGCCCCTTGCGTGCGGACATCCTCGATGAGCTTCTCGCTTCCCCGCGCCTCTTCTTGGAACTCGCAATCGGAATCATGGCGGGGATGGCCGCGATCGCGGCCGGGCTCGAAGTCGGCGTACCGGGATCGCCCGCCCCGAGCCGACTTTGGAGCGCCCCCGTCCTGCTCTTCACCGCTTGGGTCATCGTGATCCTCATCGGGCTCGCGCTCCCGGCCGCAGGACATCCGTCAAAAGCGATGCGCGCACATTGTTTCCTTCAGACCATGTTGGTCTCGCTGCCGTCGGCGACCATGGCGCTCTACCTCCTCCACGGCCGAATCCTCTTCAAGCATGGACGCGCCGGGTGGCTTGCGGGAACGGCCGCCGCCGCCCTCCCCGCGCTCTGGATGGATCTTTCGTGCATGACCGCTCCCATGCATGCCCTTCAATTTCATCTCTCGCCCATCCTGCTGATCGGTGCGATCACGGCGTTCCTCGCCAGCCGACTCCTCGTCCGCAATCGGGTGCCAACCCGACTCGCCCACAACTAAAACCCCGCCCGACCGAGCGATCCCATCCCATCCCACCGAGTCACTCCGCACATGCGTCTGACGAAACTCTGGTGCACACTCGCCGGCGGGAGACCATGATGAGCGAAGCCGATCCGCATTCCGTTACGACTATCGAAGAACTTCGCGCGCTAGTCGGTGACGTGAAGCCGGGAACCGATCTCAAGATTGTCGATCGACTCGACTCATTCGCGAAGGCCTTCCTGGATCGATGCCCCTTCCTGGTCGTTTCAACGTCTGCTGAGAATGGCTCGCTCGACGCCTCTCCCAAAGGAGACGAACCTGGCTTCGTCCTCGTCGAAGACGATCAGACCCTCATCATTCCCGATCGGCCCGGCAACAAACTGGCCTTCGGACACTTGAACATTTTGCGCAACCCGCATGTCGGCTTGCTTTTCATGATTCCGGGGACGCCCGAAACACTACGCGTCAACGGTCGTGCGCAACTCACTCGCGACCCAGCCTTGCTCGATCGACTGGCGGCGCGAGGTCGACCGGCCATTCTCGCAACCCGCGTACGAATCGACGAGTGTTTCTTCCACTGCGCAAAGGCCTTCATTCGCTCGAATCTCTGGAAGCCCGATCGCTGGGGAGACCGGCACCGCGTCTCATTTGGCGAGATCTACGGCGCGGGCGATTCCCGCGCGATCACGGCCATCGATAGGGCGATCAAAGAGGATTATCGGGACAACCTCTAGCCGATTACCGATTCGATCTGCCGGAGCTCGCCTGAACCCAACATGTCCTCGAACGACCCGACACGCTTTCGCCGCGGTGCGCCGACGCCGACCGCCGATGACGGATCCACCGCCTCCTCGCTAGGCGTCTGGGCACTCGCCTGGCCAACGATCGTCGGCTTCGGCGCCCAGACCCTGGTTCGCTTTGCGGATTTCGTCATGGTCGGCGGCCTTGGACCGGAAGCACTGGCGGCCGTCGGGCTGGGCGGTCAGGTCTATTGGCTGGTCCAGGCCGTGGCCAACCTCGTTCCCACCGGGCTGGCCGCCGTCATCGCTCGCTCCGTCGGCGCCGGCGACTTCTCGCGCTGCGACCTGGCCTTTCGGCAAGCCATCCTGCTCTCCACTGGACTCGCCATCTTGACGACGCTCATCGGATTGCCCTTTACCGATTGGGTGATCGCGATCTACGGGGTCGAACCGGCCGTCGTCTCGATGGGCTCGGACTACATGTATTGGATGCTTTGGGGAACCGTGCCCTTTTCCCTCGCCTTCGTTTTCGGCGGCGCTTCACGAGCGGCCGGAGATGTTCGCACGCCCCTCTACATCGGCCTCGTGGTCAACGTCTTGAACATCGGCCTCAACTGGGTCCTGATCTACGGCAACCTGGGTGCGCCCGCGCTCGGTGTGGCCGGCGCTGCGATGGCGTCGACGATCGCCATGGTGGTCCAATTGATCATCTTCGTCTGGCTATGGCTGACCGGGCGCTTCATCCTCAAACCCTACGGCCATTCCTTCTGGCCCGATCGGGCCATGTGCGCTCGGCTCTTCCGGATTGGCTATCCGGCCGCCGTCGAGCAGATGTTATTCCAAATCGGGCTCCTGGGGTTCCAACGCATCATGAGCCTCTATGGCACTGCGGCCATCGCCGCCTATAACGTGGGCGCCCAGATTCTCTCCCTTTCCTTCATTCCCGGCATCGGCTTTTCGACCGCGGCCTCGACGCTCGTCGGCCAATTCCTCGGGGAGGACGCGCCCGAAGAAGCGAGTCGCGCTGGCTGGCAAGCCACCTTCGGTGCGATCGCCAGCATGACCTTGATCGGTGTCGTCATCATCGCTTTCGCTCGCCCCCTCGCGCTGATTTTTTCAGACGACCCAGAAGTCGTAGAGCTGACGATCGACTTCATCTGGATCCTGGGCTGCGTCCAACCACTGATGGCGATCGAATTCTCGGTCGGCGGTAGCCTGCGCGGTGCCGGTGACACGTTCTACCCCATGGTCACGGTCTTCTTTGGCCTCTTTCTCGCCCGATTGATTCCGGCCGCGATCCTGGGTGTTTTGCTCGGCGCGCCACTCCAGCTCGTCTGGTGCGCCCTGATCGGAGACTACGCGGTCAAAGCAGCCCTCCTGGTCCGAAGATTTCGAGGAGGCCGGTGGAAGACGATCGAAGCCTGACCGCCTATCATCTCGACCACCACCTTCATGACGGAAGAGTTCGCGGGAGCCTGAAATGAATCGACTCGAGGGAAAGACGGCCATCATCACCGGGGGGGCCAGCGGGATCGGCGCCGCCAGCGTCCGACTCTTCGTCGAAGAAGGCGCACGCGTCTTGATCGCCGACGCACAGTGCGAGCGCGGCAATGCGTTGGCCGATGAACTCGGCGAATCGGTCGTCTTTCAGCAGGTCGACGTCACGCGCGAAGAGGATGTTCAATCGGCCGTCGCGGAGGCGATGAAGCGCTGGGATCGTCTCGACTGCATCTACAACAATGCAGGCTTCGGCGGCGCCCTGGGCTCGATCGAAACGACGACCGTCGAAGAATTCGACATCACTTTCGACGTCCTGCTGAAGGGTGTCTTCCTCGGAATGAAGCATGCCGCGCCGGCCATGCGCGCCTCCGGCGGCGGATCGATCATCAGCACCGCCTCGGTCGCCGGACTCAAGACCGGCGAGTCGCCCCATCTCTACAGTGTCGCCAAGGCGGCCGTCATCCATCTGACGCGCTCCGTGGCCCTCGAAATGGGCGAACACAACATCCGCGTCAATTGCATCTGTCCGGGAATCGTCGCGACGCCGCTGGCCGTCGGCCGGGCGAGTGCGAGCGAGGCCTCGATGAAAAAGATGGCCGACGGACTCGCGCGAACCCAGGCCATGGGTCGCGTGGGCCAACCCGAAGACATCGCGCGTGCCGCGCTCTGGCTCGCCAGCGACGAATCGGAGTGGGTGACCGGCCATGCACAGGTCGTCGACGGAGGCGCCTACGCCGGTCGCCCCTGGAGTCGACAGGGGGAATGGATCACCCAGGACCGCCCCATCAAACTCTACCGACCCGAAGGTCGCTAGTCGGTCATGGCCTCGTCTGACAACACGTCATTGCTGGACCGCGCGGCCATCAGCGATGTCGTCTACGCCTATGCGACCGGGCTCGACCGCGGCGATTGGCCTCTCTTTCGCTCCATCTTCATGGATACGATCGAAATGGATTTCCGCTCCGTGGGCCTGCGCTCGGGCACCTACGAGGCCGAACGCTGGGTCGCGGACGCCAAGCGGCTCTTTGCCGGCTTCGAGACAACGCAACATACCAGCACCAACCATGTCTTCGATCTTCGCGGCGACGAAGCGACCTGCATTTCGAATATGCAAGCCGAGCACTTCATCAAAAGAGAGTCAGAGGACGAATTCGACGACGGCGCCAACCGCTGGACGATTGGTGGCTACTACGAAAACGAGTTGATCCGAACAGAGGACGGCTGGAAGCTATCCCGAGTCACATTGAATGTGACCTGGCAGACCGGCAACGCCGACGTCTCACGCATCGCCTTGAAGCGTGGCCGCGCGATCGATGCCGCCCGCAAAGGCGCCTAACGCCCTCCCTGCCCGTCGTCGACCTTGATCACGGTTCCGGTGACACACTCCGAGGCCGGCGCACACAGGTAGAGCAACGTGCTGTCGAGCTGGGCTGGATCACACAAACGCTTGCGCGGCGTGGCTTTGTAGACGTCGCCTATTCGTCCGAACATTCCATCCGTCATTTCGGACGAGAACAAGCCTGGCGCGATGCCATTGACGTTGATGTGGTACCGCGACCATTCCACGGCGAGGACTTCGCTCATTCTTGCGATCGCCGACTTGGTGATCGAATACAAAGCCGCACCACCCCCCGCATAATCGAAGCCGCCAATCGAAGAAATATTGACCATCCGCCCCGGTGTCTTGGCAGCGATCAATCTCCGCGCCACTTCGCAGGACAAGACGTAGGGCCCACGCAAGTTGGTGTCGATGACGGCATCGATCAAGCTCTGCTCCATCTTGTGTGCGCGTTGGGCGTCGGGGATTCCCGCGTTATTCACGAGGATCGTGACTAGGCCCAAAGCGTCTTCCGCTTCCTGAACGACCCCTACCACGTTTTCCATGTCGGTCATGTCCAATCGAAACGGAGCACACTCGCCGCCCTCTGCGCGAATCTCTTTCGCCAATTCGTCGAGGCGTTCGACCCGGCGACCCGTGAGCGCGACCTTTGCCCCGGCCTTGGCCAAGACTTTCGCAAAACGCCAACCGAGGCCGGATGTCGTGCCTGTCACCAGGGCGACCTGACCCGTCAGGTCCCATGCATTGTTGGGTGTGGGGAACTCACTCATGAAAATTTCCTCTCGTGAAATCGAATCCTGCGAGTTTAGACAGAATAGTCGCCAGTTCACGCCCCAATCTTCTCGATAGAAGTCGTACAATCGAGGCATGAAATTTGGAATCTTCTACGAGCACCAACTTCCCCGCCCCTGGTCTGAGCGCGCCGAATACGACCTGCTCCAGAACTCGCTCACACAGATCGAATTGGCCGACAAGCTCGGCTACGACTACGCCTGGGAAGTCGAACACCACTTCCTCGAGGAATATTCCCATTCCTCGGCTCCCGAGGTTTTCCTCGCAGCGGCCAGTCAGCGGACGAAGCAGATTCGCCTGGCTCACGGAATCATCCAGCTGACGACCAACCATCCGGCGCGGGTGGCCGAACGGGTCAGCACACTCGACCTGCTCTCGAATGGTCGCGTCGAAATGGGAATCGGTGAAGGCTCCTCGATCACCGAACTGCACCCCTTCGACCGCCGCTTCCGCGACAAGCGCGCGGTCTGGGAGGATGCGGTCAAGGCGATCATTCCGATGTTCTCGAAGGAAAGCTGGGAATATCACGGCGAATATTTTGACTTCCCACTTCGCAACGTACTCCCCAAGCCCTACCAAAAACCGCACCCGCCCTTATGGGTGGCTTGCTCGCAACTCGAAACCATCGACATGGCCGGTCGTCGCGGAATGGGCGCGCTGGGCTTCCAATTCGTTTCGGCAGAAGCCGCCGAGGCCTGGGTCAACACGTATTACAACGCCTTCGTGAAGCGCCAGGAAAAACTCACGGACTATCAGACGAATCCCAATATCGCGCTGGTCTCTGGCTTCATGTGTTGTCGCGACGATGAAGAAGCGATGCGCAAGGCAGACGGCTGGACCTTCTTCCAATTCGCCCTGCGCTTCTATTCAAAGCACGGTCCGGTTGAGCCGGGAACCGTCAACCTCTGGGAGCAATACCTCGACTGGAAGGAAACCCCGGCGGCCCAGAAGCAGCGCCGAACCGGACTCGTCGGCTCGCCGGAAACCCTGCGCCAAAAGCTCCGCAAATTCGAAGCGTCCAATATCGACCAGGTCATCCTGCTCAATCAAGCCGGTAGTAATACGCATGAAGACATCTGCGACAGCCTCGAACTCTTCGCGGAAGAGGTCATGCCAGAATTCCACGCACGCGAACCGGAACATCAAGACTGGAAGAAGAAGGTGCTCGCCGGGGAGATCGAACTCGACGAAATCGATACGGCCGAGTTCAGTTTTCGCGGTACGGCCAAGCCGACAATCAAACCCGATGGCGATCGTGCCGATCCCCCGACGGCCGCCGGCTAGATTCGGGCACCCCCATGGAGTCTCCCCTCGAAGGCATCCGCGTACTCGATTTTTCGAGAGTTCTCGCGGGTCCCTTTGCGGGGCGAATGCTCTGCGATCTAGGCGCCGAAGTCGTCAAGCTCGAACCTCCTGAAGGAGACGTCACCCGCGGCTGGGGCCACCACCGCGCCGGCCTCTCCGGCTACTACACACAGCAGAACGCAGGCAAAGAGAGCCTCTGCATCGATCTCGAAGCCTCCGGCGCAACCGCCCTCGTACGAAGACTCGCATCGAAGGCCGACATCGTCCTGGAAAACTTTCGACCCGGTGTCATGGCGCGCCATGGACTCGCCTATCAAGATCTATCCGCCGGCCATCCGGGCCTGATCATGCTCTCGATTTCCGGCTTCGGTCAAGAGGGCCCGGAGTCCCATCGCGCCGCCTACGCAGCCGTTCTTCATGCCGAGGCGGGCATCGTCGCGCGACAAGCCGAACTCGATGGTCGCGCAGCCAGCGATCCCGTCCTCTCGATCGCGGACATGAATGCGGGGCTGCACGGCCTGGTCGGCATCCTGGCGGCCCTTCACCTACGCCAACGCACAGGCCGCGGCCAGCATCTCGACATCGCAATGCTCGACACGATGCTCGTGACCGACGACTACGCGAATTTCGCGACCGACGAAGTCCCGCTGATTCGCGGTGGGGGTGAAGTCTGGGAGGCCACCGGCGGGCCGATCATGATCGTCGGCGACTTTCGAATGGTCTGGAAGCTGCTCGTTCGACACCATGGCGTTGTCGACCCGACGCCGAGTGATGCCAACCTCGAAACGAAGATTCGGCTACGCCGGGAAGCGGTGACGACCTTCTTCAATTCCTTCGCGGAGCGGAAGGAATTGATCGCGGCCCTCGACGTTGTCAATCTCGCCTGGGGCGAGATTCGATCGAACGTCGACGCTTTCGATTCTCCGACCGCGAAGACCCGGGGCAGCCTGGCCGAAGTGGATGATCGCAATTCCGGAACGAGACCGATCGTGCAATCGCCCTACCGATTCTCCGAGGCCAGGAGCGGTGTGCGCGGAGGAGCCGCCTATCGGGGCGAACACAACCACGACGTGCTGACACGATGGCTCGACGCATCGGAAGACGAGATCCATCAGCTCGCACGCGATGGCATCCTTAGCGAAGAAACGCGACCCTAGATCCTCGCTGCTTCCGCCGTGCGTCCTCTTGGCTGCTTCGGCTTTGCGGGCGGATCGATCGACGGACGGAACGGCCGAACAAGCGCTCGAACCCACGAAGAGAATCCCTTCATGTTGAAACATGTCCGTGTCGGCGAACTGGAGATCGAATACGACGAAGTCGGCGCCGGCGATCGTGCCTTTGTCCTGCTCCACGGATTCACGGGATCGCGCGACGACTTCGCCGACGTCCTCGAAAACATCGGCCAACTCGGCCGAACGCTCGTTCCCGACCTGCGAGGCCACGGCGGCACGACCAATCCCGGCCGCGGCTACGGCCTCGATCAAATGTCCGCGGACCTCGCTGGCTTTCTCGATGCCGTTGGCCTCTCGAAATGCGATCTGCTGGGTCATTCGCTCGGTGGCATGATCGCGCTTCACTTCGTACTCGCCCATCCGGAGCGCGTCCAATCGCTGATCCTCATGGATACCTCTGATCAATCCCACGGCACCATGCCCGGCTGGCTGCACCGAGCGATCAAATTCGCCACGCGACGGATTCCAATGCGCTGGCATTGGCAAGTCCTCCGAGCCAGTCGCCGAGAGCTGCCCGAACCCGTGCATCGTGCCGCGCTCGAGATGGGGATGGAGCGGTATTGGGCACGCATCCGCACGAAGCTCGAAGCCATGGACCCGGTGGCTTTCGACCAGCTGCTTGGCGAAATCATGAAACGGGAACCCGTCACCGAGCGGCTGGGCGAGATCCGTTGCCCCACGCTTGTCATGGTCGGGCAGGAAGACACGGCCTTTCTCGGGCCCAGCCGTCGAATGGCCGAAACCATTCCCGATGCAAAGCTCGTCATTTTCGAAAAGGCCCACCACAGCCCCCAGATCGAATCGCCGAAGGAGTGGCTGCTCGCAGTTCAAGAACACCTCGAACGCGCGCGAACGCGATCTACGTTACGCTGAAACGATCCGACATGCGCAATCGCCTTTTCCTCCTCACCCTGATTCTCGGCCTCGCTGCCCTCGCCTACTTCAGCGGGCTCTATCAATACCTTGCGCCGGAGCGATTGCGCGAAATCCTCGAAGCGGCCGGACCTTGGGGTCCCGTCGTCGTCGTCATGCTCTTTGCCACGCTCGAACCCTTCGGAACACCGGGCGTCGTCTTCCTGCTCGCTACCGCCACACTCTGGCCCTTCTGGCTGGCATTGTTAGTCAATTGGTTCGG
>CAZMFM010000090.1:0-21805 GCA_964565565.1 uncultured Spirochaetaceae bacterium | reverse complement strand
GAACCAATTCCAGGATGCTCGCGAAGAGACTCAGATCCTCGTATCGCTGGGCGTTCTTCCGGATATCGATCGCGGAATCTGTTTCCGACACGGCCTGGCCGCCCAGCCCGATCGTGACGATCACGACGACAAAGCCCAATGCGAAGGGTCTCAACGACAAGGGTCTCAACGAAAAGCGTCTCAACGACAAGGATCCAAAGAGGTTTCGATAGTTTTTCGTACTCACGATTTCAGGTACTCCAGCCCGCCGAGCCAGGCCGATGCGAAGGGGGGTAAACAAGGAACGGGGTAAGAAGAAGGTGAACAGGGGTCGAGTCGAAACCGACCATAGCAGCCCGGCGAGAAAGCCCGATCGACTACAAGTGGTCGCCATCGACTCAGCGACAGGCTCCAAGGACCGGCCATCAGCCACCCGCCCTCAGCCAGAGTTCGGGATCGATCGCGTCGCCATTACGACGTAGTTCGAAATATAGGCTCGGCCCACCGAGCGATCCGGTTTCGCCGACCGTACCGAGCACCTGGGCCTCGGCGACGGGATCGCCGACGGCCACGAAGATCTCATCGAGGTGGCCCGATATGGAATGAAATCCGTCGCCATGATCGACGATCACGATTCGGCCGTAGCCCCGAAACCAGCCAGCGAAGCGCACCATCCCCAAACCGACGCTTCGAACCGAGGCCCCGGCTTGCGCGGCGAAGTCGATGCCGCTGCGAAAGGTCGCGGTATGGAATTCGGGATCGACTACCCGGCCAAATCGCAGCGACACGGCTGCGTCGACGGGTGTCAGCAGGCGTCCCCTTAGGGCGCCAAAGCCCGAAGCCGCCATTTCTTCTTCTGCCTCGCGAGCTCGGACACCTAACGTCCGAATCGTCTCTTCGAGGGCGACCGCAGCCTGCTCGAGTTCGAGCAGCAGCCGCCGCTCACTCTTTCGATCCTTGCGCAACCGACCCAGGACCTCACCTTTCGCCCCTCGCTCAGTGCGAAGCTGCGCGATCAATGTCGTTACGCGTCGCTGCCCGACTTCGCGTTCGCGAATCGCGTCACTGGCCTGGGTCTCGAGCGCCTGAAGCCGATCCCGTTCAACGCCGAAGCGAGCGACCAGCTGTGCATCGTGGCGCACGAGTATGCGCAGGGCGCTGGCTCGGGCCAGCAATTCGGGAAGCGAGCTGGCCGAGAAGATCGCGCGGACCGGTCCGAGTTCGCCGGCGCGGTAGAGTGCGTTCGCTCGCTTCGCGAGCGCCCGCTGCGTTTTGGCCAGCGCGAGCGCGGCCTGCTCGAGCTTGGGTTCGACCTCGGACAGACGGCGACGCGCGGCCGCCACGTCACTCCGCGCAGCGTTGCGTTTTTGAGTCACCGATTGCAGTCGGCGATCGATTTCTTCGAGTTCTTCGAGGATCGCCCGCTCCCCGGCTTCGTGTTCGCCGACCCGTCCACGGCTGTCGGCGATCGCTTCGCGCAGGCCCTCGAGCTCCTCTGCACGATCCTGGGCAAGCGCCGCCGAAGTCGCCATGCCGATCAAGGCCACGATCCAGATGAGAGAGCTGCGGCGGCCTATGCGGATCCCGCGGCGCTCGCCGGCTATGCCTAAGTCGACCATCCGCGTCAGGTCCGTCCACCGACGAGCGCCGTCATCGAACCGAGTAGTCCGAGCCCCGCGCCCGAGGCGACCAGACGAATCGATTCGCCAGTCGAAAAAAATTGCAGGTCCGCCCGGCCAACGACGAGTTCGAGCCCCATTCGGACATGGGGCAGGACCAGCTCGAAAGCACCGAACACGATCAGGAGAGCGATCAATCCGCCCAGAAGCCCCTGGATCATCCCCTCGAGCAAAAAAGGCACCCGCACGAAGGTTCGGCTTGCCCCGACGAGCGCCAGGATTTCCAGCTCATCACGACGGGCATAGACGGCGAGACGAATCGTATTCGCCACGATCAGCAAGGCGGCCAGGCCTAACACAATCGAAATGACCAGCGCCCCCGTGCGCACCAGGGCGACAGCCCGCGCGTACCCGGCAATCCATTCCTGGCCGTGAGCCAGCTCGTCGATTCCCGGCAGGCCGTCGAGCGAGGCATCGAGAATCGCCATCGCCTCCGCCGTTCGCGCCTCGGGCCGCAGATGGATTTCAAGGGACGCTGGCAATGGATTCTCGTTGAGTCCGATCAAGAGTTCGGCCCCTCCGGCCAAGCGCTCGAAGCGCGACAGCGCCTCATCTTTCGAGACGAAGTTCACGTGATCGACACCAGGCGCGGCACTGACGTGCTCGACCAGCTCCTGCTGATTCTCAGAAGAGAGCCCCTCTTCGAGATACGCAGTCAATTGCAATTCGGCGCCGAATTCGTCGAGAATCCCCGCCATGTTCCGGACTAACAACGAGGCGCTTCCGACCAGCACCAGGACGATCGAAATCGTCAGGATGGCCATTGAACTCGTCGTCGTCGCGCTGCGAATTCCGCGCAGGGAATTCGAGAACGCGATCAAGATCAACATCATTACGCGATTCATGACACGGCTCCGCTCGACGGCGCGGCGGCGGGGGTGTCTTCGGCGATGCCCCCGTCCTCGAGGCGCAATACGCGTTTGCCATAACGCTCGATCAGGGAATGATCGTGGGTCGCGACCATCACCGTCGTGCCGCGGGCCGAAGCCTTCACGATCAGGTCCATGATTTCGATCGTGAGCTCCGGATCGAGGTTCCCGGTCGGTTCATCCGCCAGCAGGATTTCAGGCTCGTTGACCAACGCCCGCGCCAGCGCAACCCGTTGCTGTTCGCCGCCCGATAGCGAGAGCGGGTGATGGAAGCGCCGATGCTGCAGGCCCACCGACTTCAACATCGCAAAGACCCGTGAACGCGCATCGCGTCGTGGGGTTCCGACGACGTCGAGAGCCAGACGAACGTTTTCCTCGACCGTTCGATCGCGCAAGAGCTTGAAGTCCTGAAAGACGACCCCGACACGCCGCCGAAGGGCTGGCACCGCACTCGCACCGAGCCGCGCGACATTTCGGCCGAGCACCAGGATCTGGCCCTCTGAGGGCGCCTCCGCCGCAAAGATCAACTCGAGAAGCGTCGTCTTGCCCGCCCCGGAAGGGCCGGTCAAAAAGAGAAATTCGCCGCGTCGCACTTCGAGCGAGACATCGTGCAACGCGTATTGGCCGGCCATGTAGGACTTCGAGACGTGATACATGCGAACCGGTGCTTCGCCGGCCGCAGCCTGACTCCTACGCCTCACTTCGGCTGCCGCCTCCGCTTCCGAGCGTTCTCGACGAGATAGTCGAGCACGACTTCGTCCAGCGGCTTTTCTGAGACGACGCGTTCGCCAAAAACCTTCGACAGCCCGGCGGTCGTCTCGGGGCTCGGCGGTTCTTTTGGTGTGAACGCCTCGAGCACGGTTGGCTCGGCGACCGATGGCCTACGCGCGGCCGCCCGAGCCGATTGCTGCGTGGCTGCGGCCGTGGCGGACGGTCGTTCTTCCTTGGTCGGGGAATGAGATTCCGACGTATCCCCTCGCTTGGCTTCCTCGACGAGGAAGATGTCCGGACCGAGTCGTTGCCCGATGGTTCCGTCATGTTCGCCGCGAGAGAGTTGCTTGAGGATCTTCTTGTGCTGCCCCTCCATCAATTTCTTCACGCTGATTTCGAGGTCGTCCTCGGCCAGCAGATGGGAGTAGTCCTGCTTCTCGGACACCATGATATTCCCACCGTGGAAGAGATGGGTGATCACGTGGGGGTTCTCGAGACCACTGTCCTCGGTCTGGACATGGAAGAGAACGCCGCGATGGCGGAAATTTGTGTTGAAGCCCGACAGCATCGTGTGCGCGATGCCCCCCAGATTGTCATGCGCAGACCCGACCGAGCGCGGATCCAGCGCGACCATACCATGCGATCACGAAGCATTGGCCGACGGGACGATCCCGCCGCGCGCCCACTCGCTTCGCCGCCTGTCATTCATCGGAAACATGGCGGCAAATCTGAAAGGTCATGGGCTCGAAGCGCCCCATCGATGGGGCACTATGCCCTCGGATTCTGGCACACGCCTTCTCGATCAAACGAATACGGACCATTCGGGCCCGGCGCGAAGGGTGTCACCGGGCCGGGCGTTCGATGCTTTGAAATCGCCGGCCGGGGAAAGCCAATTCCCCGACCGGCGGCTCGATCTATCCCAATACGGCCTGATACGCCTCGTCATTGAATCCGACGACGGTGATCTTGCCGATGCGCAGGGTCGGCGCTCGAAGATTCCCGGTCGGCCCGAGCATCTTCTCGGTCACCTCAGAAATCGTCGCATTCTTCATCTCGAAGACGTCGAGCTTCTTTCCCTTCGCCACGTAGACCTTCGACGACGCTTTCGCGATCGCTCGGGCCTCGGATGCCGCAAGTTTTCGGCTGGCTGGAATTTCTTCTTTGATCACGATCTTCTTGGCATCCAGAAACTTGGACGCTCGGGTACAGCTCGTTCAACCTTTTCGGACGTAGTACCAGTCCACCTTCTTTGCCACGCGCGCCTCCTCCTCGGTCTTGTTCCAGGTCTCGCCCGGCACAATGCTCGCGGTCATTGTACGCGAGAAGGCCCGCCCGCCGCGAGCCCAAACAATCCCAGGCCGAGCAGCAGCGCGGCACCGGGCTCGGGGACCGGAGAGAAGTCGGCCACGCCGGGCGTGGGCGTCGTCAGCGTGCCGAAGTCCGTCGCATTGTCATCCGAATCGACGTTCGCAAAGAGCCGTGCAAGGCTCGACCCCGCGCTCACATCGGGAGCGGCCATTCCCTCACCAGCGAAGATCTCACCCGGCCCGAATACGCCATAGCCCAGCGCGTCGAGCACCGTCGTTCCCTCACGAAGCACGATCGAGTCCGGCCCGTTCTGGAAATCGAAATTCGCCAGCAGATCGGCACCGACAACCATCGTCGAGCCATCGGACATGCGATCCGCGACGAGAAACAAGCCGTCCACTCCGATCGAGCCGGACAAGGTGATCGTCGGCCCAACAGCCCCGTTGGACCCGTTCACGCCTTCGATCACGAGGCCGTCGAGGGAAGCGCCCGGAATCCCCGCCAGTTCCACAAAAAGCTGGCCGTCATCCGAGCCCGGCGCGTCGTAGTAGACCTCCGAAAAGACCGGCAAGGCCTGGGTCGCGGTCGCGACCAGACAGAGCACGACAATCTCGATTGCAAGGCCAGTCATTCGTTTGTTGTTCATCATTTCGTATTCCTCTGATTGGGGTGATGGGTTCGGGGGTGAAGGGTTGATCCCGGTGCGGCCGGAGGACCGAACGCCGGATCTTTCTTGGCAAGGGGAGAGGTCGGGGGCAGCGCACGCCAATGGCTGATCCAGCCACCGGTCCAGGCATCGAGGCCGGCGTCGAGTTCGCGCGCACGCCATGTCAGGCGAGCCACTTCACTCGAATCGGTCGTTGCGGCGGAGGCCAGGGACTGGCGAATGGCCTGGCGCTCGAAATAGAGCTGATTGATCTCGTCGGCGACGTCGTCTCGCAAGGACACGATCTGGCGCAGCTCTCGTGAAAGGTTGACGGTTTCGAGGGGGTAGACGATGCCACCGAGGCGCCAGTCGAATTCGATCGCAGCGCGGTATCGGCGACCTTCATCCCGGGAGCGATCGCGGAGGCGCCGGGTATCGCCGGAGATGAAGGATTGACCGTTGTCGTCCGCCTGGTCGTAGTCGAAATCCACATCGAGACTCAGTTCGAGATCCGGCCAATAGGCTCGCCGCCTGAGCCGATCCCACATTTTGGTGGCGCGCCCCACAGTTAGCCCCGAACGCATCAACGCACGGCGGCGAATTTCAGCGAGCGGCGGATCCGGCAACAAGCGAACGGACGACGTGGGCTCGGGCGACGAGCCAATCGCCACCTCCTGCTCGGCCGCCGACCCGGTGGGCGATGGCGATCCGATCGAAAACGCGAAGAGTCCCCTGCGGCATAACGCCAGCGCCCGCTCGAATTCTCGTGCTTGAATTTCGACGCAACTCGTCGTGCCCACCGGGCTGGCCGCGCGCCTGAACGGGCCGCCGATCGAATCGCCGGAGAGCAGACCATGGTCGGTCGCCAACCAGACTCGCCCGGACGCCCAGCCGAGCGCGCGAATCAAGGCGCCCGGCGGAAGACCGGGCCGCTCGACGTGCCAACGGGGCGGCACGGAGGCCGACGCCGACGCGTCCGCCTCGATCCACCGCCAGGCGATGACCCTCTCGAAGACGAGATAGACACGTTGGCCGCGCGGATCGATCACCAGGTCCACGACCACCGACTCATCGCCAGAGCCCGATCGTGGCAGCGGAACCGCCACCGCTTCCCGCCCGGTCACGCGCATTCCCGACGCCGACTCGATTCCGCGAATGACCGAGAGCCGACCCGCTCCGTAGAGCCAGGCCTGGGCAATTCCGGCGCGGCCGAATCCGGCCCCAGAGCCCGAGCCCCAGCCGGGATCGTCACTCCGGCCGGACGATCCGGATTGTCCCGGCCGGTCGCGGCGGTCGAGATACCCGGGGCGAAGGGCAACATGCGAAATCCGCCGAGCCACCGCGGAATCCCTGAGCGACTGAAAGATCCGTCCCTGCGACGACCAGACCGCGCCGGCTGCCGTAGCCAGAAGCAGCGTCGAATCCGAAACAGCGATTCGCGCGATCTCATTACCGGCCTCGCCACCGGGCAGCCGTTTGCGAGCGGGACGACCGCTGCGGCGCCACGAGTAGAGCCCCTCGGACGTGGCAATCCAAAGCAAGCCCTGGGCGTCGAAGGCCAGATCGCGAATACCGGGTAGCACCGCCCGCTCGCGCACGTCCTCTCGCCACCACGAGACGCCGGAATCGTCAGCGACTGCAATGTCCCCGGCCAGCGACTGCGCCAGGGCGATCGGGTCCTTGCCGCCGCCTCCCACGGAGCCGAGCCATTGCCAATAGCCGGGTGCGACGAAGGCCGCATCGACCACCGCATCGGCTGGCAAGACCGCCAATACGATCAACCCCGCCGAAGCGCCGACCAGCAACCACCCCGACCGCGACCATCGCGTATCCGGGGTGCGCACCGAAGCGCGATCCGCACCGCCACACGAGTGGCCCGGGCGGCTGATCTTTTCGCTCGTCCCGCGCAGTCCTGGTATTCCCAACGAAGCTCGCATGGCCCCCGACTTCGCAAGCTCCATGCCGAGCGTCCGTGCATGCGAGGGGCGGGTCTCGGCCCGCAGAGCCCTCGTCGAACCGCGTGCGTGAACGCCCGGCTCCAGCCAACCTGTATCCGGGACTTCCCGACGTCGCCCCCCAAGCCTGTCCCGACCGCTTGACGACGAGCGACCCGTCCCGAAGACTCGCCCGTGATGCAAGTCGAAATCCAGGGCGAATGGGCGGCGGAAAGCGCGAGGGGGCGAATCGATTCGCGAATTCTCGTCGTGACGGCCTCGCTCATCGCCTGTCTTGCCGGATTCGCGTGCCTCAACTTCAACTTCGGCAACGACGACGCCATCGATCCCGCAATGCAGGACCCCGCGCTCCGGGCAGCCCGGATCGAATCCCTACGAAGCGAGATCGAGCGCGATCACCGAACACTCGAAGACCTGATCACACAACCCGGACAGGCCGCAGACGCGTCGCTTCACGATCATCCCGAGCTGCGCGCCATCGCGAATCGACTCACCGAACAAGAACGGCTACTCGAAGCGATCCTGGCCATGGACGCCGATGACGCAACCCCGGCGAAATGACTCGATGATGTCGACGACAACCGATCCGACCGAAGCCCAAGCCGAAAGCACAGGCACGGGCACGGGCAAGAGCGGGGGCAGCGTGGCCGGGCCGATCGTGGTCCTGGCCGGTGGCGTGGGTGCGGCGCGATTCCTTCGCGGCGTCGTGCGCGCGGTCGCTCCGAGCGAAATCACGGTCATCGTCAACACCGGCGACGATCGGATCTTCTACGGTGCCCACGTCAGCCCCGATCTCGACATCGTGACCTACACCCTCGCCGGTCGCATCGATACCCAGCGCGGCTTCGGCTTGAAAGACGATCGCTTCGACTTCGTCGAGCGGCTCGCCGCATTGGGTCACGAGACCTGGTTCCGACTCGGCGACGCCGACTACGCGAATTGCGTTCACCGAACCCTGCGCCTGGCGGAGGGCATCGGCCTCGACGCCATCACGGACGAACTCCGACGCGAGATGGGCCTTTGCCTACGCATCCTGCCCATGTCGAACGATCCTTGTCCGACCTTCATCCGACTCTCCGACGGGCGAAATCTGCATTTCGAAGAATATCTCGTGCGCGAAGGCGCACCGACCAATGTCGAGTCGACCGACCTCTCGGCAGCCCAGAACGCGACCCCGGCGCCACGGGTGCTCGAAGCCATCGAGTCCGCGCGGACGATTCTCGTCTCGCCTAGCAATCCGATCGTCTCGATCGGGCCCATCCTCGCCGTCCCGGGAATCCACGAGGCACTGCTCGCCTCGCCCGCACCCATCGTCGCCGTTTCTCCCATCGTCGGTGGCGCACCGATCAAAGGACCCGCGCATACGTTATTGCGATCGGAGGGCATCGCAGTCTCCGCGTTAGGCGTCGCCGGATTCTATCGGGACTGGATCGACGGCTTCGTCTTCGACGAGCAGGACGCCAAGTCGCAAGACGAAATCGAAGCGCTCGGGCTGAGAGCAGCCTCGCTCGACACGATGATGGTCAGCGCTGAAGTCTCGGAGCAGGTCGCGCGCGCAACACTCGCCCTGGCGGATCGATTGCGATGACCATCGCGCTCATACCGGTCAAACGCCTCGAAGAAAGCAAATCACGATTGCTGTCACAGCTGCCCGACGCGCGCCGTCAGGCGTTGACCCTCGCGATGCTCGAAGACTTGATCGAATCGCTTTCCAAAACGGCCGGGATCGACCGGATCGCCATCACGACGCCGGACCCGGTTGTCGCGGAACGCGCAACGAGGGCCGGGGCAGAGATCCTGATGCGCGAAGAGCCGGGCTTGAATGCGGCGCTCGAAGACGGGCGGGAGCGGCTCGAGCCAGGGCCCGACGAAGGATTCCTGATCGTGTTAGGCGATGTCGCCGGCGCACTGCCGACGGATTTCGAGACGATGCTCGAAACGGGCGCGAAGAGCGAGAGGCCCTGCGTCTGGCTTGCACCGTCCTCGGACGGCGGCACCTCTGCACTCTTGCAATTCCCGGCCACCGCCATTCCCTGTTCCTTCGGCCGAGCGAGCGCGCGCCGACATTGTGCCGCCGCCGAGGCGGCCGGCGTCGCCTATCATGAAATCGAACTCGAGTCGCTCTTGATCGACCTCGATCAACCCGAGGACCTCGAAGCCTTCCTCGAAACTACGACCGGGGGAAGCCGAACGCGTGCGCTGCTCGAGGGTGCATTCGACGAGAACGTAGAATGAAACATGGAATGACCAGTACGCCCGGGCCGATTCGTTTGATCCCACTTCCGGACTTTCCAGAAGTCGAGCCGGGCGCCGACCTCGCCGCCTTGATTCGCCAAGCGGCGAAGAGCGCCGCCGTGGACCTCGCGGGAACCGTGCTTGTCGTTTGTCAGAAAATCATTTCGAAGGCCGAGGGAAGATTGGTTTCCCTGGCCGAGATCGAGCCCAGCGCGCAGGCGAATGAGATTGCCGAAGCCCACGACCGCGACCCGCGCCAGGTCGAGGTCGTTCTCCGGGAGAGCCGACGCATCGTCCGCCGCGGCAACGGCGTCCTCATCACCGAGACCCATCACGGATTCGTCTGTGCCAATTCCGGCGTCGATCTCTCGAACGCGCCTGGACCCGATATCGCGATCCTGCTCCCGGTCGATCCCGATGCCTCCGCGCGCCGCCTCTACGAGGCGCTCTCCACACCGAGCGCCGGTCCAGACTTCGACTCGGACGCGGAATCGCACGGACCAACACCGATCATCATCAGCGATACCTTCGGTCGCCCCTGGCGGGAAGGTCTGGTCGACGTCGCGCTCGGCTCGGCGGGCCTCGCCCCGGTCCGCGACGATCGGGGTTCACGCGATCGCGCGGGCCGGGAGTTGCTCGTGACCCAGCCCGCGACGGCGGATCAACTGGCGGCCGCGGCCGGCCTGCTCATGTGGAAGAGCGCGGGCATTCCGGTCGTTGCGATCGAGGGCTTGACGATCGAAGGCGATGGAAGCGTGCGGGATGCTCTCTTGCGCGATGCGTCAGCCGATCTCTTCCGTTAGGCCGGCGACGTGCTCCGGTTCCGGTGACACACCCATTCACGGACCTCGAGGCGGCGCCTATTCGCCCGACTTGTCCTCGCGTGGATAGGCGTGTTCGAAACAAGTCCGCCAGATGAGGTCGAGTCCGTCGCCCTTTTGTGCCGAGGTGGCAATGGGCTTACCGAAACCCGGGCCGATCTCGTCCGTGAGCGCCCGAATCCGCTCTTTGCGCTTCATCAGCTTGAATTTGTCCGACTTGGTCAAGACGACGCGCCCGGGCACGTCCTTGGTGGCCAACCATTGCAGGAGCAGGCTCTCGTCCTCACTCCAGGTTCGACGAAGATCCTGCAAGAGGATCGCCAGGCGGAGCTCGGGACGCCCGGCCAGGTAGCTTTCGACGAGCTTGCCCCAGCTATCGCGCTCCTTGCGCGAGACCTTCGCCCAGCCGTAGCCGGGAAGGTCGACCAACCCGATGTCGCCGCGATCGGTGCGAAGTCGAAAGAGCACGAGTTCGCGGGTCTTACCAGGCGTGCTGCTGGTTCGCGCGAGCTTCTTGCGGCGAGCGAGGGCATTCAGGAGGCTCGATTTGCCGACATTCGAGCGTCCGAGAAAGGCAATCTCAGGCAAACCCGAGGACGGCAATTTGTCGATTCGGGGGGCGGAGGCGATCAGCTCCGCTTCGAAAATCTTCATCTGACTTGGCCTCCCTCGTAATTCGTGCGACTTGCGTGGATCCCGAGCACAATGCCGAATCCGGGTCATTCCGGTCCAGAATCGACCGTTGGGACACCAATTCCCACCGGTCCCGCCCTGCGGTTAGCCCGACCGTTTCGGATCGTCAAGGCAGCCAATCGTCCAAGTGATTGAAAACACAGTCATTTTAGCGCAACCCCGCTTTGACACCCCCGCCGCCGATCGCTAATCTCGGCGCTCCTTGATCGGTCGGGTCGGCATCCAAGACAGCGTCCATGACCGACTCCCGAACGCCAACAGACTCGCAACAGACGGATCCCAATATCATGTCGAAGGGTGCGCAAATCGCTATCGGAGCTACCGCCATCGCGCTTTTGCTTGGCTGGTACGGAATGACTCAGCTCGGCGACGGTCTGTCATTCCAATATTTCCAGAACCTCGAAGAATTTCACGCCAGCTCCAACCAGATGGTGGGGCGCGCAGCACGGGTTCATGGTTATGTCGCCGCCGATTCCATCGAGCGTGACCTCGAAGGCAGACGGGTTCGCTTCGCCGTTCAAAACAGCCCGCCGCATTCCGGTGGGCCGATCGGACAGACCTTGATCGTTGAATATGGCAGCCTCGAAACCCCCGACCTCTTCAAGGATGGCGCGGAGGTCGTCGTCGAAGGACAACTCGTGATGGCGAGCGGCGATGCGATCTTTGTTGCGGACAATGTGATGGCCAAATGTCCGTCGAAGTTCGAAGCCAAAGCGGGAATGATGGCCGAAAAGCCAGGCGTCGAAATCTAGCGTGGGCGAAATCGGACTCTATGCACTTCGCCTGGCCCTGCTGCTCTCCCTGATCGGGATCGGAGCGGGCATCTTCGCCGGTGTGCAGCGACGCCCCGAATGGACGCGTGTCGCCGAGCGCTCTCTCTTGTTGGTCTTTGCCTCGACGACGGTGGCCATGGCCGCGCTCTTCTGGGCGCTCGGGACGAACGACTTTTCGCTCAGTTATGTCGCCGCGCATTCGGCACGCACCATGGCGCTCTACTACCGCCTGGGTGCGCTCTGGGGCGGTCAGGCCGGCTCACTGATGCTCTGGGCCTGGATGCTGACGGCCTTTGGCGCGCTCGCCGTGTTTCGCAATCGCGATCAGAATCGAACACTGATGCCCTGGGTGTGCGTCGCGATGCTCGCGAACGTGGCGTTCTTCTTGATCCTGATCAACTTCGAGTCCCTGCCCTTCGAACCCGTGACTCACGACAACCGGCTCTCGGACGGCAATGGATTGAATCCCCTGCTGCAACATCCCGTCATGCTGATCCATCCGCTGATGCTCTATACGGGCTTCACCGGCTTCGCCCTGCCCTTCTCCTTCGCCTTTGCCGCGCTGGTGACCGGAGAACTCGGAACGACCTGGTTCCAGACGACCCGGCGATGGACGCTCTTCGCCTGGACCTTCCTTTCGATTGGCGTCATGTTAGGCGGGCGCTGGGCCTACGAAGTACTCGGCTGGGGGGGCTACTGGGCCTGGGACCCGGTCGAGAACGCTTCGCTCATGCCCTGGATCGCGGGCACGGCCTACATCCACTCGGTGATGATCCAGGAAAAGCGCGACATGTTGCGGACCTGGAATATCGTCTTGATCGGCCTGACCTACGGCCTGTGTCTGTTCGGAACCTTCCTCACCCGTAGCGGCATCGTCCAATCGGTCCATGCCTTCGCCAACTCCGATAGCTTTGGTCGAATTTTCGCCAGCTATGTGATCTTGATGCTGGCTGCCTTCATCGCAGCGCTGATCTGGCGCCTCCCAATGCTGCGCAGCCCGAACAAGCTCGAAAGCGTCCTCTCGCGTGAAGCCAGCTTCATCATCAACAACTGGATCTTCATGGCGATCCTCTTCGTCGTCTTCGTCGGCACACTCTTTCCGGTCTTCACGGAAGCGTTGAGCGGCGTACGACGAATTCTCGGACCACCCTATTTCAATACTTTCGCCGGACTCCTGGCGCTGCTGCTCCTGGTCCTGACCGGGGTCGGGCCCTTGATCGCCTGGCGCAAAGCGAGCCTCTCGAGCCTGCGCCGCCAATTCATGTTGCCCGCGACCGTCGGTGTCATCGTGACCTTGGCCATGCTCGTGTTATTCGGCCTCCAGCCAGGCTATTGGGCCATCGCTTGTTGGGGCCTCGCGGGCTTCGTCCTGACGACCATCGGCCAGGAATACACGATGGCGATTCGCGCTCGGATGAGGCGACTGAACGAGAGCATCTTCACCGCGCTTCGAACGTTGCTGCGCCGCAACCAACGGCGTTATGGCGGCTATATCGTCCACGCGGGCTTCGTCATCTTGATGCTTGGCATCTCGGGCGCTGCCTTCAACGAAGAGCAGCTCAATAACGTCCGACCTGGCGATTCCGTGGAGATTCGCGACTTTCGCCTCGAATACCTGACCGCCAATGCGATTCCCGCGCAACATTATGGGGGCGCGCGAGCGCGCGTGGCCCTCTACAAGAACGAAAAGCCGCTGGCTGTCATGACGCCGGAGAAACGGATGTATTGGCTCGAGCAACAGCCGAGTTCGATCCCGTCGATCTATTCAAGTTGGCGCGAAGACGTCTATGTGATCCTGACCAACCTCGAGTCGGACGGGTCGGCGACCTTGAAGATCTATCACAATCCGCTCGTGAACTTCGGCTGGGCCGGGGGCACCATCTTCGTCTTTGGTTGTCTTGTCGTGCTCTGGCCCCATCCAGAAAAAGAAGCCGCAGGCTCGGTCGCGAGCACACCGGCCGATCAAGAGACCGGTGAGGCCGGGGCATGATTCGCTTTCGACCGGCCGGAGCTCCGGCAATCGTTCGCGGCCCCCTGCGAACGATCGCCGGCTTGTCGCTCACCCTCTTCGGCTCCCTCGCACTGACGGTCGCCTTATGCGCCGTCAGCGCCTCCGTCGCCAGCGCCCAACATCCCGACTCGACGGGTAGTGCGCCGCCGCTGCCCGTAGGCGCCGGCACGTTGACGGTTCAAGTCATTCACCCGACTACGCCCGCCGAAGCAGAGGGCCTCGCAATCGTCCTCTATGCGTTGTCACCCGACGGCCGGCCGGGCCTCGCCAATGGCGAAACCGACTCGGCAGGCGTCTATCGATTCGCCGGCATCTCGACCGACCCCGACATCGTCTATCTGATCGGCGCACGCTACAAGGAGATCCCCTTCGGCCAACGCGTCACCTTCGCCGCCGGCGAAACCGAGGCGCGCGCCGAGATCGAGATCCTCCCAACGACTGAACTAACGACTGGCGTCGCGATCGAAGAGTTGCGACTCCGCGTCGATTGGATGGGCGATCGCGTCGTCGTGCGCGAGATCCTTCGCCTCCAGAATCCCGGCGACCGGGTCATCCAGCTGACAGGGACCGCGCCCAGCCGAGCGATCTTCGAACGCCCCCTCGCCGCGAACGCCAGCGACTTCTCCTCCGGGCTGAACGGTGCCGATGACGGAATCCTCTTCGAGGGCGGCACCGTCCGTTTCCTTGGGCCGCTCTATCCGGGCGAACAAGGCATCGAGTATCAATACAGCCTGCCTGCGCCGGGCGACGGTCGAGATTTCACCATTCCTGTCGAACTCGGCCTCGACGCGACGCGCGTGGTCGTCGTCGCCGGAACGGAAGGGCTGTCCGTCGCCGGACCTAACCTGATCGCGTCGAGCCCCGTCCGCACCGACACCGATCAATCCCTCAATGCCTGGGCACGCGCCGGACTCTCCTCCGGAGAAGTCGTCGAACTGACACTGACGCTGCCGGAAAGTCGGCACGACCTGGCGCTGCTGACGGTTCTGCGAAGCGATATCTGGATCGAAGTCGATGACGCCCAATTGTCGGCCACCGTCGATATCCAGATCGAGATCCCGCCCGGCGCCCCCGTCACTGGAACCTCGGAAGCGCCTCTTCTCCGGGTCGAGATTCCGGCGGGCGCCACACTCCAAGGGGTCGCCCCCGCAGCCGAAGCGCTTGGCCTGATCCCGAAGGAAGATGGCGGCTTCGACGTCGTTGGCCCGATCGGATCGGGAACGACCTCGCTCGGCTACTCCTACCGAATGCCCGTCGAGCGCGGCGGCGTCCAACTCGACATGCGCTTTCCCGCGGACGTGCAGACCCTCAACGTCTTGATCGCAGACACCGGACTCGCCCTGGACAGCAGTCGGCTTCATCGCCGCCGCCCCTTCCGATCCGGCACGCGCAACTACCTCCATCGCGAGGCCTTCAACATCAGCCCCGACGAGGTCGTCGACCTGTCACTCGTCCCGATCCAAGACACCGGCTTCTCGCGCAATAGCGCCATGGCCCTCACGATCGCCGCCGCCGCCGCCGGAGCCTTCTTCCTCTTTGCCCCCCTGCGCACCGCCACACGCAGCGAAGCCAAGGATCGCTCCCCCGAATCCGCCATCCGCACGCAGCGCGAAGCCATCTACATCGCAATCGACGATCTCGACCACGACTTCGAAACGGCCAAGCTCGAAGAAGGCGACTACCACGAAATGCGCGACCGGCTTCGCAGCCAGGCGATCGATTTGCTTCGCACCGAGCGCGAAGGACCTGCGCGCGCCACACAGTCTTCCGCTCCAACGCCGATTTCATCTGCCGGCGGCTCAGGACAAGCCGACTACTCCGCGCACGCTGACCACCCCGGCCACGCCGACCACCCCGGCCACGGCATCACCGGCGGGTTCTGCCCGAGTTGTGGCGGCAAGGTGATCTCCAGCTGGCGCTTCTGTTCCCATTGCGGCGGAACCCTTAGTCCGCCCGAAGAAGCGAGCGGGTGAGCTCGGTCCTGCTCCAGGGCGCAGGGGTCGAAAAACGCTTCGGCCGGGTCCAGGCACTTCGGGGTATCGACTTCGAGATCAAGGCCGGCGAGTCCGTTTCGATTCTCGGCGCGAACGGCGCAGGCAAAAGCACGCTCCTGCGAATTCTCGCCGGACTCTCGCGCCCCAGCCGCGGAAAATTCCAGGCGCTTCGCGATCACAGAACGCCCGATGCCAAGGCTTCGACCCACACGCCTAACACGATGAAAGCCGACCTACTTCCACTCGGCCGAAACGAATTGCGCGGTGAAGTCGGCTATGTCGGACATGCAACCCTGGTCTATGCGGAACTGACGGCGAGGGAAAACCTGGCCTTCGCGATGCGATTGCACGGGCGCAAGCCGGAGCGCGATCGGATCGATGCCACCCTCGCCGATCTCGGCCTGATCGAATTTGCCGATCGGCGCGCCGGCGGTTTCTCCCGAGGCATGGCACAACGATTGTCGATTGCCCGGGCCATCGTCCACGGCCCCCACGTCCTTTTGCTCGACGAACCCTTCACCGGTCTCGACGAAAGCTCGGCGCAGCGACTCTCGGCGCAGCTCTCGACGCTCCGCGGCGGAGATCGCACTCTGATCCTGGTGACCCATGACCCGCGTCGTGCGATCGAACTCTCGGATCGCGCGTTGATCCTCCACCGCGGCGAAATTTGCGCAACGCCCTCGCGCGCGACCGGATCGGGGCGTTACGCGGATGAGCCTGGCCGTCATGGGACGAACGAGTCAGGCGGCTTCGAATTGGCCGCCCTCCGTGAAACGCTCGGCCAGCTTTCCGGCACGGCGGACACCTCGGACATCTCGGACGCGCACATCACGACCGACTCGTCCTCGTCCTCGGCAACGTCGGCTTCGGCTTCGGCCACCACCACCAAGACCGACCCGCGCGAGAACGCCTCGTGAGCGTCGCCTGGGCGCTCTTGATGAAGGATCTGGCAACGGAATTGCGTTCGCGCGACCGACTGGTCGCGATGCTCGTCTTCTCTTTGCTGGTGATCGTGGTCTTCCAATTCTCCTGGCCGGCCATGGACTCGCAGGAGATGCTTCGCTTCGCGCCGGGCGTGCTCTGGGTGACCTATGTCTTTGCGGCGGTGATCGGGCTCGGGCGCACCTTTGCGATGGAACTCGAGAACGACGCCATGACGGCCCTGGCTTTGGCGCCGGGTACCCGCGGCTGGATCTTTCTCGGCAAGGCGGGGGCGACCTGGATTCTCATTACGACCGTTCAGGCGATGACCGCCGTGGTCTTCAGCCTCTTCTTCCGGGTCGATCTCTGGCATGGTGTGGGCGGTTCGGCGTTGATCGTCGCCCTGGCCAACGTCAGTATCTGCAGCGTCGGGACCCTGCTCTCGGCGATGAGCGTGCGCAGCCGGTTTCGGGACGTACTTTTGCCCGTCTTGTTGATTCCGACCTTGATCCCGGTCTTGACCGCCGCGGTTCGCGGGAGCGAGGCTACCTTCGCCGGTGAAGCGGTGCCCTTCGACGCGCTCCAGCTCCTGATCGTGATCGGCGGGGTCTATTCGATTCTCTGCTTCCTGCTCTTCGAGTATGTGCTGGATGAATAGAAGCGAACGCACAGATTGCGGCAAGCGATCTCAGCCTTCGACAACCCTCGACCTTCGACTCCCGGAGACGACATGAACGACACGCTGAATGCCAGTGACATGAACGACGGGATTGCCCGCACCCAGCGCATCCTGGGCTGGATCCTGCTCATCCTGTCGCCGATCTTCGCCTGGGTGGTCGTCCAGGCGCCGACGGATGCCGTCCAGGGGACGATGCAGAAGATTCTCTACGTCCATCCACCCCTGGCCTATGGCGCGTATCTGGGGTTCGTGGTGACGGCGATCGGCGGCGGCCTCTTTCTCTGGCGCAGCGAGGAGCGCTATGACCAACTCGCGATCGCCGGAGCCGAAGTGGGCACGGTCTTTTGCTCGCTGATGCTCGTCACGGGACCGATCTGGGCGCGCGGCGCCTGGGGGCCCGGCAATTGGTGGGTCTGGGACGCGCGGCTGACGCTGACCCTGCTGCTCTGGTTCGTCTACCTCGCCTATCTCTTGTTGCGCAGCTTCACCGAGGGGGAAGAGCGCACGGCCCGCTTCGCCTCGATCTACGGAATTCTCGGCGTCGTCCTGATCCCGCTCAACTACTGGATCATCGACCTCGTCGGTGGGCGCGCCCAACATCCCGAAAACATTCAGAGCGGCAGCCTGGGTGAGGGGATGGGCCTCCCCTTCCTCGTCGGAAATTTGACGCTTTTCTTCGCCTTCGCGTATCTGCTCGTCTTGCGCTGGCGTGTCGGCGTCCTGCGCGCGGAGGACGAACGACTGGCCTATGAAAACGAAGTATCCGCCTGAGTCGCGCATGTCGATACCGCCGCTGTACAAATCCACCCAAGACATCGATCAAGACCACTACGCCGATTCTTGCGCACGAGGAAAGCGACGGAAGGCAAGTTCCACTTTTACTCAGACCAGCGACTGCGACATCCCTCACACTCGGTCTTCGCGAGGCGAGGCGAAGTGTCCCGAGGGATGGGTCTCGACGGAAAGCCGCCCGAGGGCCGGCCAAAGTTTGCAAAAGACGCACGCCGAGGGCAGTCGACCTGCAGGAGTATTCGCTAAGCTCTAAAAGCTCGGTCTGGAAAGACTCTCGATCCAAAATGGCATGCCGCTTGCTCTATCACACCATGACACGACGACACACGCAACACACGGCAACGAATTCAGCGAGGCTGCCCTTCGAATCAGCAGTCTTGAACCATTTAGTCCCCTAGTAAATGGAGGCATCCGACTAGCATGGCCAGTATGAAACGCGGCGTTGGATATTGCGAGAACACGGACTGTGAAGATTACGCCAAGGGCGTCTTCCTTCTGAATCACGGCGACACCTTTTATTGCCCTCGCTGCAGACAGCTCGGCAAAGTGGAAAAGGAACGCGGCTTCTATACGGGTAATTCCGACATCTTCAAAGAGGTTCGCGTCGAATACAATTTCGACCCGATCAATGGCGTCTACCGCGAAATTGCCATCGTCCGCGACGAGAGTCTCTGGGGCCGGAACAATGTCTACACGCTTCAGTCGCCTCTCATCAAAACCGAGAAGCGCGCCCTCAAGGTCGCCGAAGCGATCCTCGCCAACCTGAACCGCTACCGCGGACTACTCAACGGCGACGACATCCCACGCACAACCGAGATCATCCTCTCCTTCGACGATCCCTTCGATGAGTTCTCGCGAAAGCTCAAGCAGCTTTCGAAGGAATGGGAAGCCAGCGGGCTGCGCGAACAGCGACGCTAGCCTGCGACACCCGCCGGACCAGCCACCGACTCGCCGACTCACCCGCCCGCCGCCCGCCCCGCCCGCCGGTTCAGCCCGGCCGGAAAGACCGTGCGGCCGCTTGTGCAGCGCGTTCGCGCTCGGATCTGACCGGCCAAATTCGTAGTGAACGCCGGTCTTCGCCCTTCGCGTCAGCATCCGTTCACGTCCTGCGCCTTCGCTCGACCTGCGATTCAATCATCGACCCCGATTCCCTCCCGAAGCGAGGCACCCGTGTCGAGCGATTCGGACTCGATCGATGCGCCCGCTCCGACACTCAGCGAGCGCAACACCCCCGAGCGATTCGGCCGAGCACTCCGCGACCGCGTCCACCGCGCGATGCGAATCCGTCACCTCAGCCCGCGAACCGAAGAGGCCTACTGGGCATGGATCGTCCGCTTCATCCTCTTCCATGACAAACGACATCCCAATCAATTGGCCGAGCCCGAGATGGCGAGCTTCCTCTCCGCCCTCGCCGTCGATGGTCAAGTCAGCGCCTCCACCCAAAACCAAGCGCTCTCCGCCTTGATCTTCCTCTACCGCGACGTCCTGGACGCAAAGATCGGCTCGCTCGACAACCTGGTCCGAGCCAAGCGACCGAAGACCCTCCCCGTCGTCTTGAGCGTTCGAGAAGTCGCATCGCTCCTCGGACGACTCGACGGCACACCCAAGCTCATGGCGACGCTTCTATACGGCGGCGGACTGCGGCTACTCGAATGCGCGAACCTGCGCGTCAAGGACATCGACTTCGACACCCGCCATCTGATCGTCCGATCCGGCAAGGGTCGCAAAGACCGGATCACCCTCCTCCCCGAAACCATCCGCAAAGACCTGATTCTCCATCTGAAGAATGTCCACAGGCAACACCAGATGGACCTGAGTCGCGGCGCGGGCCACGTCGCCCTCCCGAGCGCCCTGAGCAAGAAATACCGGAATGCCAGCCGCGAATGGCCATGGCAATGGGCCTTCCCTGCCACGCGTCTCTACACAGACCCCCAAACCGGCCAACGCCGGCGCCACCATCTCCACCAAACCGTCCTACAGCGCGCCGTCAAAGAAGCCGTCCGCCAAGCCCGCATCCCCAAGAAGGCCGGCTGTCACACCCTCCGCCATTCCTTCGCCACCCACCTGCTCGAAGCAGGCACTGACATCCGCACCATCCAGAAACTCCTAGGACACAGCGACGTCCGAACGACCATGATCTACACCCACGTCCTCGAGAACCGCCGCCCCGGCGTCGAAAGCCCAGCCGATCGACTCGCACGAATCGAGGCCGACCGCCTTTGCCCCAGCAGCTAGACCCTCTGCACTCGCCCCAGCCGGCCCACAGTCGCCGGCCGTCCAAGCCGAGACTAGACCGCGGACCTCCGCAGCCTATCAATCCAGCCAAACCAACGACAAACCTCGCAACCAGTTGCGAATATGCAACAATCCCAAAACGCTACCAGCCAGTTCGGAATACTATGCAGCGCAGATAGACTGCGTACGCAGACTAGGCAGAACTGTCTAATACTAGTTGGGCGGCCAGCAGTCCGGCATCTGCTGCGACGGAAGTAGCCCGGTGATACAAAATCTCACTAACATCGCATCGTAAAGACCGACGGAGGCATCTAGATGAGTAAACCTGTAGCATTTCTGAGTTCGACCTATCTCGACTTGAGAGATATAAGAGATGCCGTCGGCAAGTTTCTTGAAGATGCGGGATGGACCACCGTAAGATTCGAGCTGGGTGAGATATTCTGGGACCCAAACGCTCACCTTGATGAATCGTGCTACGAAGCCGTCCGGGCCTCCGATTTTCTTGTACTGATCTTGGGTGGAAGATACGGCGCACCAGCCACGCATGAAAAAGGTCGGAGCCGACCAAAACGATATGACTCGATTACTAGGAAGGAATATGAGACTGCGGAAGCCGCTGGTATTCCAACGATGATCTTCGTAAACCGAGACGTTCTCGCCGACTATCGCACATGGAAAGGAACGGCCAAGTCGGCTCGCGCCACCGTGAATTTCGCCCATGCCGACAGTACTATGATTTTCGAGCTGCTAGATGGTCTGAACTCCAAGGAGGCTCCGCCATTTCTGAACGAATACGGATCGGCTGGGGAAATCACTGCCCGAATTAGAGACCAGCTTGCCGGCCTTGCCAAGCACACGGTGAAACGACAGCGAGAAGCGGCAAGCGCGCCGGATGAGCCAATCAATGGCTACAAGTTGTTCTACCACCGAACTGAGTCTGGATACACACAGAAGGAACTTGCTCAACGTGTGGGGTTGACTCGCAAAGCGATTTCTCGACTGGAGCGGGTTCGAAGGGTTCCAGGTAAGCCTCGGGCCGATGTCTTTGCTACGTGCAAGGATGATGTGATCAACAAGATCGAAGTCGCGCTTCACTGCCGAGGAAAGCTCCGTCTGGGTCAGGCTGACGACTTCCTCTCCAACTTTCTGCTCTTCTACGAACACAAAAGAATGAAGACTCGTCCGCGCCGCGGATCAATGGCTGCGATCGCTAGGGAACAACCTGAACTTTTTCCCGCAAAGGCCGTCGTCTTCGATTTTGAAGGAACCCTGACTAGCAGAAACCCGGCGGAGTCTCGCACAACTTGGGAGCAGCTTTGGCAGTCGTTGGGCTACGAAATCGACGAATGTAGCTACCACCTAGAGCGGTTTCGGAGGGGCGAAATCTCCCATCAGGATTGGTGCGAAGTGACTGCGAGGAAGTTTAGATCGAGGGACTGTGGCGAGAGCCACCTGTCCGAGATTGCCGGAAAACTAGAGCTGCTCCCCGGAGCAGTAGCCGTTC
>CAZMFM010000089.1:0-22224 GCA_964565565.1 uncultured Spirochaetaceae bacterium | reverse complement strand
CACGGGCGATGGGGGGCCGAGCTGGGATGTCTGTGAGCGAGGGAGAACAGGGCGGCCTGGATTCGCCGGGACTCCCGCAATTGGGCGCGCGGCTCTTGATTGGCGCACTCCTGGTGATCGCGGTGCTGCTGGCGATTCAACGCTGGGGCGATGACGAACGTCGCCAGCGCGAATCCTTCGTCCTCGTCTCGGGTACGATTCGCATCTCAGACCTGGCAGCGACCGTCGAGATCTTTCGCGATGCGCGCGGCATTCCGCATGTCATCTCTGGTCGGGAGGCCGAAGGTTGGTTCGGCCTGGGCTTCGCACACGCCCAGGATCGACTTGCTCAGATGGCCTGGCTGCGACGTCGCGCCCAGGGACGGACAGCTGAGATCGAGGGCGAGGTTGCATTGCCCGCCGATCGGCTGGCCCGCGTATTGGAGATTGCCCGAGCCTCCGAGGCCGCGGCGGCCGCCTTGCCGACGTCCTCGCGCGATGTGCTCGAGGCCTATGCGGCTGGGGTGAACGCGCGCATTGCACGCATTCGCCAGGGACGCGTGAGTGCACCCGTGATGCTCGGAGGGACGATCGACGAGTTGGACTCGTGGCGTCCAGCGGATTCACTGGCAGTCGTGAAGTTGCTGTCCTGGTGCATGGGCGGCACCCTCGAAACGACGCTTTTTCTCGATGACCTGATTCAAAGGCTGGGAAGCGTCCCGGCTCGCCCCTTCTTTCCCGGTCGATCTTCGATCGATTTCGGGATTGCCCCGATGCTGCCGACGCATTCGGAGGGTGAAAGGAGATCGACCACGAATCGGACTGGACTCGCCGGTTCGACGCGCGCCCTTTGTCGCGGCATCGGCTTGCCGACCGGCGACGCCTGGCTGATCGATGGCTCGAAGACCGAGGGCGGTGCGCCGATCCTGGTTGCGGATTGGCACGTCGAGCCAGCCGTGCCCGCACTCTTCTACGAAGTCCACCTCGAAGCTGGCGGTCTGGATGTCGCCGGCGCGACGATTCCCGGAACTCCAATTCTGTGGGCCGGTCGCAATCGTCAATTCGCCTGGGCCAGCGTGCCGGCGAGTGCGCCGGTGTCGGATCTCTTCATCGAAACCCTGCGCGAAGATCGCGGTCTTTATCAGAACGGGACGCTCTGGGTGCCGATCGAGGAGCATTCCGAGACGCTGCGTTGGCGAGACGGGCGCGGGAAGATGCAAGAGACCGACTTGCGTCTGCGATCGACGCGGCATGGTCCGCTGATCGAAGCGCTGCTTGGGAGGCCGACGTCTGGTGCGGGGGAGGAGGCCGTGGGGCAGTCGCTTCGCGCGGCGCGGGCATTGGCTTGGACAGGGGCCAGGGCCGGCGATGGCCTGAGCTCGATGCTTCGCTTGCTTCGACTGCGCAGCGCCGGGGAGATCGAGTCGGTGCTGTCGGAGCATCATGAGCCAGTGCTCGCGATCGCCTATGCGGATCGTGGGGGGCTGGGCGGGATTCAGGTCGCAGGTTGGTTGCCGCACCGCCCGCTGCCGACGGGTCTGGTCCCCGTGCAGGGTCGACTGCGCAGCTTCGATTGGCGAAAAAGAGTTGCATTGGGTGTGCTGCCCAACCAGAAACTTGGCGAGGCTGGAAAGGCTTGGGTCATGGCCGCAGACCAGCCCTGGCCGATTCGAGGGGGTCTGGATCAACTGGAATGGCTCTGGCGTCCTGGGGATCGTGCAGCAAGGCTCGATTTCGAATTGGACCGCCGCTTGAGAAAGGGTCCGATCACGCTGCGTGCGGCAGCGGATTTTTTTCAAGACGATCTGGCCCAGCGTGCGCCACGTGTCGTGGCGTCGATTCTCGGGCTGGCTCGACGCGCTGGGCCGCTGGCGCTCGAGGCGGCGGAAGTTGCGAACCTCCTTGAGCGATGGGACGGAAGAACGGACATCGGGAGTACGGGCGCGGCCGCCTATCATCTGGTGATTGAACATCTGCTCGAGAATCTCTTGCGAGAGCCCTTCGGAGCTGATCTCTTCGCACGCTATCTCGAGACTCCCCACGCCCGGCCGCAATTCGCAATCGAACGGCTGATCTTGCGTGCGGCCAAGATTCGGCGCGTTGGGGGCTGGACGGATGAACAACGCGTCGGTCGGGCCGCGCGGATGAGCCTGCGCGAAGCCTGGGTCAGCTTGAACCATCGTCTTGGTCCGACCCGCGAGCGATGGTCCTGGGGGCGATTGCACCGACTTCAATTCATCCCTTTCGGGCCGCGCGTCCGCTCGCGTCCGATTCAATTCGCAGAGATGGGGGTTCACGGCAGCGGCCAGACCCTGGCCTTCGCCCGTCATCGCCCGGGGCTGAGTTTCGAAGTCGAGCGAGCCGGCTTGTACCGCGTCGCCATCGACCTGGCCGCCTCCGATCGTCTCTTGAGTTCGCTCGCACCGGGCCAGAGCGAACATCCCGGTCACCCGAATTTTTCGGATCGCATCGGCCGCTGGGCCGAATCGAGGCTCTCCCTCTTCGCCACCAATCGCCTGCTGATCGAAGAAAACAGCGAGGCACGATTGGTGCTGGAGCCGGCGCCATGATGTCGCGAGGCCGGCACTCGGCCGCCGTTGGTTTCGCCGAGGTGCCGGATTTTCATGTCGCGATCTTTCGGCAGTCGTCGCCAGCGTTCGCGATCGTTCCACTCTTGATCGGTGGCGACCCGGCCAAGCGGGGCAAGGTCGTGGCGGCGAGTCGGGACCTTCACGCCCGTGGCATCGTTGCCGGAATGGGTATGGTCGAAGCCCTCGATCGGGCCCCAGAGGCGAAATGTGTTCGAACGGATCTTCAGCGCGCGCGCGAGGTCTCGGGTTTGTTGAGAGCCGCGATTCGTCGCGAGGTCGACGCTGTCGAGATCGATGGGCTGGCCGGTTTCTTCTTTCACGCGCCGAGCGAATGCGGAGAGGCTGAGCGATTGCTCGAGCGACTCGAGGTCCAGGTCGCTGAACGGACGGGTTTGCCGCTCAGGATGGGTGTGGCGCCGGCACGGTTTGCCGCGAGGCTTGCCGCGCAGGACAGTGGGGAGCGGGGCGCGACGGTGATCGGGGCCGACCGATTCGAAACCTATCTGATCGGCCAGTCGGTCGATCGGCTGCCCGGAGTGGGTCCGAAGACGGCGGCGCGGCTGGCGGAACTCGGTGCCGGGGATATTCCCGGGCTGCGCGCCCTGGGCCTGGAACGGCTCGAGATTCTGATCGGAAAGCAAGGTCGGTCGCTATGGCTCCTGGCGACCGGGCAGGACCCCCAGCCGCTTCGCGTTCGACGTCATCCGGCCACGCTCTCCCGGGAAGAAACCTTGACCGACCCGGTCGCGACCGGCGTCGACTCCGAGACGGAGGGCGAGGGCGGCACGAGCCCGATCCTCGAGAGTCTGGTGCGGATTGCCGGTGGCCTCGAGTCGGCGCTCCGCCGCGACGGCCTGGGGGCGCGTCGAATCGCGCTACGGCTGACCTATCTGGGTGGGCGGACCGTCACGCGTAGCTGCAGCCTGGATACAGCGATTTCCGAGGCTGCCCGACTGGTCGAGGTGGCTCAGACGCTGCTGGGTCGCGTGGATGGCGAAGGCGGCGTCGTACGGCGCGCAGGGCTGATTCTCAAGGGACTCGAAATTTCGGGTGCAGAGGATAGGCAGCTCGACCTCTTCTGACGCTTTTCCCCCGCCCGACGCTCATTCTACGTCCATCGCGGCCCTCCCGGTCTCAAGCCGACGTGAGGCGAAGCCGAAAAAGTCCACAGAGCCCTCGGACGAGGGTTCGCCACCCAGCGTGGCCCTCGAATCGGGAGACGGACATGGGCGAAGGCAGTGGTGCCGAGCGTCGAAAATATCATCGAGTCGGGACGGATCAGGTAATTTCCTTCGCGGAGGTCGATCATCCCGATCAGCTCGCGGTTTCGAAGAATCTCTCGACCGGAGGCATCAGCTTCGAGGCGGTCGGCATCGAGATCAATCTCGGCGACGTGCTCCGGGTCACTTTCAATGTCGGCGATCGGACGGTCGTGGCGACCGGCAAGGTCATGTGGGCGACCGAGACGGACCCGATTACGCAGGAGGTGGGGATCGAGTTTCATGAAATCGATCCAGAGGCCGTTCGGCTCCTCGAGGACGCCATCGAGCCCGACCTGACGCCCGTCGGGATTCACTGAACCCCGAAGCGCAGCGTCACCTGAGCCATCTCCGGCAGATTGCTGCGATCGCTACGAAAAACCTCGCTTGACACTCGTTGGGGGCGGATGCGAACGTCCCGCCCATGGCCGACTTTCATCAGACGGGGGTGATCACCTCGTTGCACCGCCTCGGGGAGCCCAATCTGGCTCGCCTCGAGCGCGAGCTACTTCGCTACAGCCGAGAGCGTCCGGTCGCCTTGGTGCTGCCCTCACTCTACGCGGAGATTCATGGGCCGGCTCTCAAGCAGATCGTCGAGGAACTCTCGCAGGTTCCTTATCTGCGACAATGCGTGGTCAGTCTTTCGGGCGAGGCGGACGCGGACCAGTTCCGGGAGATGCGCGAGCTCTTCGACGTGGTTCGTGCCAGTGATGGCACGGGGCCGACCGTCATCTGGAATCAGGGGCCGCGTCTACAGGCTCTCTTTGCTCGGCTAAGGGAAGAGGGCCTCGATCCTGGTTCCGATGGCAAGGGTCGAGCGAATTGGATCGCGTATGGCTACGTGCTCGCGACCCGGCGAGCCCGGGTCGTGGCCACCCACGATTGTGACATTCTCAACTATCGGCGCGACCTGTTGGCCAGGCTCTGTTTCCCGACGGCGAATCCCAATATGAGTTACGAGTTCGCGAAGGGCTATTACAGTCGCGTTTCGGACCGCATGCACGGGCGGGTGACACGACTTTTCATGGCGCCGCTCATGCGCTCGATGAAGTCGGTACTCGGTCCGGTGCCGCTGCTCGACTATCTCGAATCCTTTCGTTATCCGCTGGCCGGAGAATGCTCGATGACGATCGAGTTGGTTCGAGCCAATCGAATTCCGGCGGATTGGGGCCTCGAGGTAGGCGTGCTCGCTGAGGTCTATCGCAATTGTTCGCTGAAGCGGATTTGTCAGGTCGAGTTGGTCGAGAACTACGATCACAAACATCAAGAACTCTCTGAGCACGATCCCAGCGGTGGGCTGCATCGCATGGTGCGGGACATTGCAGCTTCGCTGATTCGCAATCTGGCAAGCTATGGCGTCGAGTTCGACTCGGGCTTCTTGAATACGATGATCGCCGCCTATGTTCGCACGGCCCAGGACGCGATCGCCCGCTATAGCGATGACGCCAAGTTGAATGGCCTGGCCTTCGATCGCCACGAAGAAGAGGTGGCCGTCGAGACTTTTTCGGGTGCGCTGCGCGCCGCCGGACTGGATTTCGTGCGGGATCCCATGGGCTCTCCGCAGATTCCGAATTGGAGTCGCGTGGTCTCGGCGATGCCCGATTTTCTCGATGACCTGCGCAATGCCGTCGAGGCCGACGAGCGGAGCCTCCGCTGACAGCGAACGAGGTTCGGACCGAGCGAAGCCCTGCGCCTGGAAGTTGGACGTCGACCGAATGGCTCGGACTCGCCGCGCTGCTCGCGATCGCGGCGGCCATTCGCGCCATCGCATGGTCGAAGACCGCCGTTTTGTTCAACGATGGACCGATCTTTCTCGCCCTGGCGGAGGCGATCGCAGACGGCCATTGGTCCGAAGTCCTCGCGCACCCCTACCACCCCCTCTACCCCGCGTTGATTGCATTCGTGGCCGCGTTTTCGATCGGATTCGAGACCGCAGCCGTGATTGTTTCGATCGCAGGCGGCCTGCTCGCAATTGCGGCGTTGTTCTGGTTCGTGCGCGACTTCTTCGATCGAGATTTGGCTTGGCTCGCCGCATGGATGTTGGCCTTGCATCCTTGGGCCATCGATTTTTCGGCCGATGTGATGAGCGACGGGATCTACATCGGCCTGTTCGTGTTGGGTTTCGTCGCGCTGGTGAAGGTTGTCGAAGCGCCGAGCGCCGCCCGGGCCACGTTATGCGGCGTGGTTTGCGGCCTTGCGTATCTGGCGCGTCCAGAGGGTGCGGGCCTGCTGATCGCCGCGGCGACCTTGTTGGCGGTACGTGCCATCGGGGACCGCGAATTGCGGCGCAGGGCCGCGATCGCGCTCGTGGTTTCGTTGTTCGCTGGTTTCGTTGTGGCGGGTCCCTTCACGATGGCCGTCAGCCGCGCGACCGGGGAATTTTCGATTACACAGAAGAAATCGATCGCCGGGCTCTTTGCAGATCCTTCGGATGCCAAGGTCGTAGCGGAGCGAGGGCTGGCCCATCGCCGGCTCGCTGAACTCGGTCGGGTTCTGCCGTTGCCGGAGTTGGCCATTCGTGCGGACGGCCCCGGGACAGCGCGGCCGGAGCGAAATTGGATTGGCGTAATACAGGCGATCGTGCGCGTTGGCGCCACGGCGATGTCGGCCTTTCGCTGGGAGTTGCTGGGGTTGGCGGTGATCGGGGTTCTAGGTGGCGGGTTGAAACGTCGGCCCGAAAGAGATCGTGCGATTGGGCTCGTTGTAGCCGGCTATCTGGGGCTGTTGGTCCTGCTGGTCTGGGGTGCTGGCTATGTTAGCCGACGGCACGCGCTCCCCGCCTTGTTGCCCCTGCTTGGCTACTCGGCGCTAGGTGCCAGGGCGCTCTGGAGGGCCGCGGTGACGCGATTGGCCGCTGGGAGCTTGGCGCTGTCCGAGCGATGGCTGGCGCCGCGGGTCGTCTCTTCCGCCGTGGTCGTGGCTCTGGTCATGGGCTGGGGGCTGCGCGATCTGCGCCAGCGGCGGGTCGATCGGGTACCGGTTCGCATGGCGGCCGAATGGCTGGCGGAAAATCACCCTGGGGCGGGACCTGTCGCCGCACAGAAGCTTCGCGTCGCCTATTACGCGGGGGCGAAGTTCATTCCTCTGACGGACGGTCATGATGGACGCCTCGAGGATCACCTGCGCCGCCGGGGTGCGCGTTGGGTCGTAATCGATCAGGCGAAATTGGCCGACCATCGGGGGCTGGCGGAGGGAATCGGAGATTGGTTGCGGCCGATTCATAGCAATTCGTCCCAGGGCAGGGTCGCGATCGTGCTGTCCATCGATCCTGGACCGGCAAGCTGAACGCGAATCTGGCACATTCCCGCCTGGGTGGGACAAGGCTCGGATGCTCTATCGATACGGCGAAGTCTTTCGAACGATGCTTGGTGTGGCCGATCTCGTCATTGTCGCGAGCGCCTGGTTCGCCGCATATGGTCTTCGCTTCAATCTCGGATTGCCGACGCCGCTCGGTGTCCCGCCAGCGATCGACTACGTCTATCCGCTAGCCGGGATCCTGCCGCTCTTCCTTTTTCTTTTTCGTTCGCACGGACTCTACGAGGCCCGGCGGATGGATTCGACACTGGGTGAAGCGGGGGCGGTTCTTCGCGCAACCGCGATGGGCGTGCTCTTGCTGGTCTCGGCGAGCTTCTTCGTGCGGAGCTATTTCTATTCGAGACTCGCCGTGGCCTTCTTTGCGGTGTTGGCGCCTCTGGGTGTCATCGGCTTGCGTTCGACGATCCGGTTCGTCTTGCGTCGTGCGCGGCGCCGCGGATTCAATCTGAGATATGTGCTGATCGTAGGATCGGGTTCGCTGGCGGCGTCGGTCGTCGATCGAATTCACCGGCGGCCGGATGCCGGACTGCGATTGCTCGGGGTTGTGGCCAGTGGCGCGATCGGTGGGGCAGTCGAAGGTGCGCGAGTCATCGGTGCGACCAGCGACCTCAAGCGGATCCTGCACGAGTGTCGCGTCGATCAAGTGATCATCGCGCTTTCCCGTCACGAGTCGGAACTCTTCGAAAAAGTCGTGGCTGAATTGGCGGACGAGGTCGTCAATGTGAAGATCGTCCCCGACCTCGTCCATGGCTACGGCCTACGAAGCAGCGTCGAAAGTCTCGACGGCATTCCGCTGATCGGATTGCAAGAGACGGCGCTGATGGGCTGGGCCGCACTCGGCAAGCGTTCTTTTGATTTGGCCGTTTCGACGGCGGCGTTGGTTGTTCTCTCACCGGCGCTGGCGGCGATCGCGGCGGCGATCTATGTGAGTTCAGGGGGGCCAGTTCTCTACCGCCAGAAGCGGATGGGGCACGATGGCCGCGTTTTTGAGATGATGAAGTTTCGCTCGATGAAGAACGATGCCGAGGCGACTGGACCGGGTTGGACGACGGTGCGAGATCCACGACGAACCCGGCTTGGACGTCGACTTCGAAAGCTCAACCTGGACGAGTTGCCCCAGTTGATCAATGTTTTGCGCGGGGAGATGAGTCTGGTCGGCCCGCGACCCGAACGCCCGACCTATATCGCTGAATTTCGACACGAGGTCCCCGGCTATATGTTGCGGCACAAGGTGCGCGCGGGAATGACCGGTTGGGCGCAGGTTCACGGTTGGCGGGGCGATACTTCGATCCATGAACGCGTCGAACACGACCTCTACTACATCCAACAGTGGTCGTTCTGGTTGGATATCCGAATTCTCTTCATGACGGTATTCCGTCGCACCCGACCCGTCGCGGATTGAATGTCGCGGCACTGTCTTCGGAATCGGTTCTCTATCTGATTCGTGGTCGGCGCCGAGTGTTCGCGCTCGTCAGCGGGCCAGGAACTTGGCGACCGCCGACACGACCAACTCGACCCGGTCCAGGCCCAGCTCCGGAAAGAGCGGAAGCGCGAGGCTTTCGCGACAGGCGCGCTCGGTTTCGGGCAAATTTCCTTCGGTCGCGTCGGGTGCGTAAGCGGTCAGGGCGGGTTGTTGGTGCAGCCCGCGCGGATAAAACATCGCACTCTCGATGCCTTCTCGGGCGAGGGCCTGGACGAGGCCGTCCCTTTGTTCGGCACAGACGCGCACCGTGTAGCGGTGGTAGGCGTGTCGTCCCGGCGACGGGCACGGGGCCGGAAGTCTGAGCGGCAATGCATTGCGGTCGCCAGCTTCGGGTACGGTGTTTGCGCTGCGATCCCGTGCATCGCCGAGCATGGCTCCGCGCTCGAGAAAGAGGGCATCGTAGTGTGCGGCCAGCTGTCGTCGGGCCTGCGTCCACTTCTCGAGATGTCGCAGCTTGACGCTCAGGGCAACGGCCTGCAGTGCGTCCAGCCGGGAGTTGATACCAATTTCTTGATAGACGCCGGGTTCCGATTCGCCATGGACGCGAAGTCGGGAAATTACTTCAGTCAGCTGTCGGTCGTTCGTCACCAATCCACCGGCGTCGCCGAGCGCGCCCAGATTTTTCGTCGGGTAGAAACTGAAGCAGGCCACGTCTGTTCTAGCAGCGACGGGTTGGCCCCGCGCGTCGAGGGCGCCGATTGATTGCGCTGCATCCTGAATGATGTGGATGCCCCGGTCTCGGCAATAGGCCTCCAGGGGGCCGAGCTCGCAGATTCGTCCAAAGAGGTCGACGCTGATGATGGCACGAAGTGATTCGATGCCCTCGGCGCGTCGAATTGCGTCTTCTGGGTCGAGGTTGAAGGTCCCAGGGTGGATGTCTGCGAAAACGGGGCGAGCGCCGACACGCGCGATCGTGGCCGCCGTGGCAAAGAAGGAATAGGCGGGGCAGAGAACGGCATCGCCCGGGCCGATGCCCAGTCCGCGCAGCGCAAGCCACAGGGCGTCCGTTCCTGAATTGCAGCCGATCGCAAATTCAGTGCGACAGGTTTTTGCGAGTTCGGCCTCGAAGGCGCTAACGCTGTTACCGAGAATGAATCGTCCCGACGCGAGAACCGCCGAGAAGCCCTCGAAGAGTTCCTCCTCGAGTTCCGCATGTTGCGCGCGGAGATCGATCATGGGGATCTTGGCTTCGGTCATGCTCGTTCCTGTCTCATGACGGCCGCGATCTCCTGGTCGAAGGCCAGGTCGAATCGTTCCGGGGAGAATTGTGCCGCCCACTGGCGTATGCGATCCGCGTTGAAGAGGGCTTCCGACTTCTCGAAACGTTCGATCGCGTCGGCGAGAGAACGGGGTGTGGCTTCGCGAAAGAAGATTCCGGTGGGGTCGAAAGTGCTCACTTCGACGTTCGTCGAAAAATGTTGGTTGTATTCGGGCGCTTCCGGGAGAGGGCGAACCGTATCCAATGCGCCCCCGGCGCCGAACGCGATGACCGGTCGGCCCGCGGCCTGCGCCTCGACGGCAACGAGCCCGAAGTCTTCGCATTGGGGGTAGATCAGTGCGCGGGCGCTTCGGTAGAAGTGGGCGAGTGCACGGTCGCTCACGCGGCCGACGAACTCGATATTCGATGTTGCGCGGGTCTCGAGGGCTTTTCGACCGGGGCCATCGCCGACCACGACCAGGCGGCGGTTCGATCGGCGAAAAGCCTCGATGACGAGTGCGTCGCGTTTGTAGGGGACAAAGCCTGCGACCAAGAGATAGAAGTCGTCCGCGCTGGTCTGGGCGCATTCGATCCATGACACGTCGACGGGGGGTGCCACGACATTCGCTTCGCGTCCGTAGTGTGTTCGGATTCGATTCTTGATTTCCGTCGAGATGGCCACAAAGCGCGTGACCGAGGCGGGGTCGGCGGTCTGGACATCGAAGCGACGGAGTGCTGCCAGGGCGGGCCCCGCCAACCACCGACGCGGGCCGCGGCCAAGGTAGGCATCGGCCTGATCCCAGATATATCGCATCGGGGTAAAGCAATAGTCGAGGTGGGGAATGCCGGCCGGGACACGGATGCTCTTCGCGACCGCGTGACTCGTCGACAGGATCAGGTCATAGCCCGTGAAGTCGAATTGGCGAATCGCCAAGGGGAAGAGCGGGAGCAGCTTGCGGTAGTGGCGCGTCTTGCCGGGGATCTGATCGAGGGCGCTGGTGAAGATCCTGCGATGCTCGATTTCGGGGGTCACGCTTCCGGGTGTGTGGAAGAGCGTGAACAGGTCGGCGTCCGGAAAGCGCTTTGCAAAATGATGCAGAACGCGCTCGCCGCCCCGATAGCCGGTCAGCCAGTCGTGTACGAGCGCAATCTTCAAGCCACCGATTCTAGCAGCCTCGCCGCCGGATGTTGGGTCTACGCGGAGACGGCGGGTTCCGACCCATCGTCGAGGCCGAGGGTCAACGCGAGGGCCTCATCGATGGTGTCCACCAGGTGGATCCCCAGCGCGTTACGGACTTCTTCGGGTACTTCTTCCAGGTCCTTTTCATTTCTCTTGGGAATCACGACGGTCTTGATTCCAGCGCGGCTTGCCGCCAGCAACTTGCCCTTGATACCGCCGACGGGGAGCACCCGGCCACGCAGGGAGATTTCGCCGGTCATGGCGACCCGGCTCCTCGCGCTTCGATCCGAGAGCAGGGAGACGATGGCTGTGACGAGCGCCACGCCCGCGGAGGGTCCGTCTTTGGGCACGGCGCCGGCCGGCACATGGAGATGGATCTCTCGCGGCGCCATCGCTTGCTCGCTGAGCCCGAGTTCTTCGGCGTGGGAGCGAACCCAGGACAAGGCGGCCTCCGCAGATTCGCGCATGACATCGCCGAGTTGTCCGGTCAGGCGAAGTCGGATCCCCTTGCCTCCGGGATTGCCCGCCGCCTCGATGAAGAGGATATCGCCACCGTGTGCGGTGACCGCGAGGCCGACGGCGACCCCTGGGATACTCGATTCTTCAGCCACTTCGGAGAGATGGGGCGGCGCGCCGAGCGCTTCGGATACGAACTCGGGGTCGACCTCGATGATTGCGTCCCGGTCCTCGGAGATTCGTCGCGCTGATTTTCGCATCAGGGTGGCGACATTTCGTTCGAGACCCCGGACCCCGGCTTCCCGGGTGTATTCCGAGATGATCTTGTCGAGGGCGGCCTCTTCGATCTTTACTTGACCTTGCTCGAGCCCGTGCGCTTCGAGTTGTCGAGGGACGAGGAATTCCCGGGCGATGACCAGTTTTTCGCGTTCCGTGTAGCCCGAGAGTTCGATCACTTCCATGCGATCGAGCAGTGCCGGCGGGATTGTCGAAAGTGTATTGGCGGTGGCAATAAAGAGAACCTTCGAGAGATCGAAGGGCGCCTCGATGTAGTGGTCCGAGAAATTCTGATTCTGTTCGGGGTCGAGGACTTCGAGCAGCGCGGACGAAGGGTCCCCTCGATAATCCGAGCCAACCTTATCAATCTCGTCGAGCAAGAAGACCGGGTTTCTCGACCCGGATCGCTTCAGGCTCTGAAGGATGCGACCGGGCATCGACCCGACGTAGGTGCGACGATGACCGCGGATCTCCGCCTCATCGCGTACGCCGCCTAACGAGGCGCGTGCAAAATTGCGTCCCATGCAGCGCGCGATCGAGCGGCCGAGCGAGGTCTTGCCGACGCCAGGTGGTCCGACGAAGCAGAGAATCGGGGCTTGTGAATCCGGCGCGAGTTTTCGGACGGCCAGGAACTCGAGAATCCGATCCTTGACATGACCCAGGCCGTGATGGTCGGCATCCAGGATTTCGCGCGCATCGGCGAGATCGAGGTGGTCCTCGGTTTCCGTGTTCCAGGGAAGATCGAGGAGCCAGTCGAGATAGGTTCGGATCAGGTGACGATCCGGTGCGTGCTGGGGGAGGGATGATAGGCGCCGCAATTCGCGATTGGCCAGGCTGTCCGCTTCTTCGGGCAAGACGAGCGCGTCCAATTTTTCGCGAAGCTCGTCGACTTCTCGCGAGCCCGCGTCGGTCTCGCCGATTTCTTCCTGGATCTCGCGCATCCGTTGCCGGAGCATTCGCTCACGGCGCTTCGGATCGGTTTCGCCGGCGGCTTCGTCGGTCAGCGTTCGCTGGGTCTCGGCGATCGTGACTTCTTTTTCAAGATGCGCCTCGACCAGGGCCAGTCGGGCCTCGGGGTCCGCCTCATTGAGCACTTCGATTTTCTGCTCTGCAGAGAGTGCGATGTTGGACGCTACTAGATCGGCGAGGAGACCCGGCGTAGGGATCCCTTGAATGAAGGCCTTCCACTCGTCGGGCATATCTTCGCGAAGCTCGATAATGCGCTGGGCCAGCATGACGACGCGGCGCCAGGCCGATTCGAGCTGGTCTGATTCTTCGCTCGATTCGTTCATGGGCAGGATCTGAACACGCAGGATCGGTTCCCAGGCCGCTGTTCGTACGATGACGGCGCGCGCCAATCCGACGACCAGGGCCTGTTTGCCCTCGCGACGGGCGTCGATGATCCGCATGACGCGGACGATGGTGCCGACCTCGTAGAGCTCGTCGGTGTTGGGATTTTCGGTATTGGGGTCTCGCTGCGAGACGACCAGCAGGTAGCCGTCCTGGCCAGCCTCCTCGAGTGCGGCGAGCGAGCGGGGTCGACCGATGGCGAGGGGCATCGTGACGCCGGGGAAGACGACCACGTCCCGCACGGCCAGCACGGGCAGGATGGCTGGGACCTCGAGCACCTCGGCACCCGGGACATTGACCATCAAGCTGGCCAGGTCACCATTGGATTTCGATTCTGGTTTCAGGTCGTCATCTTGATATTCGTCGTCTGACACAGGGATTCCCGGGGCGCTGCAATGTTGTCTTGATGGATATTCCGGCCGCAGATGGCTCGGGCCATCCACTCTCGGAGTCGCGCAACGTAAGCCCGAAGCCTGTCGAGTCAAGCGCGGGCGACCAGCCCTTGTGCTTTCGGCACAGGATTCTCGGGAAAACCCCGAGAGAGCGGTAAGCCACTGGAGTACTTGGTGAAACCGACCATCCAGAGGATTTCTGTCGAAGGGCTAGACTGGGCCGATGATCAAGAGACGAGCGTTCGGTGCGACGGGATTCGAGAGTTCATGTGTGCTTTTCGGGGCCGCGGCCCTGGCGGCGATGAAGCCAGCGCGGGTCGAGCAAACCCTGGCCTTGATCGAGCGAGAGGGTGTGAACCACATCGACACGGCGGCCGGCTACGGCGACTCGGAGCTGAATCTCGCGGGATGGCTTTCGGGGCATCGATCGGAAATCTTCCTGGCGACGAAAACCGCCGAGCGCAGCGGTGCCGAAGCCCGGGCCAGTCTCGAGAAGTCACTCACCCGGATGGGCGTCGACCACGTAGATCTGATCCAGCTGCACAATCTGGTCGATCGCGAAGGCTGGCAGACCGCGATGGGGCCCGGCGGTGCCGTCGAAGCGCTCATTCAGGCGCGCGATGAAGGCTTGGTCCGATTCCTGGGCGTGACCGGCCACGGCACCTGGGCACCCTCGATGCACAAGAAAAGCCTGGATGAATTCGAGTTTGCCTCGGTGCTTTGCCCGCTGAACTTCTCGATGATGGCGCAGCCCGAGTACGCCGCGGATTTCGAAGCGCTGGCTGAGACCTGTCGTGAGAAGAAGGTTGCGCTGCAGACGATCAAGGCGCTTGCGCGAAGGCGTTGGCAGGCGGACGCAGGCCCCCGATTCAGTTGGTATGAACCGCTTTCGGACGCGGACGCGATCAGGCGTGCGGTCCATTGGGTGCTTTCACGAGAGGAGGTCTTCTTGAATAGTTCGAGCGATGGCCGGCTGTTGGAGTCCACGCTCACCGCTGCCAAGGAGATGATCTCGATGCCGAGCGAAGAGGCCATGCGAACGGATGCAGAGTCCTTCGTCATCGAACCGCTCTTCGTGCGCGGCGTGAGCGACGCGATCTAGCCAGCGCGCAGTTCGCGGCGTTAGGCCGAGATGGCCGGCGATCAGTCGTCGGCCCAGTCGGGCCAGTCTTTGGAAACGCGGAGACTCCAATTCGGCTTTCGCCGTTCCATGTGAGCGACCGGCCCTTCAATCGCATCCGGGCGGGTCATGATGTGCTTGTGGATTTCGGTTTCACTGTGTTCGACTTGTGACGCGCTCATTTCGGTGGATTGCCAAAGCAGGCGTTTCGAGAGGGCGACGGAAAGCGGTGCGGCGTGAATCGCCGAATCGGTCGCGATCTCCAGCGCTGCAGCGAGGACATCTTCCGCGGGTAGGATTTGGTTGGCGACGCCGAGGCGTTCGAGTTCGTTGCCCTTGAATGTTTGACCGGTGAGCATGATCTCGGCCGCCCGCGCGAGGCCCACCAATCGAACCATCGTCCAATGCGAGTAGGCATCACCGACGACACCGCGGCGGACCTGGACGATTCCATACTTTCCTTCGCTTGCGAAGATTCGGATATCGCATTGCATCGCCAGACTCATTCCGATCCCGATCGCATGCCCATTGACGGCCGCGACGACGAGTTTTCGGATCTTGAAGGCTGGAAAGTCGATCCCCGCAGCACTGAAATCCTCGAGACCGCCGCCCGCCGAAAGATCAAAGGTCTTGGCTGCATCCGACATGTCAGCACCCGCACAGAAGGCGCGACCCGCACCGGTGACCACGACGGCGCGAACGGCGTCGTCCTCGTCACATCGTCGGTAGAGCTCGCCGAGCCGAGTCAGGAGATCACCCGAGCAGGCGTTCAGCTGCTCCGGGCGATTGAGCGTGAGGGTTGCGACGCCGCTTGCATCGAGCGCGAAGAGAACGGATTCGTTCGACATCGCGCCATGATACCGGCCGACCGAGGTGTTGACCAAAAGTCGCTCGAGCGGACCGGGTCGGCAGGGCCAGACACGTCGGTCAAAATCGTAGATCGAATTCGTTCGTCGAGAGCCGCTACAGTCGTGCGAACGTCTCGGCCTTCGAGGTCATGAGGCCAGTCAATTTCGAGAAAGACGCGAGCCACACCGTTCGCTGGGGGCGGGTGCAGCGGGGCAGAGAACATCGCGTAAGGCCGGAAGGGCGCCGGATGGCCGGAAGGCCAGAAGAGAAGAAGAGAGTCAGAAAGATCCGGGGAGTCACGCTAGGAGGGCAGGGCCGTCTCGTGGATCGGGATGCGTGCTCTGTCATGTGGTGCCCGGGACTGGAGTCGAACCAGCACGTCCTTGCGAACACTGGATTCTGAGTCCAGCGCGTCTACCAATTCCGCCACCCGGGCAGCGCGCCGCAGGGTACGTGCGCAACGAGACAGCGTCAAACCCGAATGGGTCGGGACGCCGAGGTGAAAATTGGCCAAAGGGTCGGGATCGGGTCGCAAGGGACCAAAGCGCAGAGCGCGCGCGGGGCCCGGAAAGTCTCGAAGGCGCGGCAAGGAGCGAAACGATCGAATCCGCGATCGCTCTTCGGGCGATCGTTCGGGCGCCTCCGCGAAGCGTCCGAAGGCGGGCGAAGGTTCTCGTTCGCGATCCCGTGAGCGGCGCCAAGGCAGTGGCTTCGAGGCGATTGTAGTCGAGGCTCGGCCGCCGGGTGTTTCTGGTCAGACCGTCAGGGCAGAGGATCGCGAGGGGAAATCTTGGCAGATCGAATGTCTCGGTGAGCCCCTCGAAGTGGGCGCGCGGATCGCATTCTTGGCCTTGGGCGACGAGCGCGAAGCGCGCGGTGAGATGGTCCGTCTACTCGATGCCGAGCGGACAAGTTGGGTCTGTTCACTCTACCGAGGTCCGGGCGGTCTTCGTCTTATGCCCTACGGCGGCGTGGTGACGCCGGAGCTAAAGCTTGTCGAAGCCGATTCGAAGGGAGCGCCCGATGGGGCAAGGGTCGTCGTCGTTCCCATCGAGGCGGCGCGTAGGTCCCAGCGGCGCGGCAGAACGGCGCAGGCCGGGCGAGGTCGGTCCAAATTTCTTCGCGTCCGCGTCGCACGGGTACTCGGGCTGCCTTTCGAACCGGACAGTGATCACGCAGCGGTCGTCTGGAAGTACCGGCTCGCGTCGGAATTTCCGCGCCGCGCTCGCCTCGAAGCGGACGAGTTCGAAGAAGGTCTTTGCGCGGAAGAGCTCGGTCGTAGGCTCGACCTGCGTCATCTTCCCTTCATCACGATCGATCCCGCGAGCGCGCGCGATCACGATGACGCGGTCTTCGCCGAGCGTCGACCAAAATCCCCGGTCACGTTGGTTTCGAATTCGGCAGAGGATGGTGCCCGGACTGCGCGTCGGGCCGGGTCAACCTGGGTGCATCGACTCTGGGTCGCGATCGCCGATGTGAGCCACTACGTGGAATCGGGCGGTTGGGTCGACGCGGAAGCCAGGCGGCGCGGCAATAGCTTCTACTTTCCCGACCGGTCGATACCGATGCTTCCGGAGCGGCTTTCGAGTGATCTTTGCTCGCTTCGTGCCGGGGTGGACCGGTTGGCCATGGTGGTCGAGTTGCGAATCGATGCGACCGGCGCGGTGGCGGATGCGCTTTTTCATGAGGCGGTGATTCGCAGTCATGCCGGATTGTCCTACGAGGAAGCCGCGCGTTGGTTGGCCGAGGATGACCGTAAGTCGGGGGCCCCCTCGGCCGGAAGCGTTGGAGGCGAGGAGGCGTGGGGTGATTCGCTTCGTTGTCTGCGTGAAATCTCCGAAATGTTGTCACGCGCTCGAAAGGCCGCGGGTGCGCTTTTTCTCGAGTTGCCAGAGGTCGAGATCAAAGTCGATGACGAGGGGCGAGCGATCGATGCACGGATGCGAGAGAGAAATCCGGCGCATGGATTGATCGAGGAGGCGATGCTCTGCGCGAATCGCGCAGTCGCGGGGAAACTCGATGCGGTTGATCTCGAGGCGATTCACCGCGTCCATCCTCCGCCGACGCCCCAGAAACTGGCTTCCCTGGCGTCGCTTCTCGAGCGCCTGGGCATCGAGATTGCTCCAGATCTCGGAGCCCCGGGTGTACTCGCGAGCCTTCTCTCGCAGGTCGACGGAGAGCCTAACGAGGAGCGCATTCATTTTGCCGTTCTGCGTTCGATGAGTCAGGCGCGTTACGAAGCGCGGTCTCTAGGACACTATGCATTGCGGTTCGAGCATTATGTCCATTTCACATCTCCGATTCGACGTTATGCCGATCTCGAAATCCACCGCGTTCTGAAGCGAGTCATTCGCGGCGAAGTCGTCGGCCAACACGCTTCTTCCTCAACGGAGCGAAGAGCGGCGCGGTTCGCGATCTGGCTTTCCGGTCGTGAGCGAGTCGCGACGGATGTCGAACGGGAGGCCGATTCCCTGGCGTGCTGTGCGTTGATGAGTGGCCGCGAGGGGGAGGCCTTCGAGGCAACGGTGACGGGTGCGACCGAATTCGGTCTCTTTGTGCGATTGGATTCGCCACCGGTCAGCGGGCTGGTGCCGATGCGTGTGCTCGATGGCTATTGGACCTTCGACGCCGAGGATGAGGCATTGATCGGGGAGCGCTCGGGGCGTCGTATCGGATTGGACGATCGGCTATTCGTCAAATTATTGGAAGTCGATCCGGATCGAGCTCGCCTCTCGTTTGCATTGGCCCGGACACGGAAGGGAACTCGGACCTCCCATTAGTGCCAATGCGCTTCGTGTTTGGCTGGCACTTCGAGGCGCTGTCATGCATGCTTGCCGATTCAATGCGGCTCTCTCGGCAGGTTCAATACGCACTCTGTGGGATTTTCGATCTGGCCTACAACGGGGCAGGTGGGCCGGTTCGTGTGCAGACGATCGGTGAGCGACACCGGATTCCCTATCGCTTTCTCGAGCAGATATTTCAACGCTTACGCCGGGCGGGCCTGGTCTCGGGCAAGCGCGGCCCCGGCGGTGGCTATGTGCTTACGCGCCGACCCGAGGAGATCAACCTGTGTGAAGTCCTTGAAGCGATCGAGGGTCCCTTGCGCAAAGGACCTTTGGCTGTGGAGGGGGACGAGGACTGGCCGGCTACAGCTCATCGACCTGATTTCCTTTGGGACAGCATCGCAGAGCGGACCGCGCGAATGCTGTCCGAGATTGCGATCGCTGACATTTGCCGGGAAGCCGCTCGGCGATCGATCGAACGTGAACTGCCGACGGGGCTCGACTATCAGATCTGACGCGCTCAGCCAGTCGCTCGCGCTTGCCATCGCAGGATCGGCTCGGCTCGATTAGACTCCGCGGCGGTCGAATCCCCCAATGCGACTACTCGTCGATCGAGTGGACGGGACAATGGCCTTGCCCGAACGAATAGATTTGGATCCGGCACTCGAGAGTCGCTCGATCTCCCACGATGTGCTCAACGAAATTTGCAATCATGCGCTCGAAGTTGCGCCCGAGGAATGTTGCGGACTGGTCTTTGGTTCGGCCGATGGCGATTTTGGCTATGTGGTTCGCGTGACGAATGTGATGAACAAGATGCACGCCGCCGATCCGAAGGCTTTCCCCCGTGACGCCCGCCATGCCTACTACATGTCAGAGGTCGAATACATGGCTGCACTCGAGGACGCCGAGGCTCGGGGTGAACGCGTGTCGGCGATCTATCATTCCCATTTTGGGCAGGGCTGTTACCTCTCGTCGGATGATCTGGCCTTTGCCCAGCACCCGCTCTTCCCCTTTCCGCGTGCTGCGCAATTCGTCGTGTCGCTGCTCGGTCAGCGCGTGAGGGAGGTGGGTATTTTTGAGCCCGTGGCGAACGAGGCGCTCGGCTTCGTGGGCCGGCAACTCGAGGCCTCGCGATGAGGGGTCCGCAATTCGGTGCGCTCGGCGTGCTGGTGATCGTGGCACTGGGCTGTGTCCTGCCGACTTCCAAGCCGATGGTGCTTCCCGAGGAACCGATCGCCTTCGTGTATTGGACCGGCGCAAACGCAAAGAGACGTTTCAATGCATTTGATCAGGAGACGGAGCTACCTCCCTTGCCACCGGATCGCACGGCTCCCGAGCGCCGTCGGGAGGAAGAGATCCGGGCGCATTTGCGCGCCAAGAAGTCACTGCGTGTCCACGAGCGGTTGGCAGAGAAGCCCGGGCGGTTGATGTTGTTCTGGCCGAACACCGGAGAATTGACGAAGGTCGCGGCGGCACCTCTTGGGTCGCACCCGCTTGCCTGGTCGGCCGATCACAAGCGACTGCTTTTTGCCTCGACACACCGCGCCAATCGAGAGCAGCTCTATGAATACCATCTCGACACGAAGGTCTTGCGCCAGGTGACACGCGGTTCATCAGAACATCCGAGAGGAACCTATGCGGCCAGTGGTGAAATCGTGGCCCTACAGCTGCGCCGCGCTTCGAGCGTTGCCGTCTCTGAGCAGACCGTTCATTTCGTCGGCGTCGGTGGCCGACTCGGACCCGTCATCGCCCGGGACGTTCCGCCTGGAACGATCAGTCTTTCCCGGGCCGGCGATCGGCTTTTCTATGAACAGGTCATCTCGCGTCGTCGCAGTGGGTCCAGCGCCGTGCACGAGTCGATGATTGCGACGCGCACGCTCGGCGCGGACGGAGCGGAACAGCTCTTTCTGCAGGGGCGGGAGCCGGCCTTGACGCCGGACGGAGAGTGGATCGTGTTTGCATCTCCGTCGTCGGCGGGCTATCGACTGCGTCGCATGAGAACGGACGGCACGTCCCGGGTGCCTATCAGCCCCGGGGGCAGTGAAGAGCGTATGCCTTCCGTGTCGCCGGATGGAGAGTTCGTCGCATTCGTTCAGTTGGTGAACGGATACCGAAAGCTGGCGGTACGTCGCTTCGATGGAAGACGCGAAAAGGTCCTGCTTTCCAACGGCTGGATCGAATTTCCAGTCTGGTAGCCGATCGCCGCGGACGCGTCTCATGCGCTTTGAACGAATTGGTTTCGAGCATCGGGTCCACTTGCCGTATCGGGTCTCCTTCGAGCGCCTGGTTCTCCGCTGTTCGAGTTGGTTCAAAATCCTTTGAAACGCCCTGATGATCGAGAGGATCCGTAGACCCATGAGCCCAGCCACACAGACAGATCTCGTCCCCGTCCACGGTGGACTCGCGCAACCCGTCGACCGAATCATCCCCTTCAACAAGAAGGCTGAATTCATTGCCCGAGCCGAGGGCCTTCCCACGATTCGAGTTTCGACAGCCGACCTCTCGACCGTCTATCGGTTGGCAGACGGTGCCCTTTCTCCTCTGACCGGTCCGATGAAGAAGGAAGCCTATGACCTCGTCCTGGCGGAGAAGGTCGTCTTGTCCGAGGGTGGGCGTTATGCCTGGGCCATTCCGATTTCACTGCCTATCACCGATGCCGAAGCGAAGTCTCTCGATTCCGCGACAGCTTGTGCGGTGCGTACCGAGTCGGGAGAGATCGTCGCCGTGATCGACGATCTGGAAGTTTTCGACTGGGACAAGACGGCGTATTTGACCTCGGTCTACGGCACCGAGCGCGTCGATCATCCCGGTGGCCGCATCGTCGACAACGACGATCGTGACAAACTGATCGGTGGGTCGATCAGCGTCCTGCCGCAACCGAAAAATACCGAGTACGGCGAGCTCATGCTCTCGCCACAGATGGTTCGGGCGCTGATTCGGGACCGAAAATGGGAGCGTGCATTGGCGTTCCAGACCCGCAACCCACTCCATCGTGCCCACGAATACGCGCTCGTATACGGAATCGAGCAGCTTACGGCGGCGGGTCATTTCGCCGGCGCGGTCTTGAATCCGTTGATGGGCGAGCTCAAGGGCGATGATGTGCCGGCCGCGATGCGAATGCGCTGTTACCGAAGGCTTCATGGCGAGAAGCTGCTCGGCGAGGGTGACAAAGACGAGTCGCTCTGGCAGAAGGTCGGCTACGACATTTCGGACGTCTTCGAATTGCTAGGCCTCGATATCAAAATGTTCTACGGCGGACCGTCCGAGGCGATCATGCACGGCATCTACCGCCAGAACTACGGCTTCTCCGACATCGTGATCGGACGCAAGCACGCGGACGCACCCTTTGAAGATGGTGAAGCGATCTGGGGCGATTTCGATGCTCAGGAGATCTTCGACAATCTGCCCGGGGAGCTGCATATCCAGGCCTGCAAGGTCGGCTTTGCCGCGTTCTACGAATCTTTGGGACGGGTCGATCTCACGGAGCGACACAAGGACGAGAAGCCGTTTTCGATTTCGGGAACGAAGGTTCGTGCGCAGCTTCAGGCGGGCGAACGGCCGGATCCGCGAATCATGCGCCCGGAGACGTCGGATATCTTGATCGAGGCGTATAAGAAGTAGGCGGCTAGCGGGTCCAGAAGCGCGGGTGCATGACCGCGAGCATGGCGAAAAATTCGAGTCGCCCGAGCCACATCAAGAAAATGGCCACCACCTTCTGCCATGAGCTGAAGAAGGCGAAGTCTCCGGTCGGTCCGACCAGGCCGAGGCCGGGGCCGATATTCGAGAGCGTTGCGATCGAGGCGGTTCCGGCGCTGACGATGTCAGCCGGCCCGATCGAGAAGAGCAGCGTGCCTATTCCCCAGGCGCTGATCCAAAGAAAGAAGAGCGCGACGATACTGCGCACTGAATCCTCGGGTACCGACGACCCATCCATTGCCACCGAGATCACGGAGATCGGAATGCAGGACACCCGCACCACCCGCATCGCCGCGC
>CAZMFM010000088.1:17797-22413 GCA_964565565.1 uncultured Spirochaetaceae bacterium | reverse complement strand
GGTGGATCCAAGGAGTTCCGAGATGGCAAGCAATCCGATGGTGAGGTCGATGCGCAGGGCAGGGGCTGCTTCAGCCCGCCCCCCGGTCGAGCCATTTTCCTGTCCGGATGACGTACTCGAGGCCGCGGTCGAGGGACTGGCCGGTTGCGAAGAGACTGTCCTGTCCGAGACCGTCTGTGGCGGCATCCTGGATCCGAATCAGGTCGTGAATTGGATCGACCCGACCACACGGCTGCTGCGATTTCGCGTCGACCCCGCCGAACTCAGGTCCGAGGTGCCCTCCGTAGCCGATGGGCTCTACAAGCTGCTCGTTCAGGTGGAGCTGCCGGAAGACGCCACTGCGGAAGAGTTGACAATTCGATTCACCAGCCGCCTGGTCGATCTGCGGATGATGCTTTCCAAGGACGTCGAGGCCGCCTATGCCGGAGATCCGGCGGCGAATGGTTATGACGAGATCGTGGTGGCGTATCCGGCGATTCGTGCGCTCGCGATCCATCGAATCGCCCACGAACTGCATGGCTACGGGGTTCCCCTCCTGCCACGCATCATGAGTGAGTACGCGCACGATCGAACTGGGATCGACATCCATCCGGGTGCCGAAATCGGTGCGCGCTTTTTCATCGATCATGGCACCGGTATTGTCATCGGGGAGACCGCCATCATTGGAGATGGCGTTCGCCTCTATCAAGGTGTCACGCTCGGTGCGACGTCGTTGCGTGATAGTTCAGCGTTGCGTGGGAAGAAGCGCCATCCGACGATCGAGGACGAGGTGACGATCTATGCAGGGGCGACGATTCTTGGTGGTGACACGGTGATCGGTGCGCGCTGCATTATTGGTGGCAATGTCTGGCTGACGGCCAGTGTTCCCCCGGACTCACGCGTCATGACCGAGGCCCCACGCCAATCGATGCGAGGTCCGCGGAACGTTGGAGAGGATGAGGAACAAGACGATTTCGTGAGGCTGAATTGGGAAGGTTAATGTTGATTTTGCCCGATCGACCCGAAGTGGCACTGCGAGGTGATGGCAAGCGCGGATCGAGCTGTCCCGCGTTTCGAACCTTCGCCCTGGCCTTCGCCGTGGTTCTTTTCGGCTTCTCTGTCATCACCGTCGAGACGGCGTCCGCCAAATCCTGGGGTTACGATCTCGCGTCGGAATTGATGAGTCCGTATTGCCCGGGGCGAACGCTCGCTTCTTGTCCGAGCCCGCAGGCCGCCGAACTCGTCCAGTGGATGGTCTTGCAGGAAGCGGCCGGTTCGACCCAGGAAGAAGTCGTCGCGATCCTGATCGAGCGATTCGGCGAAGAAATTCTTGGAGCGCCCCCGGCGAAGGGGATCACGCTCTGGGCCTATATCTTTCCGGTCCTGGGCTTCGTCGTCGGTGGTGGACTCGCCTTCGTTGCGTTGCGTCGAATCGTCGCCGCTGATCGAAACCCGAGCGATGTGATCGCGACTTCGCCGTCGAGTTCATCTGGCGAACCAGGCGCTGCGGGCTCCGGACCCCCAGGTTTGGAAAGCGCTGTGCCCGCCGATGATGAGCTGGCTCGAATGGTCGATGCCGATCTGGCGGCGCGCGGCTAGCGACGCCCTCCATGGATGGATGGTTTCCGTTGATCGGATGGGTCCTGGCTCGAAGAGGTCGCGTAGCGCGAAGAGGGTAGGGTGAAGATCTATACACGACGCGGTGATGCGGGCCAGACGGACTTATTTGGTGGGGATCGCGTCGGCAAGGACGCACTTCGCGTGGCCGCCTATGGGGATGTCGACGAGACGAACGCCGCGATCGGCGTGGCCGTGGCGGCGGGAATCGACCCGGAACTCGAAACGTTCCTCGCGCAAATCCAGAGCGCACTTTTCGATCTGGGAGCATCGCTTGCGACCCCGGACCCGAGGCATCGAGAGAAAGCCGGAGTCGGCGGCGTTTCAGCGGCCGAAGTGCTCGTCCTCGAGGCCTTGATCGATCGGCTCGAAGGCGGCCTCGAAAAGCTCACGGCTTTCATCTTGCCGGGTGGCAGCCCGTCGAGCGCAGCGTTTCATCTCGCCCGCACAGTTTGTCGGCGTGCGGAGCGATCCGTCGTCGGACTCGCTGCGATCCCGGATGAGTCCGTCGAAGAAACTTCCCTGCGATATTTGAATCGCCTATCAGACCTTCTCTTCGTATTGGCTCGTCACGAGAATGCACGACTCGGTGTGCCCGACGTCGCCTGGAGCAGTCGCGCCCAGTCCAGTCGTTAGGATCGCAATCACTTGGGAATGAGCCGGGAGTTCTTGATTGCCGATATAGCGAACGGGCTCTTCGAGTTGCTTGCGAATCCAGCTCCCGAGCAGGAGTCCAAACACAAAGGCAAATAAGAGCGCCCAGGCGATGGTGCGCAGGACGCGTCCGATTCGCGAAACAGGCCGCGACGACACTTCAACTAGCCTGCGTGCCGAGGGACGCCTCGACTTGTCGACCGAGATCGTCGGCCAGTCGTTCAACGGATGAATCCGGTCTTGTCCGGACATATTCCTCGATGGCGAGTGGTCCCGTTAGTTGTTGGCGTCCGTATCGTCCGTACCTCGTCAAGAGGATGGTCTGGACCCGGGCGACGCGCCCAGCGGCCAGTCGTTGTTCTCCCTGTCCCGAGGATTTCAGATATTGCTGGTGGGCATCGATCGCTTCGATTAGCTCATTGATGCCCAGTCCATCGCGTGCTGACCCGCAAAGAACCTGCGGCGCGTAGTCGGGGTCCCGTCGGTTTCCGAGTTCCAAGCCAGCCGAAAGTTCGGCGGACGTCCGTCGTGCGGCTTCTCCGAGATCGGATTTATTGACGAAGAAGATGTCGGGCCATTCGAGGATGCCCGCCTTCATGAATTGGATCAGGTCCCCGGCCGCCGGCTGCGCGACGAAGACGAGGCTGTCGACGATGTCGATCACGCCGGCTTCCGATTGTCCGACGCCGACGGTTTCAACGAAGACCATGTCGAAGGCGGCCTGCATGATGTCGAGGCTTGGTCCGGTGACTTCAGAGAGTCCACCGAGTTGATCGCGCGCGGCGAGGGAACGAAGGAAGACGCCGGCATCACGCGCCGCCGAGCCGAGTCGCATCCGATCGCCGAGGAGTGCGCCGCCGGTTCGTTGGCTCGAAGGGTCGACGGCCAGAATTCCCACGCTGCGACCTTGTTCCCGAAGGTTCGAGACCAAGGCGTCGAGCAGCGTCGATTTGCCAGAACCCGGCGCACCGGTCACACCGATTCGAGGGCCACGTCCGCGTCCGGTCACTGCGTCGAGCAACGTGAGCACGGCCTCACGGTTTTGTGGCCGATCGTCGTCGATCCGATTGAGTGCTTCGGAAACGGCGCCAAGGTCCCCATCGGCGACTTTTGCTGCAAGCTCCGCTGCCGGCCGCTCTGAAAGCTTCGGGGTCGAAGCGCTAGTCGGCATTCTGTCCGGAGACGAGTTCGACGATCTCGCTCATGATTCGCGTGAGGTTGAAGTCCTTGGGCGTATAGACGCGGCGAACGCCCGCCCTCTCGAGTTCTGCAGCATCGTCCTCCGGAATGATGCCGCCTACTACGACCGGAATCGATCCCAGTCCGGCTTCGCGGAGCTGGTCGACGACGTCGACGACCAATACGCCGTGGGAGCCCGAGAGGATCGACAAGCCGATGATGTGGACGCCTTCGTCTCGTGCGGATTGGACGATCTCTTTCGGTGTGAGTCGAATGCCGTCGTAGACCACTTCCATTCCGACATCGCGTGCCTTGACGGCGATCTGTTCCGCGCCGTTGCTATGTCCATCGAGCCCGGGCTTGCCAACGAGAATCTTGAGGCGTCGACCGAGTTGGCGCGAGACCTCATCGACTCGGGTGCGAACGCGTTCCACTTCGTCGCTGGTCTCGCCGGTTGCTGCGACGGGTGCCGTTCCGACTCCGGTCGGTGCTCGGTATTCGCCGAAGAGGTCACGCAGAACCTGGGACCACTCGCCTGTCGTGACACCGGCCTTCGCAGCCTCGATCGAAACGGGCATGATATTGCTGCCGGCTTTGATCGTGTCTTCGAGTCGTCGCAATGCCTGGCTGACCTCGTCTGCGTTTCGCTTGTTGCGAAACGCTTCGAGCGATTGGATCTGTTCCCGTTCGGCGGACTCGTCGACCTTGAGAATCGATTCGGACCCACCCTCGACCAGCGGCGAAGACACGGTCTCCTGGAAGTCGTTCACGCCAACGACGGTGAGCTCGCCGGATTCGATGGCGCGCAACCGTGCGGTATGGCTTTCGACGAGACGCTGCTTCATATAGGCGTTCTCGACCGCGGCGACGGCACCGCCCATATCGAGTACGCGTTCCATCTCCTCGCGCGCATCCGACAAGAGCTGCGCAGTCATCTTCTCGACCACATGGGATCCATCGAAGAGGTCCTCGTATTCGAGCAGGTCGGTCTCGAAGGCGAGAATCTGTTGCGTGCGGAGTGAGAGCTGCTGGTCCCAGGGACGTGGTAGGCCGAGCGCTTCGTTCCAGGCGGGAAGCTGAAGCGAGCGCGCACGTGCGCGCTTCGACAGGGTGACGCCGAGGGCCTCGAGGGCGATCCGGACGATGTTGTTTTCCGGCTGCGCTTCGGTGAGTCCCAGACTATTGAC
>CAZMFM010000088.1:15939-17697 GCA_964565565.1 uncultured Spirochaetaceae bacterium | reverse complement strand
GGCGTCGCGCCCGCTTCCTGGAGATGGTAGGAGCAGATGTTGATCGGATTCCAACGCGGCGCATGGTCGACGGTGTAGGCGACGATTTCACTCGTCAGCCGCATCGAGGCCTCGGGCGGAAAGACGAAGGTGCCGCGAGAGAGGTATTCCTTGATGATGTCGTTCTGGGTCGTGCCGGTCAGCACGGCGGCCGTTGATCCCTGTCGCTGTGCGGTCGCGATATAGAGCGAGAGCAACCAGGCCGCAGTCGCATTGATCGTCATCGACGTATTCATCTTGTCGAGGGGGATCTCGTCGAAGAGCAGCTGCATATCATCGATATGAGAGATCGGGACACCCACCTTGCCGACTTCGCCGCGGGCCAGTGGATGGTCCGAGTCATAACCGGTCTGGGTGGGGAGATCGAAGGCGACCGAGAGGCCCGTCTGGCCTTTTGCGAGATTGCTTCGATAGAGGGTATTGCTGGCCTTGGCGGACGAATGGCCGGAATAGGTTCGAATCAGCCAGGGGCGATCGCGATTGGGGGACACAGGACTTTCTCTCCGGGGGCAAGGGCTCAGGGGGCAAGACGTCTAGTTCTTGTCGGCCCAACGAATCGACCAAAATGGAACCGGGTCTAAGTGTTCGAAAAGGTTAACGAATCGGCCCGATCCGGGCAAACCTCCGATCGGGGTATGCTCCCGGCATGCAACAAGATCTGAGCGAGTTCTTCTTTCGTCTCACACCCGAGCGAGTGCTTCAGGCCGTCGAATCCGCGGGCTTCGTGCCCACCGGCCATTGCTTTGCGCTGAACGCCCTGGAGAACAGGGTCTACGATGTTCGCCTCGAAGACGGTCGCCATGTCGTTGCGAAATTCTATCGCCCGGGCCGGTGGTCTCGCGAAACGATTCTTGACGAGCACAAATTGTTGGCCGCGTTGGTTCGCGCGGAGATTCCGGTCTGTGCGCCGCTGCAATTTCCGGATGGCGATACGCTGCACACGATCGAGGACATTCACTACGCGATCTGGCCGCGCACGGGTGGACGCTCGCCCGACGAGTTCTCGGACGATCAGATCGAAGTATTGGGCCGGTTGATGGCCCGTATCCATTCGATCGCAGCGGACCTCGGTGCACCTAACCGGCGAACACTCGATGCGGACACCGTTCCGCTCGAAGCCCTGGCACTCCTCGAAGACGGCGATTGGTTGCCGCCGAGCTGTTCGGCACGCTTCGAGCGGGCCGTCGAGTCCCTGGTTTCGACCTACCAGGAAAGAAGTCGCGAGATCGAGGTGCAACCCATTCATGGCGATTGCCACGCCGGGAACCTCTTGCGCGGAGACGAGGGTTGGTTCTTTCTCGATTTCGATGACATGGTGATTGGCCCTCCGGTTCAGGACGTCTGGATGCTCTTGCCCGGGCGCGACGCGCTGGCGGATCGACAGCGACGCCTTTTGGTCGAATCCTATAAGCAATTCCGCCCCTTCGACGATCGCAGCTTCTCGTTGATCGAGCCGCTTCGGGGCTTCCGCTTTGTCTTCTACGCAGGTTGGATCGCGCGTCGCTGGGCCGATCCGGCCTTCCCGGACGCTTTTCCGCATTTCGGGACGGATGAGTATTGGGAGACCGAGACCCGCGACCTCGAAGAATTGGTCGAGCGGATTTCGAAAGGCGACGACTTGCTGACGCAGTCGGAACGAGAAGAAGTGCAATCCAGTGAGGCCGATTCCGATCTCACGAACAAGGATTTTTTCTGGGACCTGTAGTTTTGGTTCTAGTT
>CAZMFM010000088.1:0-15839 GCA_964565565.1 uncultured Spirochaetaceae bacterium | reverse complement strand
GACGCGATCTCGCAAGTAGGCGTAGTTTAGCGGTCGGAAGCGCAGCGGGCCGCCCTCGGAGTCTCCGGCCAGCGCCGCGAAGCTCAAATTTTCGCCCGCATTCATCAGCCAATCCGATGCCGCGGACTCGCCACCGACATCGATGTTATGGGCGTAGTCACCGCCCTCGCTGCCGCCGAAGAGGCCAACGCTCGGTCGGCCGATAGCGACGAGGCCCAGCGCATGTCCCGCTTCATGGGCCATGATGCTGCCAAGCACATCGCCCAGGATGTTGACCGCGCGAAGGATTCTGATCTGTCGGCCGGATCGATTCTGCGCCTCGCCCTCGTCCTCGCCATGCAGCAGAGTGCTCAACGCTTCAGGCTCGTCCTCTGAAAGCTCGCCGATCGGGCTTCCGCCACGGGCCACGAGAAAGGGGTTGAGAATTTCGCGATAGAGCACCGAGCCGCCGTAATTCACGAGTTCCCCCGGAAAGAGCCCGGCCGCCGGATCCAAGTCGCATTCGACGGACGTCTTGTCCTCGTTACGCAAATCGAAACGAACATGCCCAACCATCCCGCTCCCGGTCGGATCCTTCCCGCCAACACAGATTCGTGTCGTCAATGCGGCGGGATCGGAGCTGGGCCGAAACAAGACTGTGACCGGGTCGTGTGTGAGGCGGGTGAGGTTCGGATCGTGATCGGCGTCGTAGGCTTTTTTGAGGCGCGCGAGGGCACGAGCCTCGATCGCGGTCGCGACGATTTTGGCCATTTCCGGGTGGTCGACGGAGGCCAGGCCGAAGCGCTCGAGGTCCTTCCAGAAATCGGGAAGGCCATCGTCGTCGTGGTCGACCGTGAAATCGAAATGGATGACTTGTCTGCGTCCGATCGGAAGGTTGCCGAGGGGAGAGCGAATGCGGATGCGTCGCGAGTCTTCGAATTGTTTGCCGCTTTCGTTCGTGAAGATGGCCCGGACCGAGAGCAGACCCGCGGCCAGGCCGAGCTGCTCGGGGATGATCAGCGTGGCGTAATCATCGTGTATGGCGAAGCGATCCTGGATCTCGATGGTGGCTCCGGTTCGCTCGGAACGAAGGATCACGACCAAGCCATCCGGCGACTGACTAACGGGCAGGTCGAGGAATTGGAGCTGCAGGACCCAGCCACGCGTGGGCAGGAAGACGTCACGCGCCATGCGTTGCCGGACGCCGTTGATGTGGATCGAGAGGCGGCCGGAGCGGTCGACGCGCGTGGGGCCGAAGTCCAGATCGGAAGTGGCCAACGCCAGCAGGAGCAACCCACCCACGACACCCACGACGATCGCGATCATGGATCCCGAGCGTCGGGATCCGGAGGACGTTTGGCTCATTCGGAGCTTCCTTTCAATGCGGACGATCGTGGCGACCTGGGCGCTTCGGGTCTACGCGACGACGGCGGTATGGACGGCGGTATAGACGACGGCGTAGATGTCGTCGAGCTGGCCAGAGCGGGCGCGAGCCCACGTGCCAGGTGAAATTCGAGGCGTGGGACAGGGCTATCGGTGGCGAGGACATCCAGGCGCCAGAGCCCGGATTCGAGTCGGGCCGATCGTGTGTTCGACCCGTCTTCACCATCCTCCCCAGCTCCCCCTTCACCCGTTGGGATCGCCGCGAACCGGGCCTTCAAGGCTGAGAGTGAGGCCATCGGAACCGGGCGCCCCGACCCGTCCAGCGAACTCGATCGCCGAGTATAGAGATGATTGCGCGAGGCCAGGCCGACTTCGCCGTCGGAGTTTGGTGTGTGGAGCACGATGAACCGTTCTCCGTCGCTCGCTTGCGTGGCCGAGTCCCGGGCCAGGCGGCCGAGGTCGCGCCCGGCCGAGTCCGGCTTTGCGCGCGCTGATTGATCTTGGATTCCCTCGCCGCGCGCGGCGCGATTGGCGAGATGAGCGGCCGCTCGGAGGGTGGGCGCGATATCGAGCAGGCTCGCGAGTCGGCGCGATACGCGCAGCGGTAGAACATCGCCCTTCAAGGCTGGTCGCCAGATGAGGGGGACGCGATGGGTGCGCCAGGTAATGCGCTGTGCGGTCTGTGTGAGTCCTAGATTGTCGGCTTCTCGTTCGCCGCGAAGGGATGTGAAAAGAACGCCCGGGGCATTCTGTCGATCGTCGAGGGTATGAGCGAGCCTGGACAAGAGTCGGTCGAGTTCGATCAGGCCCGCGTCACGATTGGCGTGAATCCAGAGAAACCAAGGTGCGGGAGTGGCGTCGATCCAGTCCGAAATTTCCTGGGGCAGCGCTTCAGACGCCGTGGCATCACTTCGACTCGGCGATGCGAGGCGATCGTCGTAGAGATCGAAGCCCTGATCCAGCCGACGGCTGGCATTGACCCGCGGACTCGTTACGAAGGCCGCGGTTGCGTAGCCGGCGTCTCGCAGTTCTTCGGCGATCGTGGTGAGGGCGTCGGGTAGAAATTCCAGACCGTCCTGGCCGACACCGTGCTCCGATTCGGGCAAGCCGGTCAAGATCGAGGCCACAACCGAGGCTTCGCCGCGACCCGGGGACGCGGCCCAGGAGAAGAGCGTGCCCCCTTCGGCGAGCGCACAGACGGAGAGTCCCTGTTCTCGCGGGCCCCCAAAACAGCCGAGTCGGTCTGCGGCGACACGATCGATCGTGATCAGGACCAGATTCGGGCCGGCCGGCCCGTCGGGACGACAGCCGGCAAGCACGATCAGCGCGCACACGAGCGTGAACGACGAGATCTTGAAAGTCGACGGCCTAAAAGATCGCTGAGTGCTGGATCTCGCGATCGATAATTTTTTCATGATGCAGGGCATAGCGAAAAAGACGTGCGATGTTCTGTCCATGATCTCGAGCTTTCACAGTGTCCTGGTAGAAGTGACCCAATTTGAATCGGGTGTGGCCGACTACGCACGTCTACTCGGTCAGCGGCCGGGCCGGGTCGAAACGGAAGAGGTGAGCAGGCTACGCAGTGTGTTCTTTCCGCTCGCCAATACGCGCCTTGAGATCAGAGAGGTTTCGACGTCGGCCGTCGACGCGTCCCAGGGACTGAAGGCGATTCGTCTCGCCTGTGACGATCTGGACGTCATCGCCAAGGGATTTGGAGCGGGTGCGCCGTCTCTACTGCCCAGCGAGAATCGGAAGGCCGGATCTGAGGTGGAGGGCGCCGGGGACGAAGAATCTCGCACCTGGGTCTCGACACGGATCGATCCGGTTGCGAGTCGCGCGCTGGCCGTCGAGTTGATTTCGGACGACGTTGGCGTTCCGGCAGGACCGTTGGGAGGCACGCCGGATTCGGTGACCGGGGGCGCCGCCGATCCGAAAAGCCTGATTCGCGCGCTCGACCATGTGGTCGTGATGAGCGCAGACATCGAAGCGACGCGAGACTTCTATCGTGACAATCTGGGCCTTCGCCTGGCCCTCGACCGGAGTTTCGAGCAGCGCGGCGTGCGACTGATTTTTTTCCGGATCGGTGGAGTGACGATCGAAATCGGCGGACGGCTCGATGCAAAGCGAGATCCGCAGGGCCGCGACCGCTTTGGAGGTCTCGCCTGGCAGGTGGTCGACATCGACGCGATTCATTCGCGGCTCTCGAGTGACGGTTTCGATGTTTCGCGAATCAGGGATGGCAACAAGGCCGGAACGCGGGTCTGTACCGTTCGCGAGCCGGTCCACGATGTCCCAACCCTGCTGATCGAGCCGGTCTCCTAGGGCGAGGAGAGGCGCCGAGGACCGGCTGCCTCGAAAATCCACGGACCTTGGTAGACTCTTTGTGCAGCGTGCCCCCAGCCGGAGACCCCCGACCATGAACCGATCTTTGGACGCCTCCTCGGGCGGCGGCCGAGCAGACTTTCCAGAAGACCTGGAAGCGGCCATCCTCGAGCTCAAGCGGGAAAAGGGTGCGGTCATCCTTGCCCACTTCTACCAGGAATCAGAGATCCAGGATCTGGCCGACGTCGTCGGCGACTCCCTTGCACTGGCACGCGCCGCTCAGGAGATCGAGTGCGATCGGATCGTATTTTGCGGCGTGCATTTCATGGCGGAGACGGCGGCGATCCTCAATCCGGGAATCCCCGTCCTGGTGCCGGATCTCGAAGCCGGTTGCTCGCTCGCTGATGGTTGCCCGCCCGAAGAGTTCAAATCCTTTGTTGCCGATCATCCGGGCGCGAAGGTGCTCACCTATATCAATGCCTCCGCAGGCGTGAAGGCGATGAGCGATCTCATCTGTACTTCATCGAATGCGGTGAAGATGGTGGAGACCTTCGAGGGAGAGAAGCTGATCTTTGCCCCGGATCGACATCTTGCGCGATGGGTGGCCAAGCAGACGGGGCGTGACGATCTGATTGTCTGGCCCGGGGCCTGTGTCGTGCATGAAATGTTCAGCGCGAAGCGTCTCGCGAAGTTGAAGATTCAACATCCCGAAGCAGAAGTGCTGGCCCATCCCGAATGCGATCAGGCGGTGCTGGATCAGGCTGATTTCATTGCTAGCACGACGGGCATCATCAACCGTGCCGTCGCAGACCCGAAGCGGCCGTCGATCATTGCGACCGAAGACGGTGTCTTCCACGCAATCCTTCAGCAGGCTCCAGGGAAGGTGCTCTATCAAGCGCCGGGCATGGACGAGAGCTGCGCGTGTAATCGTTGCCCCTATATGCGCTTGAATACGCTCGAGAAGCTCTACCTATGCCTGCGCGATGATGGGCCGCGGGTCATGGTTCCCGAGGAACTCGCCAAACAGGCGATTCGACCAATCGAAAGAATGCTCGAGCTTTCCTGACCCCCAGTGTTTGGGGAAGCAGTGGTTGGCAGGCGATGGTTGGAAAGAGCGGGTGGCGTCGAGTCCGCGCCCGACGCTCGTCGCCTACTGGATCCGAGCGAGCCAGCCGGCGATCGCTTCGCCGATCTCGTCCGGGGAGTCTTCCTGGATGAAGTGGATGCCAGCGACGGTGACCTCTTCCTGGTTGGGCCAGGATCGACAGAATTCGAGGGCGCCTTTACGAAGGATGGCTCCGGGGTCGGCGTTGATCAAAAGCTTCGGGAGGTCTGAACCCGAGAGCCACTTGCCATATTCGCTCACGATTGCGACGACATCTTCCGGCTCTCCGACGAGTGGAATTTCGCGCGGCCAGGTAAGCGTCGGCCTGCGGTCTTCGCCGGCATTCGTGAAGGGACGTCGATATTCGTCCATCTCTTCGTCCGAGAGTTTCCGGATGATCGAACTCGGCAACATGCCTTCGATGAAGAGATTCTGCTCGAGCACCATTGCTTCACCCTTATCAGAGCGAAAGCCTTCGAAGGCTTGCCGGGCGGCCTGGGGCCATTCATCCCAGGTTGGGATCGGGGCGACGATGGCCTCCATGTAGGCGATCCCGTGCATCGCGTCGCGATGTCGATTGGCCCAATCGAAGCCGAGGGCAGAGCCCCAGTCGTGAATGACGAGTGTGACGTTCTCGCGAACGTCGAGGCTTTCGAGCAAGCCGTCGAGATAGCGGCGATGTTCGACGAAGCGGTAGGAGCCGGGGCCGGAGTCCACGAGTTTCTGCGAGTCGCCCATGCCGATCAGGTCGGGAACGATGCACCGGCCCAGGCGCTCGAGGTGTGGGACGACGTTGCGCCAGAGATAGGACGAGGTCGGATTGCCGTGAAGCAGGACGATGGGATCGCCTTGGCCTCGTACGTGATAGGCCATCTCTTGGCCGAAGACCTTGATTTTCTGTTTCGCGAGGGGGGCTGTGTTCAGCATCTACGAAGGGTCGGCGACTGCGATAGGGAACGCAAGATCACCGGCCTCTCACGCCGCAGGCCAACCGCTAGGCGACGCGGCAAGCCTCACCAGCCGACTGGGCGCATGAACGGAGCAGGCGACGAGGCGGGTAGCGCGATGGGTGTTGTAGATGGGGGTGGATGTGGTGGGGGTGGTGGGTGTGGTGGGTGTAGTGGGTGTAGTGGGTGGATAGACGGTGTCAGCTGTTGCCGGTCGACCGTCGTCGAGCCGCGAGACCCGTCAGTCCGAGGCCGAAAAGGAGCGCGGTAGTCGGTTCGGGGACGACACCGGTGATGTCGACGGTCTGACTGAAGTAGCGGGGCGTGCCATTCACGTCGAGTTGATACGCGTTGCCCGCACCGCCGAAGGTCAGACCACAGGTGAGGGCGTCCCCAGAAGCGAGGCAGCTACCGCTCACGTTGACGGCGAGCGCGTTGAACACGGTCGAGGTTCCCGGGCCGTTGGCCGTCAGCGTGCCGGAGACGGTGGCGATCTGGGTGGCGATTGAATAGTTGCCCGAACCTTGATCGACGACCGAGACGGAGCCGAGAAAATTCATTGGATCGAAATCTACTGAAGTGACCGCTCCGTCGGGACCGGCCAGATTTGCCGGCGAATCCAGGTCGATCGAGAAGTCCAGCGTAAGCCCGGTCAGGCCGAAGGTCCCTGAAACCGGAGCCGAAGCGCTCAGATTGAGTACGACGACCGGCGTACCACCAAAGTTGAAACACGAAGGGTCGGTGCAACCGACGGCCATGTCGAGTCCACTACTCCCGGGAATGATCGTCAGCGCCGATGCCGGTGCTGCGAAGAGCCCAAGCGCGGTAAGGATCGTAACCAGGCAGGAATAAAGTGGATTTCGCATCGGGAGCAGGTCCTCTCAAAGTGGGGTCGAGCGATCGCTATCTCGCAGGAGCCATTCTAATTGAACCAGTCTCGAATGTGTCAGACTTTTTGTGTCGGAGGTCGAATAATCTCGACTGGGGTGGATTGAAACCCAGAAAGCCATCAAGGAGCCCCGAACGCATCGGATCCAAGGGCTGAGCGTGCCCGACCTCGCTCAGAGTCGGAAATCGAGGCGACAGGGCCAGACCAGGGATCGTGTGATCCGACCGGAGCCTTCCGGCTGGCTCGGCCCCGTCATACGCAACAATCGACGGTTGATCGTGTCGATTTTGCCTCGATTTCTGTTCATCACCGCGCTTACGGCGGCTACCGCGGCCTGGGCGGCTTTGGTGTTATGGGCGACTCATTCGAGCGCGTCGCTTGCTGCTCAGGCCGAGCAAGCCCAGACCCAGAAGCAGGGCCGTCCCCGGCTCTGGCACCAGCGTACCCACGAAAACGAAATCAGCTTTGACTGTGAGATTGGGTGGCAGTACGCCTCCCGGGTCGAACTGGCTGAACTCCGCGAGGTTCACACCGAAGACGCCCAGATTGATCTGGGTGCCGCTCACGATCAGGGTTCCTGAGGCCGCCGAAGTGTTGGACGAGAATGGAATGGGCCCAAACGGCGTGCTGAAGCCGTCTGCAAGAATGCCCGATACGTCCGCGGTCATCACTGTGTCGAGGAAAAAGGCGTTGCCAAAGTCTCGATTGCCGCTCGTGATGTTGTTCAGCATCGCGTTCGTGATCGAGACCGAGTCTGTGGTGACACCAGCCTGAGTGTCGTCGAGATTGATATTGGTCGGACCGGCCGAAGTGAGAATGAGCGAAGTGATCGTTCCGTTCGTTCCCGTCGTCGGATCGAATGTGACGCTCGAGCCGTCGAGCACGATCGAGAACGGAGTCATTTCCGCCGGGTCGATCACGCTCACGCCGGTGTCGACTCGTGTGACACGAATCGTGAAAGTCCCCGAATCGAACGCGTACGTCATCGGTGCCGCAACCGCCGCCGACGATGCGAATAGGCCTAGAACCAAAGTGACACTCCAGCAGTAGAGCTGGGCCTTCAACATGCGCATGGTTGCTTCCCCTTGTTGATCTGCAAGACATTGAGCTGCAAAAAATTTCGCTGGAATCTCGAATCACGCATTGGGAAGGTCGGAGCGGAGCCTCTGGCTGACACGGTGCGCGCGGACGTGATCATCGCCGATCACGGGACCCGTACACTCCGGAACACCCCAAATAGGGGGGCCAAGAGTCGAAGAATGACACGTACCGGTTCAACCCCGATCAGTGGTTCCTCGTTGCCCATCTACCTACTACAAGTACTAACAAGGGCTGCCTGCGATATTTTCCACTTACTATCGACCGCACTACGTTTTCAACTTTTTCGTAGTTCGTCCGGAGTCCGTGTGTAGCCCGTGCCGTAGTACTCATTGCTGCACGCGAAGCCGAACTCGCGCTGCCTTCCCAGGCGTTGATTCGAGACGAACCAACAATTTCCATCCTACACGAATGACTTCGTTAGGTGTGACAATATGAGTGCGTTGGCGGATCTTTTTTTCGGCGCCGACAAGCCCGGCCACGATTTTGACATTGGTCTCTAACTATCGGTACAGGAAGCGATTTTCTGAATGCTTCGACTTTGCTGGAGGTTCGACACGCGCGCTCGAGATCCCATTTCAGACTCTTGGCGGCCTTGAGTCGAATTGTCGATGTGTAGTAGTTTACTGACTCCCGCGATCTTGGAAATCAGCCGGGAGGCTCTTCTCCTACACCTTTGCCGGCGACATCTTGATTGCGGCCGTAAATGTCGTCGAGGCGAACGATGTCGTCCTCGCCAAGGTACGTACCCGATTGAACCTCGATCAGGGTGAGGTCTGTATCACCCGAATTTTCGAGTCGGTGGGTCGCACCGATCGGAATATAGGTCGATTGGTTTTCGACCAGCGTGAATACCTCGTCCCCGTTCGTGACGACCGCGGTGCCGTTCACGACGATCCAATGTTCGGCGCGATGCTGATGTTTCTGGAGCGAGAGCTTTTCGCCCGGCTTCACCGAAATCTGCTTGACCTGGAAGCGGTCGCCATCCGCCACCCCTTCGTAATATCCCCAGGGTCGATAGACCCGGGCATGCAGCTCGGCTTCGGGTCGGCCCGCGCCGTCCAATTTGGAGACGATCTCTTTGACTTCCTGGGCACGATCGAGCGGCGCGACCAGGACGGCGTCGTGGGTTTCGACGATGATCAGGTCGCGAATGCCGATCGCGCTGACCAGCTTATGCTCGGATCGGATATAGCTGTTCTCGACATCGTGCAGGACGACATCGCCGAGGGTGACGTTGCCGTGATCGTCGGCCTCGCCGATCTCCCACAGTGCTGCCCACGAGCCGACGTCGCTCCAGCCGATCTCACAGGTGACGACTGCCGCCGACTGCGTCTTTTCCATGAGCGCGTGATCGATCGAGATCGAAGGAGAGGTGGCAAAGGCGGTTTCGTCGAGACGCGTAAAGGTCAGATCGCGACTCGCGTTGGCGACGGAGTCGCGACAGGCGGTCAAGATCTCCGGCTGATGTCGTCCGATTTCTTCGAGCAGCTTTCGCACCGGGAAGACGAACATCCCGCTATTCCAGGCGTAGTCGCCGGAGCTGACAAATGACCGGGCTCGTTCCGCATCGGGCTTCTCGACGAATTCGGCCACGTTGTAGGCCCCGGAAAGGCCTTCGAGTGCATCGCCGCGGCGAATATATCCGAAGCCGGTTTCGGGATTTTCTGGGACGATGCCGAAGGTCGTGAGTGCGCCTTGCCGGGCGGCGTTCGCGGCCGTTTCAACGGCGCGCCTGAAAGCGACAACGTCGCGGATGACGTGATCGGATGGCAGGACGAGCATGATGCCATCGGGATCCTGCTCGGCGATGATCAAGGCCGCCGCCGTAATCGCGGGGGCCGTGTTGCGAGCGACCGGCTCGAGAGCAATTGCCAGAGGGGTGATGTCTTTCGCGCGCAGCTGCTCTGCGATGATGAATCGATGTGCATCGTTGCACAGGATCAGCGGGCGCTCGAAGAAGGCTTCATCGCTCACCCGGACCGCAGTGGCCTGGAGAAGGGTCTCTTCCTCGACCAGGGGCAAGAGCTGCTTTGGGTACGCACGCCTCGAGAGCGGCCAAAGGCGCGTTCCCGAGCCGCCGGACAGAATCACCGGGACAACGCGAGCACTGGGCGGAGGCGATGGATTCGCCATGCTGAAAAACTCCTCGAATTGAGTAACGCGCCGACATTACACGAGTCTTCCGGGCGAACAACCGAGTTTGCGCGGCAACTCTGCGGTCGTCGACCACGATACGAGTCAGCTTGTTCGGCCCTTCGCGCGCAACCGGAGAAGAAAGGGCAGAGCGACGAGCACACAGAGGATCTCGGCCCCCCCCGCGACGGCGAAGGCAGCCTGATAGCCGATGGCTGGGCCGTGGGTCGCTCGGACCATCTCGCTGACGAGTCCGCCCGTGATCGGACCCAGGATGAACCCGAGGCTGCCGGCGGTATTGAAGGCGCCCAGCGCGGTCGAGCGAATGGCCGGTGGTGTCAGGTCGGTCGTCATCAACATCGAAGGCACGAACATGACGGCTGCAAAGACGCCGATCACAGCCATCCCCGGACCGATGATTTCGGTCGGCCAGAAGCCGAGGCTGGCGGTGAGCAATCCGTAGATCACGCTGCCTCCGCAGATCATCGCGGTCTTGGAAGTGCGATCGGCCAAAACGCCGAAGGGGAAGGAGAAGAGGGCGAAGGGCAACATGAAGGCCGTGATCCAGAGTCCGACGCGTGGCGGACTCGCGCCGTGCAGGCCAGAGGCGAAGAGCGAGAAGGTGGTTGTATAGAAACCGACCGTGAAGCGGTCTGCGAAGGCGAAGATCAGGGGTGCGACTACGTCACGATTTTCCCGGACGATCTGGAGGATCTCGCGAACGCCGGGTCTTCGTTCTCCGCCGGCGGGATCCGGTAGCGCAGCGCTCGCAAAGAGTGCCGCGCCAACCAGCAGGATGGAGGCTGCATAGAGCGGTTGGTTTGGGTCGAGGTTGCCGAGCAGGCCGCCGATCGGGGCGCCAACGGCAACGCCTAACATCATCCCAGTTCCCGCGATGCCCATCGTCTTGCCGCGAGCATGGTCACCGCCCAGACTGGCAGCGATCGAAAGCAGCAGCGAAAGCGCGAAGATATGCGCAGTGCCCTCAAAGAAGCGCAACGTGAGAAAGAGTGCGAAGGGCATTTCGAGGGTCATGGCCAGGAAGAGGAGGGCGTCGAGAATGAGCGCTCCAATGACCAGGGGTCTTCGCCGACCAATCCGATCGGCCAGTGCCCCCGCAAGGGGCGCGGCTAGCGCTGCCCCCAGCATGTTGACGGACATGAAGAGGGAAGTCAGGAATTCAGAGACTTCGAAGCGATCGCCAACGAGTTCGCGCAGAATCGGAACCGGGAGCGTGACCGGCGCCATGATCAAAATGGCGAGTCCGCCGAGGATCAGGAGGCGTTGTCCGGGGACCGCCTGTGTTGTGGCGTCGAGTTCCATCGGCTGGTTCCCGGCCCCGGCCTAGGACATGACGGCAGAGCAATAGGCGGGATCGAGGGAGATCGTCATGACGGGCGGAGACGTCGTGACTCTCTGAGGCGTCGTGACTCTCTAAAGAGTGCGGCTGGGCCCATTCCCTTGACCGGATGCGGCGCGTAGGGCGCTTCGAGTCGGGCCATCTCATCTTCGGAGAGCACGACGTCCAAGGCCGAGATCGCGTCCTTCAAATGGTCGAGCTTTGTGGCACCGATGATCGGCGCGGTCACGAAAGGCTTTGCGAGCATCCAGGCCAGCGCGATCTGCGCCGGGGGCAACTCGCGTTCCTTGGCGATCTCTTGAACCGCCAGTACGACGTCCCAATCCGAATCCTGGTCGTAGAGGAAATCGGTGAAGCCGTCGGATTCCTGCCGTGTCGATCCCGACTTTTCGCGCAGCGCCGGTCGTTTCCCGGCCAGCAGTCCCCGGGCGAGCGGCGACCAGGGAATAATCGCGACCTCTTCGGTTTCGCATAGCGGCATCATTTCGCGCTCCTCCTCACGGTAGAGGAGGTTGTAGTGATTCTGCATGGTTGCGAAGCGAGCCAATCCGCGGCGGTCGGAGATACCCAGCGCGGTCGCCATTTCCCAGGCATACATCGAGCTGGCACCGATATGCCGCACCTTCCCCTGTCGAACCAGATCGTCGAGGGCGCCGAGTGTTTCCTCCATCGGCGTATCGGGGTCGAGGCGATGGAGTTGGTAGAGGTCGATCGTGTCGATGCCGAGCCGGCGGAGGCTGGCCTCGCAGGCCTGCTGGATATGCTTGCGGGAGAGCCCTCGCATATTCGCGCCCTGGCTCATCGGCAGCGCGAGCTTCGTGGCCACCACGCACTCGTCGAGATTGGCCATCTCACGCAGTAGTTTGCCGGTCACTTCTTCCGAGGCGCCGAGCGAGTAGATGTCGGCGGTGTCGAAGAAGTTGATACCCGCTTCGAGCGCATGTTCGAAGAAGGGACGCGCCTCGGCTTCATCGAGAACCCAGGGGCGCCATTTTGACGATCCATAGCTCATGCAACCAAGGCATAGCTTCGAGATGCGCATACCGGTTCGGCCGAGAACGGTCGTCTCCATCAATCCTCCAGTGCGCGGGGCTCCGCAGATTGTTCCCGACTAGAACTCGTAGGCGGCCTTCAGCTCCGGATCGTCCTCGGAGAGCATGCGCGCCAACTCGACCATGACATGACATTGTTTCACGGTCGCATCGTCCTGCATCTTCCCGTCAATCATCACCGCGCCCGTGCCGTCGCCCATCTGCTCGATCACGTTCTTCGCCCACAGGACTTCGTCGACCGGTGGCGAGAAGACCTTCTTGGCGATGTCGATCTGAACCGGGTGGAGGCTCCAGGTACCCACGCAGCCCATCAGGAAGGCGTTCCGGAATTGATCTTCCGTCGCGATCGTGTCCTTGATATCGCCGAAGGGTCCGTAGTAGGGAAGGATGCCATTGGCGTTACAGGCATCGACCATACGCGCCATCGTGTAATGCCAGAGATCCTGTTGCGCCGTCGTTCGAGGCGCGTCCGGATTCTCGGGATCGGGATCCGTGCGGACGAGGTAGCCGGGATGTCCGCCGCCGACGCGCGTCGTTTTCATTCGTCGGCTCGCCGCGAGGTCGGCGGGGCCGAGTGAGAGGCCTTGCATCCGTGGGCTCGCCGCGCAGATCTCCTCGACATTGGCGACACCGAGCGCCGTCTCGAGTAGAGCGTGCACCATGATCGGCTTCTTGATCCCGGCGCGGGCTTCGAGTTGCGCGAGCAAGCGGTCGACGTAGTGGATGTCCCAGGCGCCTTCGACCTTCGGGACCATGATGACGTCGAGCTGATCGCCGATCTCGGTCACCAGCGTCGTCAGATCATCGAGACACCAAGGGGAGTCGAGACTGTTCACGCGCGTCCAGAGCTGGCAATTTCCGAAGTCGACCTCGCGTCCGATTTTGACGAGTCCCTCGCGTGCGGCGAGTTTATTGTCGGCCTGGATCGCGTCTTCGAGGTTGCCGAGAAGCACGTCGCACTTTTTCGTCAGATCCGGGACCTTCGCCGCCATCTTGGCGTTGCTCGGGTCGAAGAAGTGGATCATTCGAGAGGGCTTGAACGGAATCTCTCGGAGTGGCTCGGGCGCACCGAGCGCCATCGGCTTGAAGAAATCTTTTGCACTACGCATGGGGAGTCTCCTTCGACTGCTGCTTATTCGTAGAGTTTAACGATCTTGATCTGGCCCTTGGGTGCGGCTTCGAGGCACAGATCACATAGGACACATTCGTCCAGGTTCGATTCGTCGATCCGGACGCCCTCGCTCGAGGCGACGAAAATCGAAACCGGGCAGATTTCGGCGAGCTTCGCTGCGAGCTTGGCGTTCGTGGCGGCTTTCGCGCCGACGCGGACGTCGATGAATTCTCCGGGCATGAACTTTTCCTCTCTGGCTCCGAACGCCCTTTGGGCTTCCGGCATTTTCCGTGACTCGATACGGACCCAGGTGGGATGCTCGCCTGGGTCACGTGGATTCAATCGCGATCGCTAGCGCTTGCGCCGAGCGAGTCGAGCTCGAATCAGGTCCGGGATCTCTTCGATGCGCTCAGCGACCGCAATCCCGGCTTCTTCCATGCGCTTGATCTTCTCCGCGGTCGTGTCCTCTTTTCCCTCGACGATCGTTCCCGCGTGGCCGAAGCGCATGCCCTTCATCTCGTCCATGAATCGGCCGGCCATGAAGGCGACGATCGGTAGCCGCGAATCGTTCTCGGCGACCCACTCCGCGAGTTCGGCCTCCATTCGGCCACCGGGCTCCGAATAGATGGCGATCGCATGGGTTTTGGGATCCGCCTCGAAGAAGGGCATCAGCTCCGCATACGTCGTTCCAACAATGGCATCGCCACCGATCGAAACACAGGTCGATTGTCCAAGACCCGCGGCGGTCAGCGTCGATGCGATCTCGGTCGTCATCCCACCGGAGCGCGACATGACGCCGATATTGCCCTTCTTATAGGCCTGGCGAGTATTGGCTGCCGGACCGCCGACGCCGCCCATCTTGCACTCGCCGGGTGAGATGATGCCCAGGCAATTGGGGCCTATGATGCGCGCGCCACGAAGCTCGGCGAGCTCGACGGCCTCTGCAACCTGCTTGCGCGGCACGTTTTCGGTCACGACGACGATCAATTTGATGTCGTTCTCGAGGGCCTCGATGATCGCGTCCTGGGTGAATTTGGGCGGGACCGACACGATCGATCCTTCGATCATTCCGCCGTTCGCCGAAACTGCGTCGCGCACGCAATCGTAGACGGGAACGCCGTAGACGTCGCGACCGGCGCGACCCGGCGTGACTCCGCCGACGATCTTGGCGCCGTAGTCGAGATTTTCCCGGGTCAGGTTGATGGCTTCGCGGCCCGTGATGCCCTGGATGATGAATCGCGTGTTCTTCGTGAGTAGGATCGACATGTTAGTTCTCTTTGCCCCTACCCTTGCATCTTTGCGACGGCACGGCCGGCTGCGTCGTACATCGAAACACTGCGGTCACAATAATCGACGCCGTATTTCTCGAGGATCTTGAATCCTTCCTCTTCCCAGGCACCCGGGATCCGGAAGATCGCAATGGTCTCCGCCGGGTCCTTGCCGGCTTCGAGGCAGCCCTTGATCACGCCGCGCGCGACGATGTCGACTCGTGTATTGGATACGACGTTCATCATCACAGCGATCTTTTCGACGCCTGGCTTCGAGAGGATCAGCTTCGTCAGCTCCTTGGCCTTGCTCATCGAAGGGTTTCCGCCGATTTCGCAGTAATTGGCGGGCTTGCCACCCTGGTTGCGGACTGCATCGAAGAGCGTGAGGGATCCGCCGCCAGCGCCGATCACCAAGCCGAGGTTGCCGTCGAATTCCACGACGTTCCCAGCCACACCGCGATGATCCGCGGCATTGACTCGCGCGCCGGCGATTTCGAATTTTGTCGGAGGGCGCGCCTGTCGGGTTTCATCATCGCCGATACCGAGCTCGTCGAGCAGCGCCTTGTGATTCCCGCGCGCTTCCGCCTCCATGTCGATATGTCCGTCGAGGACGAGGAAGCGACCATCTTTGAGCTTGGCCAGCGCCGATCACCAAGCCGAGGTTGCCGTCGAATTCCACGACGTTCCCAGCCACACCGCGATGATCCGCGGCATTGACTCGCGCGCCGGCGATTTCGAATTTTGTCGGAGGGCGCGCCTGTCGGGTTTCATCATCGCCGATACCGAGCTCGTCGAGCAGCGCCTTGTGATTCCCGCGCGCTTCCGCCTCCATGTCGATATGTCCGTCGAGGACGAGGAAGCGACCATCTTTGAGCTTGGCCAGCGGATTGATCTCGGCCAGGGTGAGATCGTATTTCAAAAAGATCTGCATCAGCTTGAAGACAATCGGTGCGAGCTTGTTCAGGTCGGATCCGCTGACGCCGGTCGCGCTGACGGCTTCCTTTGCGACGCGGGGCGTGAGGGGAAGAATCGTCGAGAAATGCGTTTTCGAGACGTGCTCGGGATTCTTTTCGGCGACCTCTTCGATGTCGACGCCACCCATGTCGCTGAATACGCAGACCGGGCGCTTGGCGCGACCGTCCCAGGTGATGGCGACGAAATATTCCTGTTCGATCGGCGTCTTTTCCTC
>CAZMFM010000087.1:10893-22659 GCA_964565565.1 uncultured Spirochaetaceae bacterium | reverse complement strand
GCCGGGGATCACGAGTTCGGCGCCCTGTTCAATCAGTTCATAGTCGGCCGGATCGGTAAAGGTCAACGGCACGATACCGAAGTCGATCAGGTCGGCCGGCGCCTCTTCCAGCCCTTCCAATCCCTCGCTCGATCCGAAAGTGCGGATTCGCAATTCGCGATCCCGCCAACGTGCCGATACGAAGGAGCGGATATTCGAGACCGCATTGCGAGAGTTTCGCGAGGTCGGCTTCGCCGCAGCCCAGATCGATCGGATCGCCAAGCGAGCGGGGATCGCTCGCGGAACCTTTTATTTCCACTTCCCGACCAAAGACGACGTCATGTTGGAGCTGGCGCGTCGAATCAACCAGCGCGGTGCCCGCCGGCTCACTTTGGTCGCTGAAGGCGAGCCAGGCCTCAATGAATTCCTCCACAGCATCGTGGATATCCTGATCGATGAGTTCGGGCTCGTGAGCGATGCCGGGTTGAACGCAGATCTGCTCTCACTCTATATCCGGCGTCCCTCGGATCTCGCCGATCCGAATCAGACGGCGCCAACGATCAACGATGAGTTGGTCGCCCATCTTCGCCTGGTCGCCGATCGCGACGGCATTCAATCGCCCATGGCCGCGGAGCAGCTTTCCCTGGTCATTATGTCCAGCCTGTTCGGGATACTCGCCCGTGTGCCGCGCGGGTCGGGTGTTCGTGAGACCTGTCATTCACTGGTCGATCTGCTGGTCAGAGGCCTGCAGGGGGGCTCGACTGGCGGATATCCCAAGGGGGCGCACCGGGTTGAGGATTCAGATGGTCAAGTTTTGGGATCGTAGGAAAATTGCATCGCGTTTCTGACACATGCACAGTTGTGAAACCACTCTCTAGGGACGGTGGCTGAAGGCTCTCACAAGCGACGATTTCGGTGGATGGGGTGAGAAAGAAAGTGGCGCGACGACTCGGTTTGCAAGCATTTCTGGGCTGGTTCAGATCCGGCGAGGGAGCGGACTTCGCTGCGCCGCAAGAAATGGCTTTTGCGCTGGCCTCGAGCCCGACGGAGGTGAGTCAGATCGTCGATGCGGGCGTGGCGTTCGATGAGGCTGAGGCGGTCTTTGCGGACGGCGAACTCCTTGAATTCCTCGAAGCCGATGTGGATCCGGTGCCAGCGGATCCCGAATTCCGTGCACGGCTTCGAGAGCAGCTCTGGGACATGGTCCAAGACGGTGTGACCACATTGCCGAAGGATCATTGATCGCCGTTGATCCCGGCGATCGCAGTCCGCACGAGTTCACCGATTGCTCGCCGGCAACACGCTGAGTAGCTTGATGGGCATGCGGAACCCGATCCGTCTGAAAAACCTGAACGCGCGGTTCATGCCCTTCTATTTGATCGGTGCGGCCGTCCTGTTTTTTCGGCCACCTCAACCAGAAGGCGTCGCCCTCGCATTGCCCTTGATCGCCGCCGGCGCAGGACTTCGCGGGTGGGGGGCCGGACATCTGGTCAAGAACGCTCAACTCACGACATCTGGTCCTTACGCGCATCTGCGCCATCCCCTTTATCTCGGAACGATCTTGACCGCGACGGGTTTCGCGATCTGGCTCGGGGGATGGTTGACCCTGGCCGTATTGGCGTTTGTCTGGCCATGGTTCGCCTTCCGCTATTTTCCGCGCAAGGATCGGGCGGAGGGTGAGCGCCTTGAATCCGCATACGGCGAGCGCTTTCGGCGTTATCGAAGCGAGGTTCCCGCGCTCTGGCCGCGTAGGCATGGGTGGCGAGCGGGGTCCGCGTTTGACAGTCGCACGTCATGGACCCTCGACCGCTATTCCGAGAACAATGAGTTGGGAACGCTCCTCGCTTTGACCTTTGGCGCCGTACTCTTCTGGTGGCGCGGCACCTTGACCCTCGGATGAGTGAGGCGTCGATGGTCATTGCGGAGCTCGATCGGGGCAACCTTGCGGATAGGACGAGAGCCGTTCTGAATCGTGGTGGCTGGGGCAACCCGGACGTGCTGCTGGTCGCGGCCCCTTCGGGCCCTGTCGTCGTCAAGGATTACGCACCGCGCAATGCGTTCGTGCGTCGATGGTTGGGGCCCTGGATGCTTCAGCGCGAAGCTCGCGCCTATCGACGCCTCGAGGGCGTCGACGCCATTCCGCGTCTTCTCGGTCAATTGGATTCGGCCGCCCTGATCTTCGAATACCGCTCGGGCATCCTGCTTTCGCGCTCTCTGGCCGGTCGACTTCCGCCGACATTCCTCTCGGAACTACAACACGCGATCGCTGAAATGCATCGGCGCGGCATCGTCCACCTCGACTTGCGACACCGCAGCAATATTCTGGCCGGCGACGACGGGCGACCTGTGGTGTTGGACTTTGCTTCGGCGTTACGGGGCCGAATGGCGGTGCGGCTCTTTGGCTGGCTCGATTGGCGCGCGCTTCGCAAATGGCGCGCGCGACTGCTCTAGGTCCGCCGAGCGGGGACCGTCAAGCCGAGTCTTTGTCCGGCGTTTGCAAAGGGGTTGGGATTTCGGCGGGCTCCCGGGGCGCCAATCGCGCGATGTAGTGTCGAAAGCATTCAAGTGTTAGCCGAGCGTCTTCGAGTGCGCGATGGGCGACGCCGCCCTCACCGAGCAGTCCAGCCGTCGTGGCAGCCTGGCGAAGAGAAATTGCCCGGGCGGGTTCACCGGCGACCAGGGACCAGGAGTAGAAGAGCGTCGCCAGATCGATTACGTGATAGTCGAAGGGGTAGGGAATCTCGCAGCGCTTGAAGGCCCTTTCGAGAAAGATGACGTCCATGCGAACGTTCTGGCCCGCCGGGATGACCTTGCGATCCTTGGGCAGCATTTCGACGATCTCGGTGAGGACCTGTCGTACGCCCGGCGCTTCTGCCCACAGCTTCTCGTCGTAGCCGAAGATCGCCGCGGCCTCCGCACTGATGCGTTCTGGGCGGGATTTCACGCGCCACTGGGCCTCGCCTTCCTCCTTCAGCCGAGCATCCGTCAGGATAATGCCGACCTCCGTCAGATCGTGGATCTCGACGTCAAGGCCCCCAAACTCACAGTCCAGGAAGGCAAAGGCGAATTCTGAACTCATCGGCGTTGGAAGACTCGAGGGAATGGGGAGCTGGGATTAAAAAAAGAAGAAGCGGGGTAGGGTCGTGGGGTTTCTTGAGGGTCGCGAGCGGTCAATCGTACTCGGTCAGCGGGTGGATGACGCGGGTAACGGCTTGAAAGGGCTGAATGGTGCTCCCAACGGGACTCGAACCCGTGTTTCAGCCTTGAGAGGGCCGTGTCCTAGGCCACTAGACGATGGGAGCTCATTCTGGAAGCGCGCGAGACTAGCTAGGCGGATCTCACGCTGTCAACTGGCAAGGGCATCCGGTCGGGGCTGATCGCCGGGGAATGCCTGCAGCCCGGATGCAATTCTGGCCTGCGGGTGTCGCGAATTGTTGCCCTGGACTGCAAAACGTCACTTCGTGGCGCGGCTCACAGTTTCGTCTCCGTGGCTTCGAGTGTTCGTGAACCTGAGTTCTGCGCGCCACGGCTCAAGGGTGCGACGACTCTTGCCGATGAATGCAGCGACTCGCGCGTTCTGGCACGTGGGTTGCTCCTACCCAGGCAGGGTGGGTGTGGCGGAAGAGCTTGCTTGGTGCAGGCGCCCCACGGGGAGAGTAAGATGACACGCAGTCTTAGCAGTCGATCACGCGGCTTCACCTTGATCGAGCTGATGATCGTTGTCGCGATCATTGGCATCCTGGCCTCGGTCGCGATTCCTTCGTTTCTCAACTATCAGCTGACCTCGAAACGTTCCGAGGCCTACGCAAATTTGAGCGCATTGGCGAAGTCGCAGAAATCCTATTTTGCGGAGTACAACACCTTTGTCGCAGTCGCCGCGCAGCCGTCCTTCGCGCTGGGCCTTCCCCCGACGACGACTAAGCGCGACTCGACTTCGATCGATGCCGCCTTCGCGCTCGTCGGTTGGGCACCAGAGGGAGATGTCTTCTTCGATTACGACACGAACACACCGGCGGTCCCGCTTGGCGGCAGCTGTGGCGGGGCCGTTGCTAGCTTTACGTCGACGGCCTACGGCGATCTCGATGGCGACAATTTGCTTTCGATTGTCGTCTACACCCATCCGGATACCGCGGGTCAGTTCTGCGGAACCGGACAATCCGGAGATTGGTCGCCCCCGGTAGGCGGTGGTGGTGCGCTCCGATTCGATGAGCCCGCGCGCTTGATCATCGGTCCCGACGACTTCTGAATTCGGACTCTCGATTCCGGGAACGAAGCTGAAGGACCCGCAATCGACCCACTCAATGCTCGTAATGAATCCTTTCAAGCCGTAAGTCGTTGAAGGAGCACAGGGTGCCGACGAAGTTCAACCGGGCCGTTTTGCTTGTCGCTGCGATTGCCTGCACGGGTTGGGCGCACGCCAATATTCCGATCGCATCACGCAGCGATCTCGGAGAAAGCTTCGTGCCGACCCCAGGCGTGGCGAACGCGATGGCCTTTGGCTTCAACGCGATCCTGGCTGATTTTCACTGGCTCCAGGCGGTTCAGGTCGTTGGCGGGGACGAGTCGGTCGATGCCCGAAAGGCCCGCCATCTCGGAAAACTCGTCGACGTCGTCACGACGCTCAATCCGCACGTTGGCCACGCCTATCGATTCGCAGCAATCTGGATGACCCACGACCAGGAACAGGTGCGTGAGGGGAATCGATTGCTCGAACGAGCGATCGAGTACCACCCGAACGATTGGCGAAACTACTTCTACCTCGGCTTCAATCATTTCTTCTACCTCTTCGAATATCCTGAGGCGGCCGCGGCACTCGAAATCGCAATGTCCTTGCCGAATTCGCCGGCCTATCTCCCCCGGTTGGTTGCGCGGCTGAAGAGTCAACGGGCCGATATCGACGTCGCCGAAATTTTTCTTCGCGAGCTTCTTCGCAATACCGAGGACGAGGAAGCGAAAGTCACTCTCAAGATTGCGCTCGACGAGATCGAAATCGAATACAAGGCCCGTCATCTCGATCGTGCCCGCATCGCCTACGCAGAGTTGTCGGGCCGCGATATTCAGACCGTGGATGATTTGACCAGGGGGGTGCATCGCGTGTTGGAAAAATTGCCGAGTGCCGAACCCGACGCATTGCCTGCGCCACTGTCGCGTGGATCGGTCTGGGAAATCGACCCGCAGACTGGCCGTATCCGGTCCTCGTATATCGGCAGTCGCTATGAGATTCACTACTCGGGTGCTGATCGAAAACGAGTCGAGAAATGGAATGCGGAACAGGCGAAGGCGGCCTCGACCGCTGAGGGGGCATAACAGGTTGACGCTCGAAAGCCGTCAGGTGATTTGCGTGGATCAGGTCGTGAAGGATTTCCGGCCGGGGTTCGGATTGCGACGCAAGCGTGTCTTGCATGGCGTGACGTTTCAGGTCCAGGAGGGCGAGATCTTCGGATTCGTCGGGCCGAACGGTGCGGGGAAGACCACGACGCTCAAGATTCTGATGGGGTTGATTCGTCCGAGTGAAGGGAAGGCGTCAATCCTGGGGCGAGACGTGGCCGAATCCGAGTTTCGAAACCAGATCGGGTTCTTGCCGGAGAATCCCTATTTCTATCCCTTCCTGACCGCTCGCGAGATTCTCACCTTCTATGCTCGTCTGTGCGCGGTTCCCTCGAATCGCTGTGCGGATCGCGTCGAGGAGTTGCTCGAAGTCGTCAATCTTTCACACGCCGCGGATGCCCGGCTGCAGACTTTTTCGAAAGGCATGTTGCAACGGGTCGGTGTCGCTCAGGCCCTCGTGCATGATCCCGAGATCGTATTCATGGATGAACCCATGAGTGGGCTCGATCCGATCGGGCGCAAGGAAATCCGCGACGTCATCCTCTCGCTCCGTGCAGCGGGAAAAACGGTCTTCATGACGACGCATATCCTGACCGATGTCGAGATGATCTGTGATCGCGTGGCCATCATCGTGAAGGGGGCGATTCGGCATCAGGGGCGCATAGAAGACTTCCTTGCCGACGAAACGTCATCGGCTGAGATCGTCTTCGCGCAGTTGCCGGCGGAGACCGCCGCACAATTGGAAGAGGACTATGCCCTAACTATGCGCGGCCTCGGTGAGCGCATTGAATTGACTGTGTCGACGAAGGATGTCGGCGACATTCTCGGGCTCGCACTCGGCGCGAATGCGCAAGTGATCTCGGTGACCCCGCATCGCCATTCGCTCGAAGAAGTGTTCCTCACGGCGGTGCAGGAAGAGGAGGAGGGGCAATGAACTCGTTAAGGCGAGTCTGGACGCTGGCGGCGAATACCCTTCGAGAGGCCATTCGCAACAAGCTGCTCTACACGCTCTTGGGTTTCGGCATCTTGATGATCGGATCGGGTGTTCTGCTCGCGACGCTTTCTTACGTCGAGGTCGACGAGATACTGCAGGACATGGGGATGGCCGCCATTCGCTTCTTCAGCGCGGGCATCGCCATCTTCGTGGGCATCGGTTTGATCTACAACGAGGTCGAACGGAAAACGATCTTCACGATTCTTTCGAAGCCGGTTTCGAGGGCGGAATTCCTGGTCGGGAAATGGGCCGGTTTGACCTTGACGGTCTGGCTCCAACTCGCCCTGATGGCCTTGGCCTTTGCCTGTGTATCGTGGATGGCTGGGGCGCCGTTGGCTGTCGATCATGCTGTTGCAATTTCACTCATCGGCCTCGAGTTGATGGTGATCGTTGCGATTGCGACGTTCTTCTCGGCCTTTACGACACCCATGCTGGCGGCGTTGTTCACGGTCGGACTCTGGATGATCGGACATCTCTCGCGCGATCTGCGCGCGCTCGGTGACCAATCGGATCTGGATTCCGTTGCGACCATGGCGACAGCCGTCTTCCAGGTCGTGCCCGATTTCGAGGTCTTCAATAAAACGCTCGAGGCCGTCCATGGTCTGCCGATCCCTGCCTCCGAGATTCAGCTCGCTGTTCTCTACGCCCTCGGATACACGGTCGCAACGTTGGTCCTTGGGTCGATGATCTTCAGTCGGCGAGACTTCAAGTAGCGGGCCACGACAATCCCGTGCAGCGAGTGGGCGTAAGGTCTCTTCGGGCTCTTCGCCGACGTACTTCTCGCAGGCGTATTTCGGGCCGACGGTCGCTCGAACGGTCCGCGCTGGTCTGGGGTGGCCTCTTGGATAGCGTGCGACCGAGGCTGTCTTAGAGTCTCTGTTCGATGGCTTTGGAGGAAGCATGACGATTGAGATCGCACCGGGCGCCTTGCTTCCGGTTGCCCTCGTATTCGGCCTCCTGGTCGGCTCGTTTCTGAACGTGGTGATCCATCGCGTCCCCCTCGGCCTCTCCGTCGCCTACCCCCCCTCGCGTTGTCCGTCCTGTGAGATGTTGATCAAGCCCTGGGACAATATTCCCGTTTTCTCGTACCTCTTCTTGCGTGGCCGATGTCGCCGCTGCGCGATGCGGATTTCGCTGCGCTACCCGGCCGTCGAGTTATTGACTGGTCTTTTGTTCATGGCGATTGCTTGGCGTTTCGGGGAGACGTGGTGGACGCCGATTCACTGTCTCTTCGCTGCGGCGTTGATTGCGGCGGCGATGATCGACATCGACCATCAGATCATTCCAGATGGAATCTCCCTGGGCGGCCTGGTCGTTGCGCTGGCCGTCGTTCCTGCAGTGAGCGCCTGGTATGGCACGCCTTTCGTCGACGGTCTGATTCGAAGCGCGATTGGGGCGGCCGTGGGTGCCGGTCTCCTTTGGCTCGTGGCCTTCATTCATGCCCGGGTGAGCGTTGCGATGGGGCGGGAATTCGATCATTGGCCGGGGGAGGGGGAGTCCGTTCCCGGTCCGATGGAGGCTGATTATTGGCTCTGGTTTCCGGGACTCGGCCTTGGCGATGTCAAGCTGCTGGGAATGATTGGTGCGGTCGTCGGGGCCGTCGGCGTGCTCGATACGATCCTCGCATCCTCGGTGATCGGATTGGTGTTAGGCGGCGCGCAGGCGCTTTCGCGCGGTGCGTTGGGGGAGCCCTTCGGATTCGCTCCGTCGATTGCCCTGGGTGCGCTGGCCAGTCTCTTTCTTCCGCCGCTCTGGTTGCTCACGATTCTTGCGTGAAGTGCTTGCCGAGTCCTGATTTCATCCGCGTGAGCCGTTCGCGGGTTCAGCGAAGAGCGCAGCTTGCAGTGCGTTGGCGCAGGGCGTCCTAAGAACTAGCGGCCGCGCGTTCTTTGATCAGGGTTGCAGCCGCTTGCATCCGGGCCAGCGCTCGATCGCGGCCGACGACTTCGAGTGTTTCATAGATTCCCGGCGAGGCCCCGGTGCCGGTGACGGCGACGCGCGTTGGTTGAGCGAGCTTCCCGAGCTTCAGGTCCCCATGCGCCCGGCAGACTTCTTCAAAGGCGTTTTCGAGGGCCACCGTAGTCCAGGAATCGAGGGCCTCGAAGGCTTTGATCAGGGCTTCGAAGGGCTCGAGGATGACCGGGCGTAGGTGTTTTTTCGCCGGACCGGCTTCGATTTCGATTTCGTCGACAAGTGCGAAGCGCGCCTTTTTGGCCATCTCGACCAGCTGATTGCTGCGCTCTCGAAGCATGTCCAATAGCCGATCCAGGGTCTCGTCCCGCGCGACCGGCCGTCCTGCGACGGCATCGAGAAATGGACTGGCGACGGCAAAGAGATCCTCGGCACTGCGGTCCTTCAGATAGTGTTGATTGAGCGAGTCGAGCCTGTCGAGGTCCGCTTGTGCACCGGATCGGCCAACGTGTTCGAGGTCGAAGTGCTTCGCGATCTCTTCCGACGAAAAAATTTCCTGATCGCCGTGCGACCATCCCAGACGCGCGAGCCAGTTGACCATGGCCTCTGGCAGATAGCCGTCGGCCTTGAATTTTTGGATCGAGACCGGATCCTTTCGTTTGGAGAGCTTTCGACCACTTTCCGCCACGATCAAAGGCACATGCGCAAAGATGGGGATCGTCGCATCGAGCGCATGATAGAGAGCGATCTGAAAGGGCGTGTTGCTGTGATGATCGGCGCCGCGGACGACATGGGTGATCCCCATGTCGAGGTCGTCCACGACGACGGCGAGGTGGTAGAGCGGTGTGCCATCGCTGCGGCGAATAATGCCGTCGCCGATTTCGCTCGCGTCCTGGCCACTCGGTCCGAAGACGAGGTCATCCCAGCGCAGCGAGCGTTCGCGGTCGATTCGCAGTCGAACGGTATGCGTGCCGCAATCCGTGTCGAGGCCGAGATCGCGGCAATGGCCGTCGTAGATCCCCTTGCCGCCCGCCGCGAGTTCCTCTGCGCGCTGTGCTTCCAAGCGCTCCTTGGTACAGACACAACGGTAGGCCGCGCCGGAGGCGAGCAGCGATTCGATCACCTCGGCATGACGTGTTGCCCGCTCGCTTTGGCGATGGGGCCCCTCGTCCCAATCGATCCCCAGCCAACGCAAGCCTTCCAAGACGGCCCGCTCGGATTCGACCGTCGATCGCTCGCGATCCGTGTCCTCGATTCGCAACACGAACTGACCGCCGAGTCGTCGGGTCAACGCCCAATTGAAGAGCGCCGTTCGGGCGCCGCCGATATGCAGAAACCCCGTGGGGCTAGGAGCGAAGCGAGTGCGTATAGTCGACATGGGCGCCGAGCATACAGCAGTCGCTAGCTGGCCTCAGTGCGAATTCAGCCGATTGCCTTGGCGGGTCGGCAGCGCTTGCGCTATTTCCCCGGCCCGCGAGTGATTGTTCGCCAAATCCTTGTTTTTCAAACGATTTATCCTGCCCCAGCGTCGTGACTCGACGTCGTCGATGGTTCGAGAATTCCGAAGATGTCCGATTTCAAGATTCAGGTCGATCAACTCAGCGAAAAGGGCAAGGCTTTTCGCTTCGAGGTGCCCGGTGACTGGTGGGCGGAGCGCGAGCCCGATTCGGAAGCCCCCGCGAGCGAAGTTGCCGATGGCTTTACCTTTCTGATCGAAGCGACGCGAACCCGCGACGACATCCTGCTTTCAGGTAGCTTGGACGCAACGGTCCTTCTAGAGTGCAGTCGTTGCGCCAAGCGCTACTCTCACGCGCTTCGTGACACGTTTCGCTTGGCACTCGAGCCCGCGAAGGGTCGCGAACCCATTGATCTGGAAGGCGTGCAGGGGCTCGCCGAGAGCGGCGTTTGGCTTGGGGAAGATCTCGAAGCGGGCTGGTTTCGCGGACCCTTCATCCGACTCGACGATTTTTTTGGAGAGCTGATCGCGCTCGCGATGCCGATTCAGCCCTTGTGCAGCGAGGATTGTCAGGGAATTTGTTCACATTGCGGCGTCGACTTCGCAGAGACGCGGTGCGATTGCGAAGATGAGCGAATTGACTCGCCTTTCGCGGTTCTCGCAAAGCTGAAGGGCGAGACCGAGTAAGGCGTGACAGAACAGAGTAGACAGAGCAAAAAGCAAAAAGCGAAAGAACACTAAGAGAGCACTAGAAGACCAAGTGAAGAAAATCAGACCAGGTAGAGCATCGAGGTCCGCCTCGTGTCACCTATACCTGAGAAGGGTCGTCGGGACCGTCCGCGACGATTCATAGTATGCCGACGTGAGTCGGCGCCTGATTGCCAGCAATACCACGTCTGCAACGACTGCAACGATGGGAATGATGGCAACGATGAAATGGGGGATACGGATCCAATGGCCGTACCGAAGCAGAAGACCTCAAAAGCGCGCCGAGACAAGCGCCGAAGCCACGATTCGCTGCGCGCACCCGCGACCAGCACCTGCCCACAATGCGGAGCACCCAAGGCGCCACATCGCGTGTGTGGAAGCTGCGGCACCTACAAGGGCCGAACGATCATCGAAGTCGACGACGAATAGCTCGAATGTTCGCACTTCTCTTTCCTGGCCAGGCCTCTCAAGAGGTCGGAATGGGTCTCGACGTATTCGCGTCATCGCCCGCCGCGCGTCAGGTCTATCTCGAAGCGGACGAAGCGCTGGGGATGTCGCTTTCGAAGATCTGCTTCGAAGGTCCGGAAGAAGATTTGCGTCGAACCGAGATTCAGCAGCCGGCGATCCTCACCACGAGCATCGCCTTGCTCCGCGCCCTCGAAGAGAAGCTGGGGGCGATCGGGCCGGCATTTGTCGGTGGGCATAGCCTCGGAGAGTATTCGGCGCTGGTCGCGGCCGGAGCGCTGGGCTTCGCCGACGCGGCTCGAACCGTTCATCTTCGCGGGCGGTTGATGCAGGATGCCGTCGCAGATGGCGTTGGGGCGATGGCGGCCGTGATTGGTGTTCCCGCCGATGTCGTCGAAGCGGCCTGTGATCATGCGCGAGCTGAAACAGGCTTGGTCGTCGCGCCCGCCAACTACAATTCTCCGGTCCAGATCGTTGTCGCAGGTGATGCGAAGGCGGTCGATTTGGCCTGCGAGGAGGCCACCCGGCAAGGTGCAAAGAAGACAGTTCCGCTCGCAGTGTCGGCTCCCTTCCACTGCGCTTTGATGGAGCCCGCGGCGAAGAAACTCGAAGTCGAATTGGCGCGTTTGACCTTTCGCGACGCAAATCCACCGGTCATCACAAACGTCGAGGCTGAACCGAACGTCGAGGCAGCGAGAATTCCCGGACTGCTTTGCAAACAGGTGACCGCTCCGGTGCGTTTTGCCGACATGATTGCGCGAATGAAATCACTGGGCGTCGATGGTTTCCTCGAGGTCGGTCCCGGGCGGGTCTTGTCGGGTTTGATCGCCCGAATCGAACGTCGTGCCCGCAGGGCGAATTTTTCATCTCTCGAAAGTCTCGAAGGTGTTCGAGACTTCTTGCAGAGCGAGAACGTGTAGAGCGA
>CAZMFM010000087.1:0-10793 GCA_964565565.1 uncultured Spirochaetaceae bacterium | reverse complement strand
AGAGCGAGAACGTGTAGAGCGAAAAACTGCAGAGCGAAAAACTGCAGAGCGAAAAAATGGGGCGGCGAACTGACTCTGGCAGTTCGCCCAGCCATCGCCGGACAGAGGGTACGGCGCTAGGCTACTCATTCAATCCAGTGAATTTTTGGACCGAGTTGCGGAGGATCTCCAGCGATGTCTTTGGAAGCAAAAGTAACGGAACTGATCGTTGAACAATTGGGTGTGTCGAAGGAAGAGGCCGTGATGAACGCGTCGTTCATCGATGACCTGGGTGCTGATTCGCTGGACATCGTCGAGTTGGTGATGACGCTCGAAGAGACCTTCGATATCGAAATTCCGGACGATGACGCCGAAAAGATGCAGACGATCGCGGATGCGGTCGGGTATCTCAAAGGTCGGATTGAGGGTTAGCGGAGGCGGCCGCGGCCGCTTCTCATCGAGGAGCATGTTTGGCGATGTCGGAGAAGTCGGATTCCAAGGCCCGTTCCGTGACGCCGCATCTCGATCGCGTCGATCCTGACGTCGCGAACTTCGTTCGTCGCGAAGGTCGGCGCCAAGGTTTGTCGATCGAACTGATTGCCTCAGAGAACTTCGTCTCCGAAGCCGTACTCGAAGCCGTCGGTTCCGTACTCACGAACAAATACGCCGAGGGCTACCCGGGCCGCCGCTATTATGGCGGCTGCGAGGAGGTCGACGAGGTCGAAACCCTCGCGATCGAGCGCGCCAAAGAACTTTTTGGTGCGGAGCACGCGAACGTGCAACCCCACTCCGGCTCGCAGGCGAACGCCGCCGTCTACGAAGCAGCTCTCGATCGGGGTGACACCGTCCTCGCGATGAACCTCGATCACGGCGGCCATCTGACGCACGGCAGTCCGGTCAACTTTTCGGGCAAGCATTTCACGATCGTTCCCTATGGCGTGTCCGAACAGGACGAACGCATCGACTACGATCAGGTTCGCTCGTTGGCCCTCGAACACCGGCCGAAGATGATCCAATGCGGTGCGACCGCCTATTCGCGCACGATCGATTTCGATGCCTTCCGTTCGATCGCCGACGAGGTCGGTGCGCTGCTCTTCGCGGACATCGCGCATATCGCCGGTCTCGTTGCCTCGGGCATTCATCCGTCACCTGTCGGCAAGGCCCAGATCGTCACGACGACAACCCACAAGACCCTGCGCGGCCCGCGCGGCGGATTGATTCTCTGCGATTCGGGTTGGGCCAAGAAAATCAACAGTGCGATTTTTCCCGGACTCCAGGGTGGTCCGCTGATGCATGTGATCGCCGGCAAAGCCGTCGCCTTCAAAGAAGCCTTGTCTCCAGAATTCCAGGCGTATAGCCGGCAGATCGTTGCGAATGCGCAGACGCTTGCGGACAGTGTGCTCGACAAGGGCTACAAGGTCGTCTCCGGGGGGACGGACAATCATCTCTTCCTGCTCTCGCTCGTCGGGCGTGAAACGACGGGCAAGGCGGCACAGATCGCCCTGGACCGCGCCGGGATCACGGCGAACAAAAACATGATTCCATTTGATCCTCGCAAGCCGATGGTGACCTCGGGCGTGCGGATCGGGACACCGGCCGTGACGACGCGGGGCATGTGCGAGGCCGAAATGGTCAAGATCGGAGATCTGATTGCGCGCGTCCTTGCGAGCCCAGACGATCTGGAAATGCTGGCCAAGACTCGCGACGAGGTGGCCGATTTCTGTCGAGAGTTCCCGCTCTATCCCGAGCGCTGGAACGAAACGGACTGAGCCGTGCAGTGCCCTTTCTGCGCGGATGAGGGCAACCGGGTCATCGACTCGCGGCTAGCCCGCGACGGCTCCGAGATCAGGCGCCGACGTGAATGCGACGAATGTAATCGGCGCTTCACCACCCGCGAGCGAGTCGAAGAAGTTCTGCCGCGGATCATCAAACGAGATGAACGTCGAGAAGAATACAACCGCAACAAGCTTCTTCGTGGTGTCGAGCATGCTTGTGTCAAGCGGCCGGTCTCGGCTGAGGCGATCGGGCGATTGATCGACCTGGTCGAGCGTGAACTGGTGGAATCGGGCGAGCGTGAGGTCAGCAGTGATCATGTTGGTCGCCGCGCCTTGGAAGAGCTTTCGCTGATCGATGTACTCGCGGCGGTACGCTTCGCCTCCGTTTTCCAGGACTTCTCGAGCCCCGGCGACTACGAAGCCTTTTTTTCCGAATTGGCGGCCAACGGACACGGCTCCGAGAAGGCTGGGGCCGATCCAGCAGTGAGTCCGCGGGTGAGGTCCCTCGGCGTTCGCCGATGACAGCGCGCGCCTCGAAAACGAAAACTGCCTCCGGTTCGCGATCCGGCTCCCGGCCCTCGGCCCAGGACGAGCGAGACGAGAAAATGATGCGCCTCGCCCTTCGTGCCGCGGCGCGAGGCGACGGACGTAGCTACCCCAATCCCAGTGTCGGCGCCGTGGTCTTTCGCGGCGATCAGATCCTCGGTCGCGGCAACACTCAGCCACAGCCGGCGGGTGCCCACGCCGAAGTGGTCGCCATGGCGGCGGCGCGGCGAAAGTTCGGGGCCGCCGCCCTGCGCCGTGCATCCCTGGCCGTCACCCTCGAGCCGTGCAACTTCGTCGGCCGGACGGGTGCCTGCACGGAAGCCATTGCCGAGGCCGGGATCACACGCGTTGTCGTGGGTTGCCGCGATTCCCACTCGAAGGTGAGTGGGCGGGGATTGCAGAGGCTTCGTCGACACGGTGTTGCGGTGTCGAGCGGAATTCTGGAACAAGCCTGTCGGTACCAGCACCGTGGGTTCATCTCGGTCTGTGAGCGTGGGCGTCCCCACGTGACGCTGAAGATGGCGACTTCCCTCGATGGGCGAATCGCGCTCGCTAGTGGTGAGTCAAGATGGATAACGAGTGCGCGATCGCGCGAATTCGTTCATCGATTGCGCGACGGACACGACGCCGTGATGGTCGGTTCCGAAACCGCGCGGTCCGATGATCCCCGACTCGATGTGCGACGAGCGGGCCGTGTCCTGCGCACGCCGATTCGTATCCTGCTCGACGGCCGCTTGCGAGTTCCGATCGACGCCAGGCTCTACGATTGCGACGAAGATGCGCAGACCTGGGTCGTGTGTCGTGAGTCAGCACGCGGAATTCGACGCGTGCGAGAAGCCGCCTCGCGCCTATTCGAATTTCCGCCTGGCACGGATGGCTTCCTCGATCTCAAAGCGGTATTCGGGCGGCTGGCGCGAGAAGGATTGACCACCGTATTGGTCGAAGGGGGCGGAGAACTTGCCGCGGCGCTTTTGCGGGCGGATCTCGTCGACGAGGTACACTGGATGCTGGCAGCGAAGTTGATCGGCGGAGACGGGCGCGGCGCCCTGGGGCCGCTTGGGCTCGAAAGTCTGTCGGACGCGCTATCGCTCGATGCGGTACAGGTCAGGCGGCGCGGTGAGGATTTGCATGTGCAGGGTCTGATCCGTCGCAGCGCGAAGAGAATGAAGAAGAAATAGCGGTACTCCTTCTACGGAGGGGGCGACCGCTGTGGGCCAGCCAAGGAGGGAACCGATCGTGAAAATTCAGAATCCATCCCTCGATGCGAGTGGGATGCGCGTGGCCGTTGTCGTTGCGCGCTTCAATCATCTCATCTCGGTGCGGCTCGTCGATGGCGCCCGCGATGCGCTTCTTGCCCACGGGCTCGAGGACGACAACCTGACGATCTTCTGGGTCCCCGGGGCGTTTGAAATTCCCCAAGCAGCCCGCGGCCTCGCCCAGAGTGGACGCTTCGACGCGATCGTGACGCTCGGGTCGGTGATTCGCGGGGGAACGCCGCATTTCGACTATGTTTGTCGCGGCGTCACGGACGGCGTGCGGGAAGTGATGCGTACGTCGGATGTACCGGTCGGCTTCGGGGTACTCACGACGGACGATATCGACCAGGCTTTGGCGCGAGCCGGGGGCAGCGACGGCAACAAGGGCGGTGAAGTGGCCATGGCCGCGATTGAGATGGCCAATTTGCGGCGTGCGATTGAATCGGGAGCGAGCGCATCGTGAGCCGCGATCGCGACGTCGATCTGGATGTAGATGTGGATGTGGAATCTGATCTTGATATGGGTGCGAATGTGAAGCCAGGTGACGTGCGTAGCGATCTGCCCGAGGACGTTCAGGGTTCGGGGGAAGGGGGCCGGCACAGGGGCCGTGAGGTCGCCTTGCAGGTTCTCTACGCGATCGATCTCGCGAGCGACGAGGGGCTTGCGGTGCAGGAACTCCAGGAGCAGATCTTCGAGCGCATCGTCGAGAATTTCGATGTGCCGCGCGTGGCGGAGCAATTTGCACGGGAATTGGTGGTCGGGGTCGTCGAGCGAATCCCTGCCCTCGACGAAATCCTGGGCGCTCACGCGCGAAATTGGCGCGTCTCGCGCATGGCGGCGGTGGATCGAAACGTGTTGCGACTCGCTGTCTTCGAACTCGGAGACTCGGATATTCCCGTGGCGGTCGTGATCGACGAAGCGGTTGATCTCGCCAGGCGATTCGGTGCGGACTCGTCTCCTGCCTTTGTGAACGGCGTGCTCGATGCGGCAGCACGCGAGGTTCGCGCGGCATGAGCGCCGAGATCGACGTTGCCTTGACGTCCACGCCCCTCGAGCGGGCGGAGGCTGATATCGCCGTCGCCGGATTCTTCGTGGACGAGCGTCCACTTCGCGGCGGTGCAGCACGCGCCGATTGGCGACTCTGCGGCGGCCTCTCTCAGCGAATCGAAGGTGGTGATCTGTCGGGCAAGAGTGGGGAGGCGCTGCTGATCGGGTGTGGCCGCGCGCTAGCCGCCCCCCGACTCCTCCTGCTCGGACTTGGGGATCGCCAGGCCTTTGATCAGGTTCGTGTCACCGACGAAATCCGCTCCGCGATGGACCGTTGTCTCAAACTCGGATTCTCTCTGATCGCGCTGTCGCCCCTCGGCATCGCACCGGATGATATTCCGCGACATGTGCCGGCCCTGGTCGCAGGCATTCTCGACGCCTGGCAGACGGCAAGGCGTCCGATGACCCTGAGACTCTGTGTTCCCTCGGCTGAGATCCCCGCCGTGCAGCGTGCCTTCGACGATGCTCGACAGGCGGCCAACGCCGAGGCACTCACGGTGCGCACCGCGAAGAGCCAGCCAGCGTCTCCTTGAGATCCGCTCAGCGTCTTCCCTGATTCAGCCTGACCCGGTCGAGAAAAAGTCACCCCGAGGGGTTCGGCCGCGCGACGCCCAAGGAGTCTTGCGCCGTCGACTCGGGGTCAAGTCCCGCCACCACAAGCCGATTCAAGAAAGCGCACGAATGGATGGCAATCCAATCTTGCGCTGCGAAGAGCGAGTCCGAATCGGGGGGCGCGCGGGAGATAGAATGAGTCTGGTCGGAAATCTCGAGGATCTGAGCCTCGGCGACATCATGCAGATTATCAGTCTGTCGCAAAAATCCGGCGTGCTCGCTCTCAAAGGAGAGGAGGGCGCGGGGCGAATCGTATTCCGCGCTGGCCTGGTTCACGCGGCCTGCCTCGAAGGGCGGCCCGATGACTTGCGCGGTCTGTTGGTCGCGAGTGGAACGATCGATGAGTCGACCTTCGATGCCTTCGCGGCCCACGCCGAGAAGGTGGGCTGTGCGGTGGCTGAACTGCTCGTTCAGAAGAGCGACCTCACCGCGGAGCAGATCGACGCGATGCTTCGCGAATCGGTTGAGTCCGCAATTCTCGAGATGTTCACCTGGCGTGCCGGTGACTTCAGTTTTGATGTTCGCAATCAACTCGATCCCGGGGACCCACAAGTCGTGCTTTCGGCTGGGGTCAACGCGCAATACCTCGCCATGGAAGGCATGCGGATCTGTGACGAGCGATCGCGTGACGCGGCGGAGTCTGCCTCGGGCCCGACTACGGAAGTGGAATCTGCTGATTCTCCGGTCATGGTGTCGGCGGAGTCGACGAACGACGCGTTCTTTGGCGACGACAGCCTGGACATCGGCAGCGATCTGTTGGAAGCCGAAGATGTTGGTGTTCCGCCGGCTCTCGAGGTGGACGATGGCGTGACTGCGGCGGACATAGTCGTCGCGACGGTCCTGTTGGATGAAGCGGCTTCGGTCGCGTCCGACGCCGAGCCAACTCGCGTCGAGCCCATCGAACAAGCGATGTCCAGTGCTTCGGATGGCACACCGGAGGAACCCTCGGAGAAGCGTGCCCCGGCAGCGGTGGCGGCCATTGCGGCGACAGCCCCATCGTCATCAGGGCCACCGGTCGAGCAAGGGCTTCCGGCGCGGCAAGCGAGCCCGCTGCCCCTGGTGCTGATCGACTCGGATGTCACCGTTCTCGAATGGGCGAAAGGCGCATTGCAGACCGGCTTTTCCCACATTCACGCATTTCAGCAGGCCGAGCAGGGGCTGGCGCGAATTCGCCAATACATGATTCGTGGCGAGTTTCCGGTCGTCTTGATCTCGACGAAGATTCAGATCGACCCGCTCTCGGGCATCCACGGCCTGTCGGATTTCGTTTCTCGGCTGAAGGCCCAGGCGGCGAAGCTGGTGGTCGTCGGATTGCGCGAAGAGAACGCTTCTGAAGACGCCGCGGATTCCGGCCAGTCGGCGGCCTCCGCTGCCTTTGATCGAATCGTCTCGAGACCGAACGGCCAGGCGCTGCGCGGTCGAGGCGACGGGCTCGAGGCAGGCGCGGCCGAAACATTCGCCGCGGCCGTTCACGATCTACTGGAGGCGAAGAGCGATGCGACGCTCTCGAAACCAGCCGCGAAGGCAAACACTGACAATCAGCTGATTCAGCATCTGCGGGCCACCACGAGCAAGCTCCAGGATGCTTCCTCGCGAGGCGAGATTCTCCCGGTCGTCCTCGATTTCGCAGCGGAACTCTTTGCGCGGGTCGCGATCCTGATCGTTCGCGAGGAGCAGGTTTTCGCCATCGCCGGACGTGGGATTGATGCACTTGAAGTCGATCCCCTCGATTCTTCGGCTCCGGTTTCGATTCAGACCCTGGAGGGCGGTTGGATTCGCCAGGTCCTCGACTCGGGCGGTCCGGTCGAAGGTCCACCGACGACGTCCGCGGACCAGGATTTATTGATGCGCTTTGGGGGGCTGGTGCCGCCGATCGCGTATTTGGGGCCGATCGAGAGTTCCGGATCGACGGTGGCCATGCTCTATTGCGACCAGGGCGCTCGTCCGGTTGAAATGCCCGACACGAGTGGGCTCGAAGTGGTGCTTCAGCACGCTGGTCTCGCCCTCGACCGAGCCGCCCTCGAGCGGGCACTCTGGGAAGTCGACGCTCGGACCGATTGAGTCCCGCCCTCCCGGTCCCGTCCTCGCCCTCCCGGTCTGGATTGGTCGTTTTCCCCACAGTCGCCCTTTGGTTTGGCGTTTTCGACTGCACGGCCAAGCTCAAGGCTGCCTCTACTTTGCCGATACATGAAGGTGAATCACGCAAACGCATCATTGCGTCTGGAGACGACTTTGCAGCGCATTCTGATCGTAGAAGACTCCGCAACGATGAGATCCTTGCTGGCTTCGAGCCTCGAGGAATTGGAGGTCCCGGTCAAGATCGTCGAGGCAGAGAGCGGCTTCGAAGCGCTTCGTTTCCTGCCTCGCGACGACTTCGATCTGATCGTGACCGACATCAATATGCCGGACATCAACGGACTCGAACTCGTATCGTTTATTCGCAAGAACGAAAAATATGCCGAGATTCCGCTGGTCATCGTTTCGACGGAAGGCTCGGAGCGGGATCGCGACAAGGGGTTGGGTCTCGGCGCAGACGCCTACATGGTCAAGCCCTTCGATCCCGAAATGCTCCGCCAGGTGGTTGTCGACCTCCTCGCAGGGCGTCGCGAAGAGCGTTAGTTCATCGTGGCCGCCAAGAAGTCGAGCCGCCGTCGCAAGGGGACTGACGCCAAAGCCGTCAAGGCGAAGGCCAAGGCCAAGTCGAAGGACAATCACGAATTCGTGACCGAGGCGGAAGAAATCCTCGAGCGGATGTTCGAGGATCTGAGTGATCTCCAGGAACAGCGGCATGGCGACGGCGAGGTCGATCCGGATCTCGTCAATCGGATCTTCAGATCTGCCCATTCTCTGAAGGGCCTCGCCGGCATGTTCGGTCTCGAGGCGATCGGCGATCTATCGCATCGACTCGAAGACATCCTCGACGGTCTGCGGCTGGGACGAATCGCCTTCGATTCGCCGGCGGTGGGTTTGCTCGACGATGGTGTGGGCTTACTCGCGAGCTTGATGACGAAGCTCGGACAGGGCGACGACTCCGACGATCAAGACGCGCAGCGCGCACAGGACTTCATTCGTCAGATCGAGGCGGCCGTCGAAGCGCCGCCGCCGGCGGCGCCCGATGAATTCGCCGGCCTCGACCTCGATTCATCGCTGCTGCGCGCATTGACGGAATACGAGGAACATCGACTGCGCGAGAATATCCGGCGTGGGCGACAAATCGCTCTGGTCGATTCCATCTTCGAGATTGCCAGCTTTGAAGACGGCCTGTCCGAGCTGTCTAGCGCGATTCGCGAGGTGGGTGAAGTCGTGTCGACTCTGCCCTCTCCGGGCGATGCCCCCGAAAGCCAGATCCGGTTTTCGCTTCTGGTCGCGACGGCTTTGCAGCCAGATCGGCTCCGTGAACGGCTCGATTTTCCGGACACCCAGGTTCAGTCGGCTTGGCAGGGGGACGCGCCAATGGCTGCCCAAGGGCAGGCCGGTTCCGGTCCTGAGTCGCCGTCCGAAGATCCGGCAATGGCCGGGTCGTCGGAAGCGGTCCCGTCCTCCACGCCTTCGTCGGGCGCGGCGGGGAGCGAGCACGTAGGGGTGACTACGCCGACTGACGGACGCGAACTCGAAACATTGCGCTCGATCAGCGACACCGTGCGAGTCGATATCCGAAAACTCGACGAATTGATGAACCTTGTGGGCGAACTCGTCATTCAGCGAAACGCGGTCGCGGCCATCGCGTCCAGGCTCTCGGCTGATTCAGAGACCGCGCGAATTGGGATCGAACTCGCCAAGGCGAGCAAGGGCCTCGATCGGAAGTTGAAAGAACTTCAATCGGGCGTTCTCGATGTCCGAATGGTTCCGCTCAGACAGATCTTCGAAAAGCTCTCCCGCGTTGCTCGCCGCCTGCGCCGTGATCTGGGCAAGGCCGTCGATCTCGAATTCGAAGGCGCGGATACCGAACTCGATAAACTCATCGCCGAGCAGCTCGTCGATCCCCTGGTCCACATCGTGCGCAACGCCCTCGATCACGGCATCGAGTCGGTCGAAGAACGGCGGGCGGCTGGAAAGCCCGAGCGGGGACGGATCCGTCTCTGCGCACTACAGCGCGGCAACCACGTCGTGATCGAGGTGGAAGACGACGGCGGCGGGATGGACGTGGACGCGATTCGCGCGAAGGCCGTGGCCGGTGGCCTGATCGAGGAAGGCGAGAACCTGACTCGTGGCGAGCTGTTGAATCTGGTTTTCGAAGCGGGCCTTTCGACGAGTGAGAGCGTCTCGTCCACCAGCGGGCGGGGCGTCGGGATGGACATCGTACGGTCAAACCTCGCCGAGATGGGGGGAATGGTCGACCTCGCTACAACCGCCGGTCGTGGAACGACGGTGACGATTACGTTGCCGATCACGCTGGCCATCATTCAGGCATTGATCGTTCGCATCGGTTCGGAACGCTTTGCGATCCCGCTCAATTCGGTGCTCGAAACAATGGTCGTCGAGCCTTCCGAGATCGGGCGAAGCGAGGGCCGTGAGGTGCTCAATCTGCGCGGTGAACCCCTGCTCTTGCGCCGGCTCAGCGAAGAGTTCGAGATTGAGGGCGCCGGAAGAGATGAACGCCAATTCGTCGTGGTGCTCGGCATGGGGGAACAGCGACTTGGGCTGCTCGTCGATCGTCTCGAAGGACAGCGCGACACCGTCATCAAGTCGATCAAGGGTCCGGTTCAGGGCATCCGCGGAATCTCCGGAGCCACCGAGCTCGGGGATCGGGGTGCGATTCTGGTGATCGACGTTTCAGCAATCGTTGGAGACGCAGTGCGACGCCGGGAGGCCGCATGAGCGAACCGGAATCGCCAGCTCCGCGACTGGATTCGAAGTGGGACAGTGTCGCCGCCAGCGCGGCGGGGGCGTGGTCGACGGATGTCGATGAAGCCGAATTGGAGTTGCTGCGCGAGCTGCTTGTCTTTGAAGTGGACGGCAGTGCTTATGCGATTTCGGTCGAGCGAATTCGTGAGATCGTGCGCATGCGGGAGCTGACTTTCCTGCCGCGATCGCCGGACTGGATTCTGGGTGTCGTGGCACTCCGCGGCGAGGTTGTCGAAGTGGTCGACCTGCGACGACGCCTCGGCCTCGCGAATCGGGATGCGAATCGATCGAGCCGGATCATCGTGCTGCACGGGGATCTGGAGCGTGTCACCGGGATTCTCGTCGACTCGGTCAGTGAAGTCTTTCGCGTGTCGGAACAAGACATCATGCCGGCACAGAGTCTCGACATCGGTGCGGTCAGCGAAGTCTGTCGGCGTGGAAAGGATTTTATCTCGATCCTCGATCCGGATATGGCCCTGGGGTTCGATGATGTCTGAGCTGGCCATGGCGATGATCGAACCTTCGACGGTGAATCTCGCTTGCTTCGAGATCAAGGGGCAGCTTTACGCGATCGAGGTCGAATACGTTCGCGAGATCGTTCGCGTCCTGGAGATCACGCCTCTGCCCAATGCGCCGGGCATGATCGAAGGCGTGATCGATCTACGCGGCACGGTCATCCCCGTGATGGATCTTGGCCACGTCCTGAATTGTGGATCAGGAGCGACCGACATGC
>CAZMFM010000086.1:16068-22948 GCA_964565565.1 uncultured Spirochaetaceae bacterium | reverse complement strand
TCGAAATCCCGCATCGATCCGAACGCGAATCGAGACCGGTTGTTTCCGGCCGTCCGCGGGCTCCGAAATCGCTGGCGTGATCCGCGCAGCATCCGGAACCGAATCCGTATTGGTGGCCCATCCCGTCCCCGAAAAGCCTTCGACCGCCCTGCCGCCCGGGACATAACGTGGGCCCACGACCATTGGGAAGCGAAGTGAGAATCGCCCCGTGTCGTAGCGAATCTCCTCTTGATAGGTAAGGACCACCTCGATCTCCTCCCCCGGCCCGAGATTCGCGACCGAAGTGGTAAAGAGATTCGGACGTTCCTGCTCCACGAGCGACGCCTTCCGACCCTCCCTCTTCGCCTTTTCGTAGGTCGCGCGCGCCTTGGCCATTTCATGAATCTGACCTTCGATGACTCGCTCGCCGATCTTCATCCGCAGTCCGTCGACCGCCGCCTTTTCCGGGAGCGGAAAGACATAGACGGCTTCGACCCAATCGTCGGTCGGATTGTGAAAACGTTGGGCGACCCGCGTGCGCCCGATCATTCCCGTGATCTCCACGTCGACCTCGGTTTCGAGGGTTGGCGCGGCGTAAAGCCCGTCTTGTTGGCGGATCAAAAGCCCGCCCGCTTGCATCTCGCCGATACGGGTCCGCGGCCCGAGACGGTTGGCGGGCGAAGCCACGGCGAAACCGACCGCCAGAAGTTGGATGAGCAGGGTGGCGAGCAGCGGCAGGGATCGGATCAAGGCGTTCTCCGGCAAGGCTGTGCATCGACCGGTCACAACGCCGATGACACGATCAAGTGTCATTCGGGTTGCCGCCAACCATGAATCAGCCACAAATGTTGAACTAGCCGACTTTCATCGGCGGTCTCGTGAATTCTGAATCCACTGACCCCACGACGCTCGGCGCGGTTCTCTCACGCGCCAATCTCAGGCATCGATCTCAATCCACCGCCTCGTCCCGTGATCTCGTTGGCCAGGACTAACGGCCAAACTACTCGACCATCTCCGCATCCAGTCCATCGAGCTTCGAGACCCGCACGATCAAATCTTCGACCCGGGAGCTATAGCCCCACTCGTTGTCATACCACGCGATCACCTTGACGAGCCCACCACCGATCACCTGGGTCAGTGGCGCGTCGAAGATGCTGGAATGCGAATTGCCAATGATGTCGGAGGAGACGATGGGCGCCGTGCTGTACTCGAGAATCCCGCGCATCGGCCCCTCGGCCGCCGTCTTCATGACCGCATTCACCTGCTCGACGGTCACGTCGCATTCCAACTCGACCGTCAAGTCGACCACGCTGCCATCGGCTACTGGAACGCGCATCGCCAGACCATCGAGCTTCCCCGCCAACTCGGGAATCACCTGTCCGATCGCGCGCGCCGCGCCGGTCGAAGTCGGCACGATATTCGTCGCGGCGTTCCGCGAACGACGCATATCCCCCGAGTGCGGCGAGTCGATCAGTCTCTGATCCGAGGTATAGGCGTGCACCGTCGTGAGCAGCCCGCGCCGAATGCCGAAACTGTCTTGCAGAACCTTGGCGACCGGGGCCGCACAATTCGTCGTGCAGCTGGCATTGCTGATGATTCGCGAGTCACCGTTCACGACCTCGTCGTTGACACCCATCACCAGCGTCGCATCGAGGGGGTCCTTGCAGGGAACCGTGAGGATCACCCTTTGCGCCCCCGCCTCGAGGTGTTTTTCGAGCTCTGCGATTCTCCGGAACTTGCCCGTCGCCTCGATGACGTAGTCGACCTTGAGTTCCTTCCAGGGCAGTTTGCTCGGATCCTGCTCGGAAAGGATCACAAAGGGATCCCCATCGATATTCATCGCGTTGTCATAGATTTCGGCCGACCCGGGATAGCGCCCATGAATGCTGTCGTATTTGAATGCGTAGAGCAGCGCCTCCGGCGAGGCGACGTCGTTGATCGCAACGATGTCAAAGTGGCGACGCAACTTGGCAAGCCGAGTGATGGTTCGGCCGATTCGGCCAAAGCCGTTGATGGCGATTTTCGGTACAGGCACCGCGATTCCCCTATTTGCGAACGACGTACAGGATCAATCCAGACGTCCAATGTGGCTTCGCAAGATGAACGCTAGCAGAGGGCGTTCGCTCGAGATCACGCTGTGCGACGAAGACACGGATTCGGTTTCCAGACCACGCGTATCGGGTTCGGCCCCAGAACTAATGCTGAGAGACGCAGGTAAAGCACGGCGCGGTGTCGGTAGCCGGGCATGACCTTCGCTCGCAGACTCCGAGCGGTCCTTCGGGCAACTGGCATTGCTCCCCGGTCTCCGAACAGATCGCGGCGGGCCCCGCGATCAACGAGTCGGCGTCACACGCCATCGTGGCGAAAGCCAAAGCAAGGAACACGCCGGACAGCCCCTTCGTCATTGGACCAGCCGCGGGATGGCGCCGGGCCTGATTGCGCCCTGCTCGGCAAACCAACGGTAGACATCGGCGAGGGTTTCCTTGCTTTCACGCCATTCGACTCCCATTTCGGCAATCTGTGGCGAATCCTCGATCAGGCACCATCGCGTCGCCACCTCCATCGCCTCCCGGCTGATCGGAAACGATCGCCCGGTCAGGCGACCGAGTCCGTCTCCGACGCTGCCGGCAGAGCGTAGTAGCCATCCGGGTGCCTTGATCCGACCAATGCTTGCTCCCGTGACGTCTTCGATGTCGGCAATCAACGAAGACCACGTGTAGAAGGTGCCTCCCGCGACGACGCGACCCTTGGCACCCGCCGATAGGATCCGTTCGAAGACGATCGCCAGATCGCGGACATCGACGAATTGCATCCCACCCTGGGAATCAATCATGCGGCGAAGAAAACCGCGATAGGCGCTCATCGACTCGCTGCGACCAGGATCCTGCGGTCCCAGGATCGCGCTCGGGTAAACGATCGCAACCGGCTTGCCCTCGGCTTGAAGCACGCGAACCAGGGCGTCGGAGGCCGCCTTGGATCTTCCATAGCGTGTGGCGCTTTCGACTAACGGTGAGTCTGCGGTAATCCGATCGGCGCGGTGATCGAAGATGGCGGTCAGGCTCGACACGAATAGGATCGATTCGATTCCCCGTTCGCAAGCGCCGCCCACGACCAAACGGGTCCCGACGACATTGGCCTCGAAGGCATCAGCCGAAGCGCCGGGCGCGGTGACCGACACAAGTGCCGCGGAGTGCAGTACGGCGTCGCATCCGTCGAGGCCACGGGCAACGGCCGACGGATCGGTCATGTCACCCACGACGAGATCCGAGTCGGCGATACCGAGCGGCGAGAGCAGGCGCCGCGCTTTTTCGAGATCGCGTACGAGTGCCCGAACGCGATGACCCTGCTCGCAAAGTCGACGAGCGGCGTGCCAACCTGTGAATCCCGTGGCACCCGTGACGAGCACATTCATTTTTGCCTCTTTCGACAATTCAGATCTTCTTGTCCACAAATTTGAATCGATAGACGGTACTGACACGGCCCGCAGCCGCCCAGCGCGATTCTTCTCTCGGCGCCACGCTCTCGTCGAGGACGATTTCCCAAGCCCGATCCGGTCTCCGGCCCGCCGACCACTCGGTGACCGACTCGGGATCGATCGGCCGACACCGGGCGCGGGGATTGACCGACGCGACCACGGCGTCGAAACCCGGTGCCTTGAAATCATCCAAGAGCGACAACCAACCGCGAACGGGCCCCTCCCGTAGTCCTGGGCAGTCGTGGATCCAGAATTGGCCGAGATCAGCACTCGACCGATGGCAGCCGAAGTCGATGTACTCATGGGGAAGGGCCGGATCGACCTGGAGCATCTTCAAGATGGCCTCCATGTCGTCGCCCTTCATACCGAGTGCGGCCCGGATTCGTTCGACATAGATCGGCGCCGCCCCCGCCCAATGTTCTCGCGCAACCTCGGCCCGAGCGGTCTCTCCAAAACGGTCAAGAATCGAGAGATGCGACGCCCACACCAGAAGGTGCAGGTCGAGAGCGAATTCCTTGCACTGACGAACCAACGATCGGTGCGACAGATCCTCGAGCACGAAGTCGGGCAAGAAATCTCCCGCGTAGTCGTCGAGTCCGCCCGTCCGCGAAGAGGGCTCGCCTTGATCCGTAAACTCAAAGGTGGCCGCCAGCGTTTCTCGCATGGCCCGCGTGATGTCTCGTTCTTCGACGACCCCGCGAGCGTCCGTGATCTTCACTTGCCAACGACACACGGGACCGGTGTGTCCTTTTTCGAGCGGGGGCCGAAAGACGGGACGACAGCGCGCGCCCGAATTCACCGCCATGACCGTGGCATCGAAAGTCGGATCTTCCATGTGATGACACATCTGGATGATCGGCTCTTCGCGCCCCCCGGCCATCGCGGAAACATCCGCGAGCGCGCCACAATAGTCGAGCCAGAAATAGCCCTCCGACTCGTCGACCAGCTCGTAGCGAAAATCCATGTACTGATGTGGCGCACCGACGTCGAGTTGCAGTCCCTTGAAGATCGAGGAAACGCCGTCGCCGACGACGCCCAAGGACCTTCGGTTCCGCTCGTTGTAGATCGGACTCGAGCCCATCCACTCGTCGATCGCCACCTCCGTCATGGCTTCCGCACCAAAGCGCGAAGCCAAAATCGGCATCAATGCCCGATCGTGGACGTGGCCCATCATCAGATACTCGCGCCCGAGGCGCGCCAGGGCCTTACGGGAAAGATGGGCGAGGGAAAAGGTCGGATCGAAGGGACCGGAATAGTCTTCCATCCACTCCATTTCGAGCCCCTTGATGAATCGCAGTGCATTCTGCCCGACGCGATAAAGAATACCGCAGCTGTTTTTTGGATTCATCGTTCGTTTTCTGTATTGTTGATTCGATCTCGCCTTCGCCCTCGCAGTCGCGGCCCGACGGCGAGTCCGGCGAACGAACGCTGCAAGCTGAATCAAGACGACCCAAAGAAGGAGTGACCTTCGTGTCTGCCGCCCCCAACCCGCAGAACCCCTCGTCTCCGGCAAGCCGTGGAACACCCGATCACCGGGCGCCGCTCGGATCCGGCAGCCTCCCGCTCCTCGGACATCTTCTCGCCGTTCGGAAGAATCCCCTCGCCGTCATGCGAAAGATTCATGAAGAATGCGGTGAGGCCGGCGTGATGAACCTCGCCGGAAATCGCATCACACTCTTCTATGGTGCCGAGGCACAAGAGGCGTTCTTTCGCGCGCCGGAGGAACAACTCGACCAGGCCGCCGCCTACCCCTTCATGGCACCGATTTTCGGTCCCGGCGTGGTCTTCGATGCAACGCCCGAGCAGCGCAAACAAGCGATGCGAAATCAATCCTTGCGCGACAACATGATGCGCGGCCATGCCGAAGGCATCTCCGCGGAAGTCCGGCTCATGATGCGGGATTGGGGTGAGGCAGGAGAGATCGACCTCTACAATTTTTTCTCCGAACTCACACTCTATACGTCGAGCGCGAGCCTGATCGGAAAGTCCTTTCGTGACGAACTCGGTCCCGAATTCGTCCCGCTCTTCAAACACCTCGAACGCGGCACCGATGCGCTCGCCTACGTCAATCCTCATCTCCCGCTGCCGGTCTTCTGGAAACGCGACCGCGCCCGCCGAAAGATGGTCGAGGCGCTCGAGGCAATTTTCGAGCGACGTGCCAAGGAACCAGGCGAATACTCGGATCTCTTTCACATCCTGCACAAACTGAAAGACAAGAACGGAAAGCGCCGCTACGACGACGAACAGATCACGGGCATGTTCATCTCCATGATGTTCGCCGGCCATCACACGAGTTCGACGGTCGGGTCCTGGTGTCTGCTCGAACTCTTGATGAATCCGACCTGGATGACGCGTGTCCAGACAGAACTCGACGATCTCTACGCCGACGGCCGAGACGTGAGTTACCAGGCGTTGCGCGAGATCCCCGTCCTCGAGAGCTGTCTCAAGGAAAGCCTGCGCATGCATCCTCCGCTGGTCCTCTTGATGCGACGGGTCATGGGAACGCCATATTGCTACAAGGACATCGAGGTTCCCGTCGGCGAGATTGCGGCCGTCTCCCCAGCCATCTCGAATAGGATGCCCGAATACTTTCCGGAGCCCGAACGCTTCGATCCCGCCCGCTATACCGGGGACCGAAATGAAGATCGTCAGATCTTCAGCTGGATTCCCTTCGGCGGGGGGCGTCATCGATGCGTGGGAGCGGCCTTCGCGATGATGCAATTGAAAGCCGTCTTCTCGATTGTACTCGAACAATACGAGTTCGAGTTGGCCTCGCCCGCCGAAACCTACGGCAACGACTATTCAACCATGGTGATTGGCCTCAAACAGCCATGCCGCGTGAAGTACCGCCGCCGCACGGCCGTTCGCGCCGACCGGCCCCGGCAAGATACGACCGCCCGGCTCGATGCCGAGGACGCCCGCCCCTATTGCATCAAGGTCGACCTCGATCTCTGCCAGGGACATGGCGTCTGCGTGAACGAGGCCCCGGAGATCTTCGAACTCGCCGACGACGAATTGAAGGTGCGCGTCCTGAATGAGCGCCCCGATCAAGCGCACCGCCCACCCATCGAATCCGCAATCCGCAATTGCCCGACCGGTGCCATTCGAATTGCCGACGACTAACGGAGGAAGAAAGACGTGCCCGAAATAACACGTGACGAGATCGAAGAGATGGTCGAGCGATGGGTAACCGCGAACCGTGCGGCCGGAAAATCGGGGGATTGGTCGAAAATGTCCCAGTTCTATACCGAAGACGCCCTCTATACCTGGAATTGTGGACCGCGGTGGGAGTTCAAGGCCGAAGGTCGGCAAGAGATCCACGACTGGGTCTTCGGCACCGAGATGTCCGGGCTCGAAACCTGGACCTACCCCTATGTCCGTACGCTGATCGACGACAAGAAATGTGAATTCATCGGCATCTGGCGT
>CAZMFM010000086.1:8556-15968 GCA_964565565.1 uncultured Spirochaetaceae bacterium | reverse complement strand
CCCGGTCATGGACTCGAAGGGCGAGCCCTTTGAGATCGCGGGAACTGGCGGCTCCTGGTTTCGCTATGCCGGGGACTTCAAATGGAGTTGGCAAAGAGATTTCTTCGATCACATCAACGCAGGCTCGACCTTCGGCGCGATGGCCAAGGAGAACAAACTCACACCGGAGATGATCGAACGCATGACGAAGGGCTCGAAGATGCCAGGTTGGACCCCGCTCTCGAGCTTCGATTGGTTCAAGACCATCTCGGACATCGAAGCCTGACCCCCGCTTCAATCTTCTTCGCCGAGGAGGCGAATAACATGGCCGCCCGAAAGCCCAAAGCCGACGCCCGACAGGCCAAACACGATCTCTATCGCCAGCTGATCCTCCGCGCAGCGGAGTTCGTCTTTGCCGAGAAGGGCTACGACCAGGCCAAGATGGATGAAATCGCGCGGGAGTCCGGGCTCTCGCCGGGAACCGTCTACACCGTATTCCGTGGCAAGGCGGATGTCTTCCAAGCCCTCCACCAGGCTGGGGACGCTGAACTCCTCCGACGCGGCATCGAGTTCGCGCAGGGCCTCGACGACCCTTTCGAACTGCTGCTGGCCGGCATCCGTGGCTATCTCGACTTCTTCCTCAGCCATCCCGATTTCCTGCGCATGCACCTTCGCGAGGGGTTCACCTGGGGCACCGAACAATCGGGTGCCGAAAGCTTGAGCCGAACCGACGCCTGGAAGAGCGGCATCAAGATCCTCGCCCTTTCGATCGAACGTTGCATCGACGCCGAGGTCTTCCATCCCGGCGACCCCGTCATCCTCGCGCGCATGATGATCGCGATGCAACAAGTTCAACTCGCTCATTGGGTCGAGGGCGGCATGACGCGCGCGCCGCAGGACGTCCTCGCCGACGTGGAGCTCCATCTGCGCCGTGCGTTCTGTATCCGATCGAGCGGCTGAGCGAGCTGCCGCGGGTGGGCTGGATCGCCAACCCGATACATCACAACACGACACGACATCACACCGCCACGGCCCCAGCCCACATCCGCGCCGCCACACCGCGCCAGCTCCGCACAACCACAGCGTTAGTCTAGATCGAATTCGATTACGATCACTTCGAACTGGCCAGGAATGACTTGGCCCTCCCGGATCAGAATGCGTCCATCTTCTTCGACTCGCACGACATAGAGCCCCTGTTTCTCTTCGCTGCCCGATAGGGGGGTGTCCTGGCAGCGGCGGTGGAAGTCGACGCCGACGCGATAGCGGCCGGGTGCCGGCTGCGCGAAATGCACCACCTCGATTCGTGGAGATGGATCATCACAGCGGCGATCCTCGACTAACGTTCCCCCGCTGCGCGAAGGTGAGTTGGCAAAATAGACGGATTCCTGCGCAGGGTCCGTCACGAAGAGATCGAGGTCGGCTGCCTCATCGAAGGCGAGCTGGACGATCAGGCCGTCCGAGAGGGCCCGTTCCGAGGGCGCTTCCGACGGCCCGGATCCGGCCGATTCGAGCGACCCGGCCAGTCCCCCAGACCCCACCGATGCTCGAGGCTCTGCCAACGCGGCATGCAGAGCGTCCAGACGCGCCCGCTGGTCCGCGTCGAATTCACTCGCGGCGCTCGCCTTTGAAGTCGTCACGCGAGCGGGCGCGATCGGACGCGAAGGCGCACACCCAACCACAAAGACCCCGAGCACGATCAAGCGCACGAGCACCGACACCGTGTCGCCCCTCCTCGAAACACCAGACGGGGTTTCCGCACTCACGGCCGCCCGCCCGGGCAGCGGTTCGGCCCGGGTGATACCCTCGGACTTGCACGCTCGACCACACGGTCGACCGAAAGGACTGATCAACATGTCTTTCCCGATCCCCATCGCCTGCTCCACGCGCGCGCCCGGCTTTCGCCACAGCCTATCACCCCTTTGCATTCTCAGCGCAGGGGTCCTCTTGCCCCTCCTCTTTCTCCTACTGGTACCGCTCCTGGCGTCGCCACTCCATGCGACCGAGGCGCGCGAACAAACGATTCGCGGCAGCGTTCGAGACACCGAGGGAACCGCGATCGTCGGCGCAATGGTCTCACTCCGTCAGGGCATGCCCTTTCATGAGCGAATGGTCTTCAGCGATCGGGATGGGAGCTATCAGGTTCGCGTCCGCGCAGACACGTCCTTCGCCATTCGAGTGCGGCGGATCGGATGGCGGGACCACAGCCAGGCCGACATCCAGCCCCTCGCAGAAGATGCGGCGCAAAGCTTCGACATCATTCTCGAACGCGAAACCGACCCGGAAGCGCTTGCCGCCCAACTCCCCTCGAATCGCTGGTACAGCCTATTGCTTGCCGAAATGGATTCCGAAGCACACCGTGAAGAATTCGTACGCCAATGCACCTACTGTCATCAACAGGGCAGCCCGGCGACACGCCGCATTCGCAGCGACGAAGAATGGCAGAAAATCCTGTCCTTGATGGCACGCATGGGCGGGGTTCTTTCCGCGGAGCTTCGCGAACAAATCCCCGATCTCTGGCGACGCGCCTATGATCCGAAGCGCGCCGTCGCCGCTCTGATCGATCCGTCCTCGAAGGACGAACTCGCGCCCGCGCCCGAGCCAGAAGTCCTGCGCGCCGTGGTCGACGAGTGGGCCCTCGGCCATGCGGCTTCCATGCAACATGACCTCGCCGTTCACCCAGATGGCCGCGTTTACAGTGTCGACATGATGCAAGACAAGCTCTACCGCTTCGATCCCGTGACGGAAGAGCGAGACGACTTCCAGCTTCCGGACGGCGGACTACCGATCGGTGGCATTTTTGGCGCCGCCAGCGGGCCGCTCCCACCTTATGCCAATGCCCACGTCGGCCCTCATTCATTGCAAGTCGCCCCGGACGGCGCCATCTGGATGACGCTTGCGTTAGGCAGCCAACTCGCCCGATTCGACACCGCGTCCGAAGCCTGGACCATTCACGATCTCGAGGAAGGCATCTATCCCCATACCCTGCGCTTCGATCAGCAAGGTCGCATCTGGTACACGATGGCTGTCTCGAATCATGTCGGCCTACTCGACCCCGCAACCGGGAAGCAGACGACGATTCGCCTGCCCGCCACCAGCTTCCGACAAGCCCTCGCCCTGCGCTTGATCCCCTTCGGTCTCTGGCTGAGCCAATACGTCGACCTGTCGAGTGCCGCGAGCGGAGAAGGCGGGGGCGACGGTGTCCAAATGCCCGTTCCCTACGGAATCGACGTGGCCCCGAATGGCGATATCTGGTTCAGTCAGCTCAACGAACATCGAATCGGTCGCATCGATCCCGAAAGCCTCGAAGTCGAGATGGTGGAGACGCCCTTCAGCGCACCGCGCCGACTCCGCTTCGATTCCAAGGGGCAACTCTGGATTCCCGGCTTCTCGTCGGGGCTGATTTCGCGCTTCGATCCCGAGTCGCGGATCTTCAAGAGCTACCGCCTCCCGATCGAACCGTTCGGAACCGAGACGCCCTACGCGCTGAACGTGCATCCCGAGACCGACGACGTCTGGATCTGCGGAACGAATAGTGACACGCTGATTCGATTCGACTCGGAGCAAGAGGCCTTCACCGTCTACCCACTACCCACGAGGGTGACCTACACACGCGAAATCGACTTCGACGCAGAGGGCCGCATCTGGACTTCAAATTCGAATCTACCAGCCTGGCAGATCGAAGACGGCACGCCGAGAATCTTGCGTCTCGATCCCGCACCGGAGGCCATCGCGTCCGAGTTGAAGGTGGTGGGCGTTTCGGTCTCCGCCGAAAACTAACGCCACCCGGCTGCGATTAGACTGAGTGCTCCGGCCTGCGTCCTCATCGCGTCGCCCGTTTCGACATCGCCAGACCGACGCGTCGCAAGAGCCAGGGCGCATAACGTTTCAGATAGTAGAGGACCCATGCTTCGGGCGAGATCGGTGCAACCAAACGATTCTTCTCGACGGCCTTGAGGATATTTCGTGCCACGCGATCCGGCAGATAGCCTCGCTTCTGGTAGCTCTCGACCATGTCTTCGCGCTTTTCGGGTTTATCCATCTCGCCAACCAGACGGGTATTGCGCGTGATGGGTGTGTCGATAATTCCCGGGCAGACGGCGGTCACACCGATGCCATGTGGATGGAGTTCCTCCCAGAGCGCCTCCGACAGCCCGAGTACGGAAAATTTCGTCGCGTTGTAGGCCGCCAACACTGAAGTCGCGCTGTAGCCGGCGGCGGACGAGACGTTGATCACGTGTCCGCCCTTTCCGCGTTGCACCATTTTCGGAATGAATAGATGACAGCCGTGCACAACGCCCATCGTGTTGATCCCGAGAATCCAGTTCCAGTCCTCGAGCGAGGTCGACAGGAAGGGCCCCCCGATGGCCACGCCGGCGTTATTCATCAAGACATCCACGGCTTCGACGCGTCGGTGGACCTCGTCGGCGAAGGCTCGCATCTCCGCCTCGCTCGCAACGTCGACCCGACGCGTAAACACCTTGCGGCCGAGGGCCTCGATTCGTTCGGCAGCCGAGGCGAGCCCGCCTTCATCCAGGTCACAGAGAATCAGGTCCGCACCTCGACGAGCAAAGGCGAGCGCGGTTTCCAAACCAATTCCGCTGGCTGAACCAGTGACGAGTGCGGTCTTCCCAGTCATCGAAGTCAGATCCATTTTCGTTCTCCCGCTTTCAAAAATTGTTTGTCTATATTCCGCCAATCCGTCACGGTGCAAAGCTCGATCGGCCCGCCACGGCCCATCGGCCCTCTCGCCGGGCCACGATATAGAGCGAATCGAACTCGGCGCTCACGCTTCCATCTGCGCGATAGCGCGCGAATCGAACGATGACATGCACCTTGTCCGGGCCGGACTGCACGGTCTCGCGCGAGAGCCAGGCGCTGTGATGCCAATCGAATCGCTCGGCGAATCGTTCGAAGTCGAACTCCGACATCATGACCTCAGGCGTCGCGGTCAGCTGCGTCACGCCACCGGCGACGCGGACATGAGGAAAATGCAAGGTCGCCATCCAGGCCTTCTCGTCCCGCGCGTTGAACGCGGCCATGAACTCGTCGAGTACCCGCATCGCCTGCTTCGAGGCATCGTCCGCGTCAGCCGAGGAGAGCGCAGGCGCGGGCGCGGCCAAGACAGCGACGCTGACAGCGAACGCGAGTAGCTTCGTGAAAATTTTCATCGCTTCGACTCCTTGTTAATTGCGCTGCCTTGCTGTGTCATCTGCTGTCAGGTTTCACCGTCAGGCCGAATCGATCTTCGCGGACACGCCCGACCGCTACGCCCGTTTCGACCGTTTCGACGCCCGAACCCAAGCCAAGGACATGATGACAGATTCCTCTGCCGACCTGAAGCGCGTTCTGTCCTTCTGGGACGTCCTCTTCATCGCCATCGGCCAGATCATTGGCGCCGGCGTCGTCGCCTTGACGGGTGTCGCGATCGGCATGACCGGTCCTGCCGTGATCTTTGCCTATCTCGCCGCCGCCGTCTTGGTGTTGATCGTCTCGGTCTTGATCATGGTGGCCGGGGCGACCCTACCGGTCGTTGGCGCCTACTATGTCTGGTCCTCCCGTTTGGGAAATGGATGGCTCGGCTCGGTCGTATTGATGCTGATTCTCCTGGCCAGCATCACCCTGAGCCTCTACGGCAGTTCCTTCGGCCTCTATCTCAACCCCCTCTTTCCCATCTTGTCGATCAATGGCTGGGGCATCGTCGTGATCGCCGTGCTCTTTGCCGCGAACCTCTTCGGCTTGTCCCTCGCCTCGCGCGTACAAATTGTACTCGTCCTCGTATTGCTATCCGCGCTCTCGATCTACGCCGGCTTCGCCATGCCGAGGGTCGATCCGCAGTTACTCACGCCGATGTTTCCGAAGGGCTTGATGGGATTCGTCTCCGCCGTATTCCTGTTGAAGTTCGCGACGGGCGGTGCGGCGATGATCGTCGGCCTCGGCGGCGAAACACATCACCCCGAAAGAACCATCCCGCTCGTCATCGTGACGGCCACGCTCTTCGTCGCCGTCATCTACGGCTTCGTCGCCCTCGCCAGCGTCGGCGTCTCGCCCTGGCAAGAGATGATCGATCAGCCGCTCACCGTTGCGGGCGAAAAATTCCTACCCGGCTGGGCGATGAGTTATTTCTTGATCGGCGGCGCCGGCGTGGCGATTTGCACGACCCTGAACGCCCAGTTCATCCAACTCCCGCGCAATTTCATGGTCGCGAGCTGGGATGGCCTACTGCCCAAATGGGTCGGCGAGCAGAATCGTTTCGGTGCCCCGCATTGGATCCTGACCTTCATGCTGATTGTCGGCGCCGGACCACTCATCGCAGGCCTCGACATCAGCATCATCGCTCGCGCCGCAACGATCGCGGCCACCCTGCCCGGCCTCTTCATCTATTGGGCAGTCACCCGACTGCCTCGAGAGTTCCCCGATGAATACGAACGGTCGCTGTTCAAGCTGAGCCCATTTTGGCTGTGGACCTTCTTCATCGCCTCGGAAGTGAGCAGCGTGGTCGGCATTCTGATCCTCTCCCAGGGCCTGCCGTCGGGCGTCCTCATCACCCTCACGATCGGTGTCGCTGCAGCCGTCGCCTACTATCCTTTGCGCAAACGATTCCTGGCCCGTCACGGCATAGACCTCGACGCGCGCACGATCGATCGAGCGGTCTTTCCCCAGCAATCGGCCCATTAGAGCCTGTCGCGCATCCAAAAGATTCCGACCCTCACGTTCAAGCGCGCACAGATCATCCTCGACGGTCAGGGCGAACGATCGCCTCGAGGAGCGCTCGAATCTGACTCGCCGTGTCCGCACCGAGCACGACGGGCTCGTCCCAAACGATCTCTGCATCGATGGCTCGAAGCGTCGTTCGCAACGCCCGCAACCCGAGTGCGCCGCGGTCCGCGTGGCCGACCGCAGTCGTGATGGCAACGGTCTTCTGGTGAATTTCCCCGGACCCGATCACCCAATCGATGCCGTTCTTGAGCGCCCCCGGCAGGCTGTGACCATACTCGGGAGAAGCAATCAGCAGGGCATCGCACTCGGCGAGCCGCTGTCGCCACGAAGTCACGGCCGCCGGAACTTCAGATTCTTCGAGATCGAGATCAAAAAGAGGCAGCGTGCGCAAATGATCGTCGATGACAACCTCGACGTCTTCTCCCGCGGCGGCCGTGATCGAGTGCAGCAGATCGAGGTTGCTCGACTTTCGCTGCAAGCTTCCGCAGATCGCCAGGATTCGCATCTCGGCTAGCCTACCACGAAGGCGAGCCTGAGGGATCCGTCGAGCCACAGAGTGCGGACCAAGGAACCGACCAATCAGAAAGTCGAAACTTAGCCGCAATTTTCGCCGCGCCCATTCGTATATCCAATCAGGCGGATCGATTTTTCGCCGTTGCATCGAAGCAAATGTGGTTTTACTGCCCACTCGGGACAGAAAAGTTCGATTGACGCGC
>CAZMFM010000086.1:0-8456 GCA_964565565.1 uncultured Spirochaetaceae bacterium | reverse complement strand
CCCTCTTTTCGCTTTGCGTCTTCGCCCTGGCGTTGTCCTCGACCGGGTGTATCACCCTGGATCTGATGAGTGCCGTGTCACCCTCATTACAGGAAAACGAGATCAGTCGTGACGGATATTTTGCAGACGACAAGATCCTGATCATCGACATCAGCGGAATCATCCGATCCGGGCAAGGACGTGGCTTCTTCAAGCGAGCGACGACGCCGGAGACGATCAAAGCCGTGCTGAACAAGGCCCGCCGCGACGAGGACATCAAAGCCATCGTATTGCGCATCAACTCGCCAGGGGGCGAGGTCACCGCGACCGACATCATTCACCATGATCTTCAGAGCTTCAAGATGGAGACAGGCCTACCCGTCTACGCCGCCATCATGTCGCTTGGCACTTCGGGCGCCTACTATGTTGGGGCCAGCGCGGACAAGATCTTCGCTCATCCAACCAGCATCATCGGCAGCATCGGCGTCATCGCCCGAGTCCCGCAATACGGCGAGCTCGCCGACAAAATCGGCTACAGCCAGATCATTTTCAAATCCGGTGAGAACAAAGATCTCGGCAACCCCTTGAAGGCCATGACCGAGGCACAACAGCTCATCTTCCAGAACATGATCGATGCCAACTACGACCGCTTTCTCGAAGTCGTCGTAGGCGGCCGACCCGGATACGAGACCGAGGACGAGCTCCGGCCGATCGCGGACGGTCGGATCTACACGCCCAAAGAGGCGATGGACCTGAAGCTGATCGATGACGTGGCCTACCTCGACGAAGTGATCGAGATGCTCAAAGAATCTGCGGGTCTCGAGGACATGACCGTCATCACCTACAGCCATCACGCCGGCTATGACAGCAATGTCTATTCGAAGATGCCGACACAGATGAACCTGCTGAATATCGACCTGAATGAAGCCTTCGGTGCGTTTGGGGACAGTCAGGCAGGCTTTCACTACCTCTGGATGCCATCCAACTAACGTCCTCGGATGGATGGATCCTCGGATCCATCCATCCGCCATCCGCCCGCCCGCCCGCGGTCAGTCGTCGGTCGTCGGTCGTCGGTCGTCGGGAATCAAAACACCCGGTAGCGACTCTGGACGTGAAGTTGACGTTCACGAATTTGCTCACGGCGCTCGTCGGGGCTGATTTCGCGAATGCCTTGCGGTAGATGGCTCCGGATTTCGGCAAAGGGAACCTTCTTCGCCGACACCGTCGGCCAATCCTCCTTGGCCGGTGTCTCCGAGTAGGCCCAGCGTGGCACCAGATAGCCCTCTCGGTGCCCCGTCGTATCGACCCAATTCGGCACGCCGGGATCGCGATGGGCCACGATCCAACGCAACACGCCGTCGTCGTCGATTTCCATCTGCAATCCATTCAGGCTGCTTTGATAGTTCGCGAAGTCGTGAGATTCGCCCCAGAGATTCGCGAGATTGAAGCCGACATACTGCGGTGCGACTTTCACCCGGCTCTCGACGATCAAGGCCTCGTCCGCCTCGAGTTCATACACGCCACCGGCATAGATATTCGAACTCTGACCGCCGCCGGTCTCGCCTGAGGCGGCGTTGGGCGCGTTGAATTTATTGCGCGGCATGAAGCGTTCCCCGACCGCGCCGTCCCGCTTGCCATAGGTCTCGAGCAAGACCGTGTTGAACTCGTTCCAGAAATGCATCTGCCCCCGCACCAGCGCGCCGCATCGTGCCAGCTCGTCGATCGCCTGTGACGAGGCATAAGGGGCCGGCGCAACACCCGCGTGATCGAGCGATTCAATCGTGAACGCCACGGCGTCCTCGCGCGACCAATCATAGAAGAGCTGTCGGCCACTCACGTAGTCGGCATACCGATCGGGCCCATCGACGACACCGGTCGGATCCGGACGGCGAGTCGTGCGATGGGTCGAAATAAAGTTGCCCGCATAGCCCTCCGGCCGTTCGGGGGCGAGCAAGATTTCGAAGCGGCCATCGGCCTCCACCTTGATCTCGCTCGAATCGAGCCTCCCCGTGCTGGCTTTGATGCCCGGCCGCAATTCGGCCAGGCTCCCTGTGTCCCCAGCCAATGGCCCCTGGGTCACTTCGAAGATCACGTATTGGGGCGCGAGGCGACCGACCTCGCCACGACTCGCCCCGGACCAATGTCGGCAATCCCCGGCCTGCCCGCGAATAATGTAACGCTGCCGTCCGTCGATCTTCGTTTGAAAATAGATCGCATCGGCGTTGTCGATCGTGCCCTTGTTGACGATCTGCAACGCATGGCGGATGAAGGGATGGTCGACATCGCCATGAAAGACGCGCTCGACGGCACTATGGACAAAGCCAAGCAGGTAGCGGTAGCCCTCGGCCAGATTGCGGTCGTTGTCAGGTGCCGGCATGAGCGCCGGATCGTCGATCGCATCGCGAGCCCGCTCGAACTCCGCGATCATCGTGTCCCAGGCCTCACGAAGCTGTTTTCGACTCTCGTCTCCCGACATCTATCCATTCTCCTCGTTCGCTGGAAAAGTCTTTGGCGGCACTTCCGAACCCCCAGGATCCTGGCCTTCGACCGCCGACACGTCATCGTCCCAGCCGAAGCGCGCGAAGAGACCGGCGAGTTCCTCGTGGATCGCATCCGCCTCGAGACCGAATTCGGCCAGGCTATAGCGATGCGTACTCTTGTGTTTTTGTTCACGTTTTCCTTCGCCTAACAATATGTCACGATAGGTCGAAGAAATCTCGAAACCCAACGATTGATAGATCTCCTGGACAGTCGCGGCCGGATCGGATGTCAGCTTTCGATAGTCGACGACCGCGTGCGGCACTTCTGGATGAGACGTCAGGACTTCGAGGGGATATTTGTAGGTATGAAACGACTGTGCGGCGAGAACGGCCAGGGAGCGTCGCTGTCGTTCCTGATCCCAGCCGAGCCGCTTCCATCCGCCGCGCACCAGCTTCAACAGACTCGGAATCGTCTCATAGGGATTGCGAAGCGGAACGACGATGCGCAGATCCGGAAAAGTCTCGATCAAGGTCTCGACCCGCCCGGCAAAGATCGGATTCTTGCTGAGATGTCTTTTGTCCCCGCCGTTCAGATAGAGCTGACGACGAACGCAATTGCGATAGAAGCGCATCCAACGGCGCCGCTTTCTCTCCGACCATCGCTCGACGTCATCCATGCTGTAGAAATCGAGCTCCCCCATATAGGGCATCTTCGAGATCCAAAAACCCGAGGCCATCGAGTAGTAGAAGACCATATCGTCTTCTTCCATCTGCGTGAGCCCCATCGCGTGACTCGCCCGCGTCGACGCATAATGTCGCTCGTCCCAGGCCTCGACCCGCCGCGCGAGGGGTCCCCCGAACCTCTGATCGATCGCCGCGACACGACGGATCAACCATCTTTGCAGGAGTGATGGAAAATACATCTCGTAGAGCATGAAGGAGCTGAAGCGGCCGTCGTCCTTGCTCATCAGGCGGTGCGTGAGCGTCGTACCGCTGCGCGCGTGACCGAGGATGAAGACCGGCTCCTTGATCTCCGTGCGCCAGAGACCGGGGAAGAGGAGTCCATCAAGAAAGAAGCAGATGGCGTGAAACATCGCGACGGGGGGAACCCAAAGCAACAGGATCGTCAGGAAGTAGACGCTGGCCCGGCGACTGGGTTCGTTCCAGGCCAGCCGAACCATCTTCCAATAATTCTGCCAATCGAAGAGAAAGATCAAAGTGACCTCAATCCGGGGTCTCTCGAGTCCTGGGCGCTCAACAAAGGACCGCTTCCAGATCCGCCGGCAGGAACGAATCGCCGGTCACGTGTTGGCCGTCGAGGGAGTGCACGGGACGCGCGACGCGATGAAGCAGCTCGCGACTGAAGACCACCTGCCCGACATGACGCGCCGAACAAAGCTCGAGCGCCGCCTCCACCATCACCTCGATCGGTTCGACCATGTCCGGGTTGTTCTTCGCCATTTCGCCGACGAAGCGCGACGCATGTTGCGTCAGCACGATCGAAACCGGGCTGAGCACGTTCACGAAGACGCCATCGCCCGTGACTTCATGCGCGAGCCCGACCATATAGCGAGTCAGCGATGCCTTCGTCGCGCCATAGGCGGAGATCAGATGTGCGGCATCCTGGCTGCCGCGATAGGGCATAGGGGGTTGCGTATCCGATCCGCTCCCGATGCTGAGTATCCAGCCCGAACCCCGCTCGCGCATTCCCGGCAACACCTGCTGCGCCAGATCGACGGGCGCATTCAGATTCACTTCGAGCATCTTCCGGCGATCGGCAAGCGTCGTCTCGCTCGGCAGGCTGAAGCTTCCGAAGGCGGCGTTATTCACGAGAATGTCGAGGGGACCGATCGCAGACTCTGCGCGCGCAATCAGATCCGACCGTGCTTGCTCGTCGACGAGATTCGCAACCACCATCGCGACGCGCCCGCCCGATCGGCCAATCTCCTCGACAGCCTCTTCGAGAGTGCCTGAAAGATCGCCGTGACTTCCCGGGCGCGAGGCCGAAACGACTACGTTCGCCCCTTCCGCCGCCAAACGGCCCGCGATCGCACGCCCGATACCACGACTCGCACCCGTCACCAACGCATTCTTGCCCTCGCAACAGCCCATCTCAGCCTCTCCCATCCTCTCGCTCGAATCGTACGAGTCGTGCAGGTCGTGCAGGTCGTGCAGGTCGTGCGAGTCGTTCAGGCCCGCTCAAGTCGTGACCGATCCGCCGTTGAGTTGAATCGTCTGTCCCGTCATCCACCCGGCCTCGTCCGACGCCAGATAGACGCAGCAGGCGCCGACCTCGTCGGGCTGCCCGGCGCGCCCGACCGGAATTGACTTCTCGATCGCCGGCAGGATTTCCGAGGGCACATTATTCATGAGCCCCAACGCAAGACTGTTCGCGGTCACCCCCTTGCGCGCCACTTCGAGTGCAAGATTGCGCATGAATCCGAGCCCGCCGCCCTTCCCCGCGCCGTAGGCGCTCACACCGATCCCGACCCCGGCAGTGCCTGCGCCGGAAGAGATCGTGATCACGCGACCGAAGCCCCGGTCGCACATACCGTCGATTACAGCGCGACTGCAGTTGAGAACCCCGTAGAGATTGATGTCGATCACGCGCACCCAATCCGCCGGCGTCGTCTCGCGAAACGGCGCCATCCCCATCTTTTCGGGTACGCCCGCGTTGTTGACCAGGATGTCGACCGCACCGAGTTCGGCCGCAATCTCTTCGACGCCGGAAACAATCGACGCATAATCGGTCACGTCGAAGGAGATCGCGTGCGCGCGACCGCCCGCCTCGAGGATCTCGGCGGCAGTCGCCTTCGCCCGATCGAGCACGAGGTCATTGACCGCAACGGTGGCTCCTTGTGCGGCGAGCTGGCGAGCGATCCCGGCGCCAATGCCCTGGCCAGCTCCAGTGACCAGGGCCACTCGGTCGGATAAGTCGAACATCGGGTCTCACTCCATCGATCGTTGTCGCTCGTTGTCGCTCGTTGTCGCTCGAACTATAGGACGATCGGAGAAGGATCAACCGCCTGCCGTCGCGCCCCCAGACGAAATCGTGGCGCCTAACGAAGATCGGCGACCAACCTTGCGCAATATCCCCGGCAACCGCGGATCCGGATCTGGAGCTGGAACGAACATCCAAAGCAGACCCAGGCGGCCAACGTCATGAATGGCCGGGGATGATCCATTCGCGAACGTGGATTCGACGCTTGCGAAAGTCTTGAATACCCGCAGCGGTTCGAGATGACCTCGAGGGCGCTGAGCGGATTGATCGGGGCGAGCGCTTCACGCGTGCGCAACAGACGGCAGGCAGCAGGCGATCTAGTGACTGGCGATTGGCCTTGAGAAATCGATCGGCTTGGGGCAAAATCGCAACATGTCATCCCCCGACCCTGACCAGGCGTTCGCCCGGACAGCAAGGCGACCCCTTCGCCCTCTAGCGCAGATGGTTGTCGCAACGATCGCCTTCCTCGTTATGACAGGCTGCGGCGACGCGGAGACTTCGGTCTATCTGCGATCCGGAGCCCCGATTACGCAGCCACCCAATGCCGCGGGCGGACTCACGCTGACCGTCTCGACCGGTGAGGAGAGAAGCCTTGCCTATGCGGAGACCGATCGCGATTTCTACATCGCCGGCGAATCGGGCATCGCAACGTTCCTGAACTCCGGCGATGGCACGCTCTTCCTCTCGGGCTGCGCGCCCTTCGTATTCGAACAAAGTCTCGACGGCGCCTGGTCCTTCGTCGGCCCACCCTTCGTCTGTCTCTGGGAGGGCATCGCGATCCCGGTCGGCCGAAACGAAACCGACTCGATCGAGTTCACGATTCCGAGGGAAAGCGGCGTCTATCGACTCCGATACGACTACTCGGCGGGTTGCGAGCTCGGCGTGCCACTGTCCGAAGCCCACTGCGCCGCCAACTTCGCCACCTACTCGAATATTTTCGAAGTCGGACGCGAACTCTGCGATCTGTCGCAGATCGGTTGCCGCGCCTCTCCCGGGCCATCGAATATCCTGTGCTCTGATGGCATGAATGTGAGCGGACCATCGTCGGAATGCACGCGGGATTCCGAAACGGGACAATGCGGATATGAGTTCTTGAGCTGTCCGTAGACACAGGTGCAACGAGAATGGGCGCCGCGACCCAGAACGTGCAGCAGAGGTCGAGGCAGAAGAGAAACAACCTGGCCAGTCGGCCCTCTGAACACGCTACGCCCTTAGGCTACGGCCACAACGAACGTTTAGTCTTCGATCACCTGCGGACGCCCATCCACTAACACGACAACCTGAATGCGACCTGCGCCATTGGCCAACACGCGGAGGGGTGGACCAACCAGCAGCCGCGTCTGCAAGAGCGTCCAGTTCGAAGACTACTCCTCGAGAATCGTCCTTTCGTTGCCTGAATAACGAGTCGCTCATCAAGGCGCTGCGCCGAAGGCGGAGCTGCCCGGCTACTCGCGGCCCAGCGTGGTCGAAACGAATTTACGGAGCTGCGGCGAAATCTCGCCATACGCCCGGGGCATCGCGGGCGAATAGGCCTGGGGTGCCGGGCGGTAGAGCCATTCGGTGGCGCCCGATTTTTCCCGAAAACTCTGCTTACCGAGCGACCTGCCATCTGGATCGAAGAGTTCCGCGGTCAGGGCCAATTCGGCGCTGCCATAGGAGACCGGAAACCCGATCATCCAGAACAAGGCCCCGGCCAGCGAAACGCCATAGAGCGTCGCGTTGCGGTGATAGATACCTTCGTCGAGGGTCAGCTTGAGTTCGTAACTGCGCGCGTCACCCCCGCTCGCTTCTCCGAGATTCCGAAGATCGATCCCGTGTCTTCGCACCTGGTCGGCCACCCCCGCATGTTGCAGATCCCGCACGACGACGCTCACCACTTCGTCGAGCATATTGTCCTTCGTCAAGGTCGCCGACATCACGGCACTCTCGGGAGAGAATTGTTGATGGCCATAGGGAACCAAAGGGATCAGCACGAGAAAATAGGGAGCGACAATCGACCGGCCGCCGAGCGGTCGCGCATCGCGTGCGCCACTCACCTCGATCGACGCGACGCGCCCGCCCTGCAAGTCCAAGGGCCGCGCAGGCTCGAAAGCGTTGTCGAAGGTCTTCACCCCGCAACTCGGCAGGAGTGTCAGGACAAGAAGCAATCTTGTTATGCGAAGAAAGGGGTGCGGCATGTCTTGACTCCTCAATAGACCGAAAGGAACGAACGGGTGATCAGCGCTTCCCGCCGGCAAAGAGCGCCGAGACGTAGTCGCCCACCGCCCGGTCGAGCATGTCTTGAGGATGGTCGCCTCCGAACGTCCCCAAACGGCTCTTGCCAGAAATCTCCGCGGCGTCGACCAACTTGCCCGAGGCGACTTCATAGACCCGAATCTCTACCCGCATGAGATCGCGAACGCCCGTCCACTCGGTGGCTCGGTCCGCCCAGCTTGTGATCGTGGGATAGACGAGGTGACTCGCACTTTGCGCTCGGGCGGAGGAACGCGCGGCCTCCGCCGACTCGACCCCCGTCCCGAGAATCACCGCGGCGACATGGGGCGCGAAGGCCTGAGCGATCGCCTCCCCCGTCTGCCTTCCCGATTGCTCATAGACCTTTTGGCCATAACGCCCGGGCTCGGGCAAAGAAACGTAGACCGAGGCGCTTGATGGGAGAGCGCCGGACTGCATCTGTCGGTCGAGCGCATAGTTGTGAGCGCAGGAAAGGAGCAGGAGGCTCGCTGCGCAGACTAGAAATGCGCGATGAAAATGAATTGGAAACATGGTCTTCTCTCCGGGATGGCCGATTCTACCCGAGGCTCTCTAGTCGAGTGACCGTGGTTCGAGAAAGTGGACCTTGGAATGTTGGTGGGGAGCGATGTTGTGGCCTGGCCTTGTGGCACAGGACCACACCGACTGTTCTTCGAGTCGGCAAGCTCCGAGTCAATAAGGCCCGTTGGGAAGGACCGTGCGAAGCACTATGCACAGGCTCCTGTCCATTCGCCGCACAGACGTCC
>CAZMFM010000085.1:0-23279 GCA_964565565.1 uncultured Spirochaetaceae bacterium | reverse complement strand
GGGATTGGCGGCCTGACGACCGCATTGACGCTGGCGCGCAAAGGCGTCGACGTGACGATTCTCGAAGCGACAGTCGAGTTTGGCGAAGTCGGTGCCGGAATCCAGATCAGCCCCAATGCGACCCGCGTATTGTATGCACTCGGCTTGGAAAGCCCTCTCGCGGAGCGCGCATTCCGCCCGGAAGCGGTCGAATTACGCAGCTGGCGGCGCGGTCAACTGCTCACACGCCTTCCGATCGGTCGCGACGTCGAGAAAAGATTCGGTGCCCCCTATCTACACATGCATCGCGCCGACCTACATGCCGTTTTGGCAGAATCCGTCGATGCAACAACCGGCGTTGAACTCCATCTCGGCGCGGCCTGCACCCGAGTAGAACTCTTGGAGAAGGGAGCAAGCGCAGTCGTCACCGATGGTCGCAATTTCCACGCCGACATGCTCATCGGCGCAGACAGGATAAAATCGGTCGTGCGCGAGGTGTTATTCGGAGAGGAGGCCCCTCGTTTCACGGGCTGTGTGGCATGGCGCGCACTCGTTCCGGCGGAAGCGGTTCGCGACGCCGACGAGCGTCCCGTCGCTTCCAATTGGATGGGCCCGGGCGCCCACTTCGTGCACTACTACGTCAGCGACGGTGATCTCATCAATTGCGTCGCGGTCGTCGAAAAGACCGGTTGGGAAATCGACTCGTGGACGGAGCGCGGCGAGAAGGCTGAACTCATCGACGACTTCGCAGGCTGGAATGCGACGGTCCAGTCCCTGATCGGTGCGATCGACCCCGAGAAGTGTTTCAAATGGGCGTTGTTCGATCGTGACCCGATGGCACGATGGACCGATGGATGTGTTGCGCTCCTTAGTGACGCCTGTCATCCGACACTGCCATTCATGGCGCAGGGAGCCTGTATGGCAATCGAAGATGCCGCAGTGTTGGCCGAATGTGTCGGCGGCGAAGCAAACGTCTCGAAGGCACTCTGCCGTTACGAAAGGCTCCGGATGGCGCGAACCGCGGGGATTCAACTCGGTTCGCGCAAGAACAAGACGCTCCATCACATGGCCGGTCCCAAGGCCTGGCTTCGGAACGTCGGGATGCGGGTTGCCGGAAGCCGGCTCGCGGATCGCGTCGACTCCCTCTATTCCTATGACGCATCGGCGGTCGGGCGACTATCATGAGCCGCGCGCCAATCGAGTGCCACAACGACTCGGGAAAGACTCGCAGGAATTGGCGTACCGCAGTTGGCCTCTCTGTTCGGCTTCAGACTGACGAGGACCTGCCCTGAGGCCTCCGCCAAGCCTGCTTGGGGTCCGGCCCTTGTTCGGGGTCGAGGCCACGAGCCCGATTCGCTCGCATCGTTTTAGTTCAACCTTGTCTTGCTCAGCCAGAATTGAGTACAATTTGATCGTCTCGCATGCTGAACAACCCTCAGATGCTATGACCTCGAGAACCTGGCAGGCGCTTTGTCGACCCGCTGCCCTGAATACCTGATCGGAGAACAGATAGATGCTCGAGACCTCGCTTCCCGTACAATTTTCGACCAGGCCGCAGCGCGACAAACGTGCGGAGGGAATGCGCCGCCGCTTCGAGTTCGACGGAGCTGTCAAAACCCTTAAATCCTTCAAAACCTTCGAAGCCGCTACAGCCTTCGCGCTCCTCGTCCTCACCTCGACATTTCCGGCGATCTCGGCGCACGCCGGTGGTCTCTACACGAATGAGTTCTCGACGACTTCGCAGGCGAATGCGGGGGCCGGTCGAGGCGCCTGGGCTCCGGATGCTTCGGCATCGATCCACAATCCAGCCACGATGACCAAACTCGAGGACCACGCCTTCGCGACCGGGGTTTCGGCCGTCCTGGGAAACGTTCGTTTCGATGCCGATTCAACATCGCCGAGCGGGACCGAGAGCGGAGGCAATCAGTCCGTACCGGCCTTGCTGCCAAGCTTTAGCTATGTCCACAAAGTCTCCGATCGTGTCCGCTTCGGACTTGGCATGTTCGCAGTGGCCGGTGCGGCACTCGATCCAAACAACAATTGGTCGGGGCGATTCGAGGTAACGGAGCTTTCGCTTACTGTCCTTACGATCTCGCCGATCGTGGCCGTTCGAGTCACCGATTGGCTGTCGGTCGGGGGCGGCCCGGTCGCGAGTTACGCGACTCTTGATTGGGACTTGAGAGTCCCTCCCGCGCTCGCTCCGGGACCCGAACGTGGAGTTCGACTCAAAGACCTAGACGATTGGGCGGCCGGGGGTCGGGTGGGGCTGCTCCTCGCCCCGACCGACACCCTATCGGTCTCGGTCTACTACAACTCAGAAACTGATTTCAAACTTCGAGGCAAGACCCGTCTGCCTCTCGGGCTTACACCTAACCTTTCGACCGAATTGCCCTTTCCGCAATTCGTCGAGGTGAGCGCCCATTGGCAGGTGAATGATCGAGTCGCATTGCTTGGAACATTCAACTGGGAGGATTGGAGCACCGCAGACAAGCTCCAAGTCACACTCGGCGGAATTACGACCGGTGCGGCACTCGGTTTCGAGGATACCTACAAGATCGGATTTGGCGCGAACTACCAGTTGAACGAAGACTGGCTTCTCCAGACCGGAATCATGTACGACACCTCCGGACTCAAGAACAAGTCGCGAACGACATCCCTCCCTGTCGACAAGCAGATTCGCTTCGCCTTCGGCTTTCAGCACGACCTGAGCGAAACAACGACACTTGGCGCGTCCTTCGTCTATATCAACCTGGGCAAGGGCAACGTTCGCAACGCCACCGTGAGCGGAAAATACAAAGACAATGACCTCTTCGTTCTTGGACTGACACTCGCCTTCAAGCAGCTTCCCTGGAGCGGAAAACTAACGCTCTAGACTCACTTCGCCGCGATGACATTTCGATGTGCGAGAGTGAGCATGGCCAGTGAATAGATCGCCATCGGAAGATTCCCGATCTTCCCCGGCGGCGTCCGGACAAAGAACTCGTCGGTCAGCGGGTGAAGCGTCCCGACAATCATGCGAAAGCCGATCTCGACGATCATCAGCAGGAACATGAGCGGAATGAGATTCCGGTAGCGATAGAGCACGGCGCAATAGATCAGAAGCGTGATGGCCTGCTGGCTTCCCCAAAGTGAGCTGTACATGTGGATCACGACATTCGGATCGGGATCCCCGGGAAAGAGATGAATCGAGGCGATCGAGTTCACACCGCTATCCGACTTGAAGAAATGCACCAATACCCGAAACGTGATCGGCAGCAACAGCAGGCAGAATCCATAGAAGGGAATTGCGCCTCCGCGGAAGTCGTTGCTGGCTTGCTTGGGGAGCAGTGTTTCAATGATGGACATCAGGCGCCTCGCGATCTGGGAACATGTAGCATGTATTGACATGAACGGTGTCATATTACTAACACCGCGACGAGGGCTCGAATCGCGAAGATGATAGAACGTGACCACCACGGCTTCGACGCGCCCGCCCCACTCGGACACCCCGCTCGGGCCGGTCTGCCAGCCGGACATTCGACTGGACCAGACATTGGGGAGCGACTTCCAAACTTTCGGCTCCCGGACGCCGCCGGTCAACTCGTCGACTATCACGAGAGTCGAGGCCGCTCCAAGTCCGTCGTCGTCTTCTATCGATCGGCGGCCTGGTGCCCCCCTTGAGGCATGCACATCAACGGGGAACCGGTACCCGACGGAATGACCCCGACTACTGTCTCCGTCTCCGCCCCACCCGGCCTGATCCTCGAAGCACCCCGCACTCGGTATCAACATCGGACACGGCCAGCGCGAGGGCAGCTATCGGGCGACGCCTCACATGGCTCGCCTGATGTTTCGCAATTTCAGAAACACCCGTCGGGATTGCTGCGCTTCATTCTCAAGACGATCCGCCTCCAGATCGCCGCAAAATGGCGGAGCTTGAAAAGCGAGGCAATAGATTTCGCATCGCGACGTCGGTTGTCGTCACGACGAAGCGCATATCGGCTTCGACGCACAGTTGTCCAGACCGGCCGGTCTCCAACAACCGCGACCCGTCAGCCCGCACCCTCACGTCGTTGCTCCGCGGCAATCTGTTCCCAGCGATAGTCGCCCAGATCGATCTTCGCATGCTCTGTGCTGCACGCCTTACACCGTCTCAGCGCCGAGTCCGCGTTGAACGCCTCGCAAGCGCGCAGGTACCCCTCTTGAGGCGGGCAGTCTTCGAGTGACCAGACGTCGCGATGGATCTCCTCGGCGCAACCGTCGCAATACCAGGCGAGCCCTTCGACCTTCGACTCCGGAAGTTTGAAACGGTGGTGAATCGATTCTTCCGAGGGCAGGATCCGGTGCGGTGTGCCGGCCGGGACGTAAATCACGTCGCCGAGTGCGTAGTCCTCATGTTGGACAGTTGTCCCCTTGAATTCGATTCGCCCGCTTCCCGACATGGTGACGATCACGCTGTCGTGTTCGCAGATCAAATGGAAGGGCTGGGCTCGATCGTTTCGGCTCAACGTGAGCTGAATGTCGTAGTTGTCGGGGAGGACGGGCGCCTCGTCGTAGGGACCACAGTTCGCCGCCAGCTGATAGGTAAAGGCCATGAAGTCTTTGCCCATGATTATCGGTCGCCTCCGTTCGTGGTCTTCGCGGTCGAATCCGGTGGGGCGATCGCAGCGATCGTTGCGGCTTTCATCCTGGCGGCAATCTGCCCCTGTTCGGTGTAGACATCCCAGCCCCAGGTCTCGAAGGGAAAGCGTTCGTTCAGATGCCCACAATGAGAACAGCGCAGGTTCTCTTCATCCGCATTGTGTTCCCGCGCCGCGCGATAGCCTTCGACAAGCGTTGGGAAGAGATCTTCGTCGCCGGGCGCCTCGCCGCGCTTTCGCGGCGTAGCGTCGAAGGCGGCGATGGACAATCGCCTATCACAACCGTCGCAAAGGAAGCGATATTCCTCACGCTGTGGCTTGCCGATCAACTGGCGTTGAGTGATCAGAGCAAGCGTTGCGTCGAAGGGATACTCCGGATCGTCGAAAGGTGTACTGACCGGGTGCAATTTCGGCCCCACGTAGATCATGCCACCGGCCGTACCAAACATCATGATCACTTCATCGACACTGTTCATATGTTGGAAGCGACCATAACGTCGCCCTTCCCCGCCGCGTTGGACCGTGATGCAGGGAACGATCGAACCTTCATCGAGATAGGGAAAGAGCGGCGCCAAAGTCGTCGCCGTATTCTTCGCGTAGTCGAAGAGGTTCACCTTCAGTGGGGGCCGATTCGGACTCGGCTCTGGAATCGTCAGCTCGGTGGCCGTCATCGAGGTTTTCCTTTCGCAGATCAGACTGATTGAAGTCGGAAATCAATGAACGAGATCAGACGCGTCAAAGCGGAATGATCAAAGAGTTCGGCACGAGCGGTGAGTCGCAGACACAGACCTTCTGCAGAAAGCACAATGCACCCGCATCGTCCCGCGCCAGGAGATCGCGGTAGCGCCCAGTCGAGTGACAAAGGGTCGGTCTTTCCTCGAGTGACTCGAAGACCGCAAAATTCGCTTCGATCCCCCATTGGTCCGCCGTGTCGGCGGGCGTCACAACGAAGTTGCTGATCAAATGACGAGTTTGTCGAGGAAGAGCAAAGGTCGTGTTTTCGATTGCGTAGACACGGTCCTCGATCGCTGCCCGGCTTTCGCACAGGATGAGTGCGAGCGGAAGGCCTCGATCGAGGTTCTCCCGCGTGACGACGCGGTAGCTCGCATCGACCAGAAAGAGCGAGGGCCACAGATCGAGTGGGCCTTCGTCGAGAATCATCGCATAGCGCGCATAGAGGTCGTCGACTTCGGCGCGAAGCTCGAGGCTGATTTTTTCGCTCACGAGTCCATCACCTTTCGGTAGTAGGCGTAGAAGGCGCGAATCGCCGTCTCGGTCACGATATGATCCTGGTCCTCCGTGCCACGTCCGCCCATCTCGACGACCGCGTCACCGGTGGAATCCGCGGCGATGCCTCGCTGCGCAGCATCCATGACCTCGCTGTCATCCATCGAAACAAAACCCGCCGGCCCCATCAGATTGGCATGTCGCAGCCGACGTGCGCACATCGCGTCGTCGTCGTCGGCGTACCCAAAAAACGTCCAGACGAGATCGAAGGAGTCCGGGGCGCGGGGAATGATCTGCCGCGTGGCCAGGGTATTTGCCTGTTGTTGAACGATCAGGTTCGGCCAGATGGTTTGCATCACGACCGTCTCTGGCCCATCGAATTCCTTCACGATATCGAGCAGCTTCTCATCCTTGAGTTTCAGGTCTTCGCGGAATGAAGCCATCTCGGCCGTCGCCTGGTTGGGTGTACTGGCGTCTTTTGCGGCGCTTCGACAAGAAGTCAGGACGCTGTGACGGCCCGTCTCGTCCATCTCTGTCGCGGAAGGATTGTCCGCGCGAAAGAGCCCGAAGCTCACCAGAAAGACGTGCAGGAGGCTCGCGTGGTAGGGATCCTTGATGTTCTCGAACATCAACTTCCAATTCGCGGGAATCCTTTGCCGAGAGATACCGATCAGGCGCAACGCACGGCCGTCGAAAACACGATCGAACCACCGGATCATCTTCGGTCCGAGATAGGTCTCAAGCGATTCGGCCGGATCCCCAAGGCTCGCGAAGAGCACGCCTCCGCGCGAAGTCAATCGCAGTTCGTTGAGTCCGTGGTCCTTCCGCTTGAAGTCGTCGGGCATGCCGCCCTGCCCGTTCACACCTTTCGACATCGGCGCGCCGAGCAATCGACCATTCAGTCCGTAGCGCCATTGGTGATAGGGGCATTGAAAGGTCTTCACGTTTCCGTGGCCGCTCTTGCAGACCTCGAGCCCGCGGTGGGCACACTTGTTCTGCAGGGCACGAATCACGCCATCGCTGCCGTGGACAACGATCACGGACGACTCGCCAATCCGCGTGGTGCGGAAATCTCCGGGATTGGGAATCTCTGCTTCGAGGCCGACGAAATTCCAATAGGGCCCCTGGAAAATGCGCTCGAGTTCCCCGCGATAGATTTCGGGATCCGTATAGACGCGATAGGGAACGCGGTGCGTGCCTTCGACGGACCAGATTGAATCACTTTCCGGCATGACTGTTCTCGTCCCTCCGGCGCTCATAGGAGCCCGGCGCGCTGGAGCACGCTATCGAGCCGCTCTTCGAGTGCTGGCTCTGCCGAGGCCATGGGCAAACGATGCTCGTTGGCCGGCAGAATGCCGAGGCGCCTAAGCATGTATTTCAAAGGAATCGGATTGGTCTCGAAGAAGATCGCATCCGACAGCTCAGCCAGTTCGTTGGCGAGTGCTCGACCGCCCTTCAGATCACCGCCCGCCACGGCCTCATACAGCGCCGCCACGCGGCCCGGATCCAGATTCCCGACCGCATTCATCAAGCCCGCAGCGCCAACGCAGAGCATCGGGAAGGAGAGTTCCTCGAGACCCACGAAGACTCGAAAATCCTCACCGAGTTCGCGTAGAAGTTTGGTGACGAATCCCAGATCGGGCGAAGCGTGTTTCACACCGACCAGATTCGGGCAGGTCTCCTTGATGCGCGCGAAGCTCTCGACCTCCATCGAAACCGCTGCACGGCCCGGGATGTGATAGATCATCACCGGCAATTCGACGCGTTCACATAACGACTGGAAATACGAGACGAGGCCGCGTTGAGGCGGGCGAATATAGTAGGGCGTGACGATCAAAGCTGCGTCCACACCGGCGGCTTCAGCATGGTCGGTGAGCTCAATCGTTTCTGCGAGCGATTGTGAACCGGTCGCTGCGACCACCGGCAGCCGGCCTGCCACGGTCTTCGTGGCCAGCGTGACGAGTTCATTTCGTTCGGTGACGCTGAGTGTGCTTGGCTCTGCCGTCGTTCCATTGACCAGGATCCCGTGGCTGCCGCCTTCGATCTGTCGCTCGATCGTCGAGGCATAGCTATCGAAGTCGATGGCGCCCTTACGAAAGGGTGTAACCAGGGGCGGGAACGAGCCTCGCAAACGATCCAGGTTTGCAGCGCTCACTGAACCTCTCCTCGATTCGTCGAGAAGCCGGCCTGCGTACCGAGGAGGATCGGCGGGTTCCGCAACTCTTCCTGCCACAAGAGGCTCTCGAGATGAATGTGATAGGGCTGATCCTGAATGGTGAGTTCGTAGACCGGACCCTCCTCCTTCGAGGCATGATTATGTACGGCCCAACCGGGCGCAGACAGCATCAGGTCTCCAGCCGCCCATTCATATCGTTCTCCGGCCACCGTGCTGTAACCGGCACCCGAGAAGTAGTAGTTGATGGAAGCGGAGACATGGCGATGGGGACGATCGACGATCCCGGGCGGCCGAACACACATCGTCGCAAAGAAGCTCGGCGTCGTGCCGTTCGTATTTCCCGTTCGCTCGTTGTAGAGAAGGTAGAGTCGTCGGCCCTTGTATTTCGAACCCAGCGCCGTGAGCTTGTCAAGGTGTTCCTGCACCTCGAGCCAGGGCCAGTGGAGAACGGGTGAAGAAACGACCGGAGGACTGATCAACGTCTCATAAGGCATGAGGCGAGCCGAACCATCCGCCAAGGCGAAGGTTCCAAATGGGTTCGTCGAAGTGCCCGAAGGCGCGTCGGAGGATTCGTCGCCTACCCCGCCCTGCGCGAGATTCTTTTCGTCCACCTGATAGACATTCAACATACGCAGAAGCGGCGCATTCGAATACGTCAGACGAATCTGCACTTCGCTTCCGGGATTCGAATGGACATAGCTCGACCATCCTGGATGATTCCAGACATCGTATTGCTTGAAGTCGACCTTACGGCCGGCGATCTCCGTCACCCCGGTTCCCGCGATGCAGAAATTCACTTCCGTTGCGTTATGTCGCCGCACCGTCGTCCGCTCCCCGGGTAGCAGCACGCTCAAGCGAACCTCGATTCCCGGCGCCAGGCCCAACCCGCGCGTAGCCGATCGCGAGTGCACGATCCGGGATTCGCGCAGGCCATCGGGTCGCGAAGCCAGGGCAGCGAGCCTGGCCGCCTCCGCTTCGATCTCCTCACGCCGAATGATCACGGGCCGCCACGCTTCGTTCTCGGGCGTGAACGCCGTGTCGACTTCTTCAAAGCGAGCGTTTTCTTCAGTCATGGCGATACACCTTCTTGGTTGTCTGGAGCGAGGGTCTTCGAGACCCCTGGTCTCGATCTATTCGGCAACGAATCATGGCTTGGCGGTTCCGTTCGCGTCGGCCTCGGACGTCTGAGGTGTTGTCTGAGGTGTAGACGGCCGAAAGCGAAGCGGCGCAGGCTTCGGAATCGGCAGCTCCGTCGCGCTCCCGCTCGCCTTCGCGCGATCGTAGACTTCCCTTGCCAGGGAGAGATCCGAGATGCCCATTCCCAGGGACTTGAAAAGCGTGACGTCCGCGGTCGACGGACGAGCATCCGATCGATCGACCAGCTGACAAAGCGGCACGACCGACTGCCAGGCCTCGTCGTCATCCCCGAAGAAGGTCCTGAACTCACTCGCCAAGGCACGCGCCTGGGGAATATTGTCGGCCGTAATGGTCGAGCAGCGATTCAAGATCTCGGCTGCGAACTCGCCACGCTCTCGACTGATCGCACCCATGGCATTGATATGGCATCCCTGCGAAACCATCCCGCTCTCGAGAAAGGGTTCGGCGGCACGCGTGATGGTCGTGATGATGGGGGCGTCTGCGACGGCCTTGTCCACCTCACCAAAGCCTTCGGCCCGCAAGCCCAACTCTGCTTCGATTCGTCCGCACATCTTCTCTCGCCGTTCAACATCGCGCCCGAAGACACGCACCCGGGAGAGCCGGCGAACCGACGCCACGGTCGCCACCTGCGCGAGCGCCTGTTTGCCTGCGCCACAGATCGCGAGCTCGTCCGCCTCCGGAAGCGCGAGCACGTCCGTGGCAATGCCTGCGATCGCCGACGTGCGGAGCTGACCTAACGCGAAGGCTTCGATCACGGCCAATAGATGGCCATCCTGGCTGTCCCACAAGAGTTCGATCGGATTGGCCCCGCCCTTGGTATGGACCCATGCCTTGATGCCGCAGAGTGCATCCGTGGGGAAGGCTGCACCGATCGCATGCATATTGGCGCCACCCCCGACACCGACATGCGTCTTCTCGAGGTTGACCGCCTCGGACTCGGCTTCGCGGCGAAGCCCTTTGCGCAACGCTTCGGCCGCTTCGGCCATCGATAGCTTCTCGACGTCGCGTTCGGAGATCCAGATTGGCGGATTCACGATTCTTCTCCAATTGGTGAACGGAATGGCGCTGCGATTCCGATCGTGTTGCAAAGGGCGGCATGAGCCAGGTAGCGACCGGTCGCCAGCAACACGCCGACGAGCAGTTCAGGTCCCACCAGCGCAGCGAAGTCCGAAGCCGCCTGCGACGAAGCACGGCCCATGCTCTCGACGACCGAGAGTACGAGTGTCTGAGCGGCGCGTTCATCTGCTTCCAGCAGGTTCGATGCTTCGGGTGTCAGATCCTCGATCTGGCGAATCCAGTCCCGCGAAAAGCCGAGCTTCAGACTCAATCGTTCGTGTTGAACGCGTTCGTATTCATTTTCCAACTTGCTCGAAACCGTCAATGCGACCAGCTCGGAGAGTCGCTCCGGCAGCGCCGACTTCAGCGATTCGGTAAAGCGAACGAAATGTCCGAGGGCCTCGGGCTGATGCGCACCGACCTGAAAGAATTCGCCGAGATAGCCGAGACGCTCGAAACGTGGACGCAGCGTTTCGGCGAGATCATCGGGAAGATCTTCGAAGCCTATACGCGGGATGTCAGGAGGATTCACGGAAAGCGTCATCGTTCAGACCTTGCCCCCCACCCAATCCGCCAGCAGATCGCTCACCCGCACTCGACTCTCTGGGTCCTCTTCGAAATAGTGCGCGCCCGGAATCATCTCGATCTGCTTGTCCTGGGAGCCGAGCGCTTCATAGATCGCCTGGGCATCGCTCGGAAAACAACCGGTATCGTCCAATCCCTGAACGACCAGCGCCGGGTTCTCGACCTTCGGAAGCTGCAGATGGACACGCACCTTCGATTCCTTGAGGCTCCACATCGCGAGCCAGGACCGCAGCATATTGGCCCGCCCCAGGTTCATGGGCATTCGGTTGGCACGGGCGGGATCGCCGGCATAGCAACTCGGACAGGGCCGATCCGAGGGATCGATTGCGGGATCCATGAAGCGAAGATCGGCCCAGACGCGAAAGAGCGGGAAGACCCGGTCAGGAATCTTCGCTGCACGCAGGCGTTCGAGTTCCGCCGTCGCCCAGTCGCTGATTCGATCGTTTCGTTCGCGCTGTGCGGCGCGATAGCGCTTCTGGAAGGCCTCCGAGTAGGGAGCTTTGTTGTCCGGATGAAACATGTCGAGGGCGGGATCCGTCGGGACGGGATCCGTCTCGTCGAGCACCGACGGGTCGAGCCAATTCGTCAGCACATCCGCGCGACCCGGGTGGGAATTGACAGAGACGTAGAAATCGCCCGCTTCTAGGGATTCGAGGCTGTCGCTGACCTTCCCCGTGATGCCGGGCCCCTCGAGGTCGAGCGCGAGCGCCTGCGCCTGATAGGTCCCCATCAGTGATGCACCACCCGAGTTTCCAAGAACGATGATCTGTTCGACGCCCGCTTCTTCCTTGAGCCAGCGCACACCAACCCCGATATCGATCAGCGCGTGTTCGAGCACAAAGGCGTCTTCGGCGCCCCGGTAGCGGGTATTCCAACCGAGAAATCCATAGCCACGCTCCGCCAGATACGGGGCCAGGTAGTGCTCGGTGTAGTCGACGTTGTAGTGCGTCGCGATGAATGCGATGCGCGGGCGATTGCCCTTCGGCCGCCAGTAGACGCCCTGGCAGGGATGGGTTCCGTGTCCGGCTTGCGGTTGTGTCGGCGAGACCAGACCAATGAATTCGCGTTCGACTGCATCGATCGGTTGTTTTCGGCTACTCACGTTGAAACCCCAATTCCTGCTGTCCCGCGCTGCATGCTTTCGAGCAAACCCGCTCGTGGGTTAGTGTTGTGTGCAATGAACAAGAAGACCAAAACGACCGAAGGCGTTCGCGGCGACGCCGTCGATCTCCGGCCGGGCCAAAGCCTCGGCTACCTCTTCCGCGATACCTTCCGGCGCTTCAGCCGGGAACTGCTCAAGCGCATCGAGCCCCACGGCGTCGGCCTCGGCCAATGGTATTTCCTGCGCGAACTCTGGGTCGAAGACGGCCTGAGCCAGCGGGAACTGAGTGCACGCACGGGCATGGGTGACAACACGACGGTCAGTGCCATGCGCTCCCTCGAAAAACTGGGTGCGATTCGCAGGATCCGCGATCCCGACGATGCGCGGCGACGCCTCGTCTATCTGACGAGCAAGGGAAAGCGCTTGAAGACTCGGCTGCTGCCGCTTGCCGTGGAAGTGAATGCGATCGCGGCGAACGGGCTGAGCGACGAGGAGCTGGCCGAATTCGCGCGAATGATCAATCGGGTACAGGACGCCCTCGATCGGACAGACTGACTCGATCCCCCGACAATCGGCTCTGGGAGCGCGATGGGCCACTTTCTACCTCGATTGTGTCGAAATTTAATTCGTACGAGTTCGTACGATTCTTCGCAATTTAGGGAGTGGCCTAAGGCGATGCAACCCCTTTGCAGGCGAACTTCAAACCGCGTCTGGCCTGGTATGCGCTCAGCTGAGCGCCCCGGTCGCCGCGAGCTGGGCGACCTCGTCGTCACTCAGCCCAAGCACGTCGGTGAGTACCTCGAAGGTATTCTCGCCCATCGTAGGTCCTGCACGGCGCGGCACGACGGGGGTGCCCGAGAACTTCGTCACCGGCCCGTCGAAGCGTTGCCGGCCAAGCTGAGAGTGGTCGAGTTCAATGAAATGGTCGCGGGCGACCAATTGCGGATCTTCCACCAGATCCGTACAACGCATCACGACGTAGGCGGGAACGCCCGATTGGCGAAGGCGCTCGGCCAGGGCGAAGGGCTCCTGCTCTGCGCACCAGGCTTTGAGCGGCGCTTCGAGCTCGCTCTTGCGGGCGATCCGCGCCGAAACGGCGTCGAGCTCCGAAGAGGAGAAATCCGAAAGTCCCGGTACCTGGCCGCGTAGAGCATGCCACTGCGCTGTCGTCTCGGCCGCGATGGCGATGTATCGCTCCAGGCCTTCGGTTGCGAACACAGCGTGTGGACAGGCGCGCTCGGAATCATGACCGGCCAGGCCTGCGATGCGACCGTTGACCGTGTAGTCGAGCACGGCCGGGGAGATGAATTGGATGGCGGATTCGATCTGCGACTGGTCGATATATTGCCCCTCCCCTGTCCGATCTCGGTGGTGAAGGGCTGCGGCGATCGCGGCCAAGGCATAACGTGGTGCGATGAAGTCCGTGTACGCGCCCCACGGACCCGACGGAATCCGGTCCGGCCAACCCGTTAGTCCGACGATTCCGGCGAGCCCGGCCCCCTGCAACCCAAATCCGGTGTAGGCCGCCTCGGGCCCTGTCTGCCCGCGCATGCATGAGGAGATCATGATCAGATCCGGCTTGCGCTTGCGCAGTGTTTCGTAATCGAGCCCGAGTCGCTTGGCCGAACCCGCGGTAAAGGATTCTGTCACGACATCGGCCCAATCCACGAGCTTCAAGGCCACCTCACGCGCCGCTTCCTGGGAAAGGTCCAGTCCGAGACCCAGCTTGCTCTGGTTGTAATTCGCCGGCGTGTAGCCGGTGTCGACGTTCGGGGCCATATCCTTCCATGGCGGCAACATACGCAACGGATCCACGTGCGATTCGGATTCGACCTTCACGACGGTCGCGCCCATATTCGCCAGGTCCTTCGAAACCAGAGGCAGGGCAGCGACCCAGGCAAAGTCGGCCACCTTGAGCCCTTCGAAGATCTTTGCGCGGGGCGCCGCCGAGACCTGCGCAGGCACGCTGGGAGTGCGCGCCGCTTCCGTGACCAGCGATTGATCGCATCCGAGTTTCGGCGCGCCGGCGAATCGGATCGGTGTCTCCGACAGGCGCACGAAGGGTCCCGGATGCGTATCGCCGTCGACGTCTCTAAAGAAGTCCCGCGCGGCCAACTGTGTATCACCGAGTAGATCCGCAGTCGTCCAGGCCGGCCCAATCAACCATTTCCCCTCGAGCGCGCGCTGTTGGACTTCGGCCTTGGTGCGCGTCGCGAGGAAGGCGATGAATTGGTCGTAGGCCCGTTGGATATCGGGTGGTGTGATCTTCCCGCCCATCAGGAGGTCGAACATGCCGGTCCAATCGTGTTTCGCGAGATCTTCTTCGATCGCGCCGCATTCATCCGCCCAGCGCATCATTGAGCCGAAACTCTTCGCGCCGACCTCGCCGAGCACCAGGGTCATAACGACAAAACCGTCCTTGCATCGCGCGCGATCCGGGACGGTGACACCCGGTACGAGTTCCTGTTTCTCTGTCCGCTTCGCTCCCGAAGCAGGTTGGTCGTCACCGGTCAAAACCGGGTATCCGGTCGCGAAAAGTAGCGTCCAGATCACGGCAGCCTGACAAGACACGTCGAGGTGTTGCCCTCGGCCGTCGCGATGGCGCGAGTAGAGCGCTGACACGAGATCCGCTGCCGCCTGGACGGCACCATGGTGAGAGGCGTCGGGGTAACCGACGGGAACGGGCGGCCGATCCTTGTCGCCCTGCAGATTCATCAGACCCCCGGCGGCCGAAAGAATCAGGTCATTGGCGGGCTGCCTGGCATTCGGTCCCGTTTGGCCGTAGGGCGAGATCGAGGCGCAGAGCAACGAGGGGTTGACTGCGCATAACACCTCGAAGTCGAGCCCGCGCGCCTTCATCTCGCCCGGCGTCGAAGACTCGATGAAGATGTCCGCGCCCTTGACGAGCTCGAGTAGTCTCTCTCGATCGCTCGGCTCGTCGATGTCGAGCACGACACTCTTCTTCCCGAGACCATAGGTGCGCCAGAAGAGCGACCCGTCAAGCTCCCCTTCGCGCCCCTTCTCGAAGGGCGCTGTAAAGCGAGCCGCACATCCACCGGGCGCTTCGATCTTGATGACCTCAGCGCCGAGATCGGCCAGCACACGTCCGGTCGCTTCCGCCAAGGGCGTACAGAGATCGAGTACGCGGATTCCTGAGAGAGCGCCGGGGCGCGAGATATCGGGCACGTTGATCCTCCTCATCGCTGCCCGGATTATAGAATGAGAAAACCGGTTTGGTTCAAAGCATCGCGGATCGCGAGACGCCGCAGCCTCCGACCCAGCCGAGCAAAGACAATGGGTCGAAGGCTGAGACAATCCCCGTCCAGAGCCAATCCCTTTACCCCTTCGGTCAGGGGTTTCGGGACAGGCGCTTAACGAAAGAGCCCGCGCAACTTGTGGCGCACGAACCAGTTTCGGTATCGATCCGCCTGATAGGTCCCTTGTATGACACTGACTGTCACCGTCGTCTCGCCAAGAACATTCCCCTCGCTCTTGCTCGAGGTGTCCTCTGCGTAGCCAGAGAGCGTGTAGGGGATATCCACAGAGACACCCGGAAAGGGAAAGCCCGGCGGAATTCCGAGGGCCACTGCGATCGGGCTGTCACCGAGCTGCTCGTAGAATTGCAACCCGATATTCGACGCGAGGCCAATTCGGGTATGCGAAAACGAAAAGTCGGCGGCGGACTGCGCCGGATCGACGGCGGGAATATTCACGTTCAAGCCCGTTCCCAATGGCAACCGAATTCCGTACGACCCATTCACGGCGTCGACGACCCGCAGCGTGATCTCAGCGATCAAGGCTGCTTCCTCAGGCGTCAAGTCGGTGCGATCTGCGCTGATGGCGATCGCCGGGATGCCGAGATTCAACGCCGTGACGGTGGCGCCAACCGTTCCCGAGTGCGGCGTGACCAGGCCGAGGTTGTTGCCTTCGTTCGGACCCGAGAGGACGAGATCCGGAGGACCACCGAAAATCAATTCGGCGGCTACGTCGATTCCATAGAGCACCGACGCGGCCGGGGATCCATCGACGTAGAATTGCTGCGGCGCGATCGTCGTCGGACCGACCCCGGGAGAACCCGGCGGGAGAAGTCCACCCTCCGAACTTTCGCTCGTCGGAAAGATGGGTTGCAGGAAGGCGATCTGACCGCCCGTCCCGCTCTGTCCGAGATAGGGCGCCGAAAGAATGACGTTGTGGCCCGCGGCGACGAGCGCCGTGTAGAGGGCCTGGATGTTTTCGGTCTCGAATCCGTCGTCGTTGGTTAGAACGATGTTCAGACTTCCGCCGCCACCACCACCGCCTTTCGCCATCCCGACCGTCGGGGCGAGGACCAGCGTGATGAACATGACCGCAACAGCGAAAATTTTCTGTCCACTCGATCGCGCACTTTGCATTCTCTTTTCCTCCTGATGAATTTCCTCACGAGCATTGTCGATCTGGGTCCGAAGATCGGTCCCAATGTTTTGACTCTATCATGGGGTCTCACGGAAGTTGAGAAGAATCCGGTCTCGACTCGCTCAAGGGATTACGCGGAGACAAGGTGGGCACGACCAGCCTAATCAAGGAACGACCGTGACCTCGATTGCGCCCCCCCACGGCTTGACGAAGAGCCAGCCCCCTTCCCGTTGGACCGAGATCGTCAGATTTGGCAAGGCACGACGCAGACGGTCGACGGCTTCGGGACTCACCTCGGTCCCGGCCAGGCGTAGCGCGACCAGAGACGTCACCGCCTCGAGATGCGACAAGCCAGCATCCGTCACGGCGGTTCCGAGCAGGCTCAACTCCCGAAGGCCGGACAATCCCTCCGTCGAGCGTGCCAGGAATTCGTCGTCGATCTCTGGACCGTAGAGGTAGAGCTCATCGAAGAAGGCCATACCTTTCTTCGCGTTGCGAAGACCCGCCGCAGTTGCTTGCGCGCCATCGAGCGCGAAGGAATGAACGTTCGCGTAGGCGCGAAGTCCGGCAATCCCGTTCGCAGTCACTCGACTCCCCGCCAGATCATAACAATGCATGGTCGAGAACTTCTCCAGCATCGGAATCGTCGCGTCGGTCACCGACGTATAGGCGAGCTCCATCGTATGAATATTCCTGAGATCACGAAGGCGCTCAGTGGATTTGTCAGTGATTCCAACGACCCCGGTCGCACCGAAAATTCGTAGATGCTTCATCTTCCGGATCGTCTTCGTCGCTTCGTCATCGACGGCCGTCTCGGAGAAGTACAGCGTCCGCAGCTCGCGAAGTGGATCGAGATGCCGAAACCCGGCACTCGTGATGGCGGTTCGATTCATCGACAGCTCAATCAGGCCCGTCATCCGACCAATCGATACAAGGCCGGCGTCATCGAGATCCGTGTCATCGACGACCAACCTAAGCAGATCGAGGCCGGACAGGGCTCGAAGGCCCTTCTCAGTCAATTCCGTTCCGCTGAGATCCAATTCTCGCAATTGCGTCAGCCCCGAAATCGATTCGAGCCCCGCAGCGTCTACTTTCGTCGCCGCGATCCCAAGGCTACGTAAATGCGACAGTTTCGAAACGCTGACCATTCCTTTGCTCGAAAGAGATGTGCGATTCAGATCGAGTTCTTCGAGTCGAAGTAGACCCACCAATTCAGCGAGACCGGGATCTCCGATCGAAGTCCCATCCAAGTAGAGCCTTCGCAGATCTCGGCTGGACGAAAGACTCCGTAGGCTGGCGTCGGTGACCTTCGTAAAACCCAGGTCGAGTTCGCGTAGGCCGTGAGCCGTTTCCAGCGCTGCGACCGTCGCATCGCCCACTCCCGTTCGTTGCAACCCGACTCGCTCGAGCCATGGGAGTTCCGCAAAGGTCGGAGCCGAGGCATCGGTCACATCCGTATAGTTGAGCCAAAGTTCTCGCAGCCCCGACAGCTTCGCGATCCCGGCAACACCGCGATCGCCGAACCGCGTGCCTTAGAGGTTCAGTGACTGCAGCTGGGGCATCGCCGCAAGATGGACCGCGGAGGCATCGCTGATCTGTGTCTGTCCGAGGTCGAGGCGCACGATCGCCATCGATTTCGCAATCGTCGCCAGTCCAGCATCCGTGACATGTGTCGCGTAGAGCGAAAGATCGCGCAGGTGCGGCAAGGGTTGGAGGCTTTTCAAGCCGGCATCGGTGATCAGGTGGCCCCGGAAATAATGCCTCTCTTTACGCTCGAAGGGTGCCTGCCCGACATGAAGGACCTCGAGATCGCGAAGACGCCCAACGGTCTTGAAGCTGCGATCCGTAATCTGGGAACCGGCGAGTGACAGACTCTTCAAGTTCGAGAGCCGCCCCAGATGCTCGACGCCCGCATCGGTGACCAAAGATCCCTGCGCTTGAATCACCGAAAGGCGCGGCAAGCTCCCAAGCCACTCCATGACATCTTCTGGAATCTCGCCGATCGTGAACTCGTTGGCAGTCAGGTCAAGATGCTCGAGCATTTCGATGCGGCCGATCTGCTCGAGCTGCGCGTCGGTCACGCGATGTTCGGGTAGTCGGACCTCGACGACCTGTGCTTTGTCAGCGCCCTTGGCCAGATCGATCCCGTCATGCAACACGACGACGCTGCCACGAAGACTCTTTATCCTCGCGATCATCTTGCCCAGGTCCGGGGTTCCGCGACCCACTTCCGCCATCGACGGCTCGACCTGCCCGAGCAAGAGCATCAACAAGACCACACGGGCGGTGATGCTCTTCGACGCGTACCTGATCGACACCATCACGGCTCAGCGACCCTGCGACGCGAACATCGAAGCGAAGTCGAAGCGCGCCAACACGCGGCGCGTGGCCTCGACAATCTCGGCGATATCCTCGTCCGTATGGGCAAAGGAGAGGAAGAAGTCATTCGAACCCGGAAGCGTCAGGACGCCTTCGGTGATCAAGGCCAGGTGAAAGAGATTGATGGGAGCCGAGGGAAGTTGTGAGACGTGGGCGTAATCGAAGGGACCGTCGGTGAGAAATAGCCGAACCATCGGGCCGAGTTGATTGAATCGGCAGGGAACTCCGCGTTCTTTGAATGCGCTCTCGAGGCCTTCGCCGAGTGTGTGGGCGCGCTTGGCAAGCTCGACGTAGGCGCCCTGCTCCCCGAGCTGCTGGTAACGCGTCATCGCCGCTAGCGAGGTCGCCTGGGCAATCGTCGAGTCGCTGCAAGTCCCACTCTGGAAGGCAAAGGGTCCGGGGATTCGGTCCGGCGACGTATCGGCGACCGCCATCACGTCGGCGCGACCGACGACTGCACCCAGCTTTTCACCGGCGCCAAAGGCCTTTCCGAAGACGGCCAGATCGGGCGTGATTCCGAAATATTCCTGTGCGCCACCGGCGGCCAGCCGGAACCCACTGATGACCTCGTCGAAGATCAGGAGAGCCCCGGCCTCACGCGCCATCGTCTGCAAGCTCTGGTAGTAGGCTGCGTCGCCAGCCCAGAGTCCACCATGATGCATCGAGGGATCGACCAGAACCGCGGCGATCTCCCCCTCGTTCAACAACGCTTGCAAGCGATCCAGATCGCCAAAATTCATCAACGCCGTCTGTGAGACCAACTCGGGAGGAATCCCGCCGCCCAGGGGACGGTCGCGTAGATCCAGACCCACGAGCATCTGATCGCCCATACCGTGATAGATCCCGTGGTTCTTCACGATCTTCGGCCGACCCGTAAACGCGCGCGCGAAACGAATCGCAGTATTGACGGCTTCGGTTCCGCTGTTGAGCAGTCGAACGCGCTCGGCGGCCGGCACCATCTCCTGGAGTTTTTCCGCGACCTCGGTCGCCAAGATTGGATTCAAGACGAGCGACCCACACTTCGCGCGCTCCGCCACCGCGGCCAGGATCTCGGGCGGACGGTGGCCCAATAGATGGCAGGCGCCGCAGAGGAAACAATCGAGGTAGGTGTGGCCATCGATGTCGGTCTCGCGCGAACCCTGCCCTTCGGAGAAATAGAGTGGATAGGGTGAGAAATAGCGAACGGATCCCGAGACCCCACCGACGAGTGATTTGGAGGCGCGCTCGAAGAAGCTGCTCGACTTGGGTGTCTTGGCGCGATAGGCCGCGTAGACGGCCTCGGCGACCTTCTCGTACGCCGACTGATCGATCGAGTCCTGAACCATGATGGGTGTCTCCGTTTTTGAACTGGATTGCCTGATGCGATTCGATCCGCTCACGCGGGTTTTTCGGGAATCGCCGCGAGTTGCTCGATCATGACGACGAGGTCGCGCCTCAGTCGTTCCGGATTCATCCGTATTGGATCGAACATCCCCTGGATGCCGAGGCCTTCGGCGAGTCCGACGAGTGCTTCAGCCAGGGTTTCCGCGTCGAAGGAAACGAAGGACCCGATGCGTTGGTCGTCTTCGATGGCCAGGCGAACATGCGCCCGCCACCACGCGTAGTAGTTCGCCAATTCGGAAGCCAACTGGGAATCCGTAAAGCCTTCCGTGGCCAGGTGGTAGAAGATCCGACAGTTGGCAGCACCTTCCTCGTCGATCGGCAGACCGGCCTCGAGAAGCGATTGAATGCGCTCTTTGCCGCTTTCGAGGTGTTGGACCGAGGCCATCCGTTCAGCCACGCGATGCGTTGCTTCACGCAGCGCCACCAACAGCAATGCCTGTTTGTCGCCACAATAGTGGTTGATCGTCCCTGTGGAACAACCCGTCTCCGCGGCGACGGTCCGCAGACTGGCGCCACGAATCCCCTCCCTGGCAACGATGCGCAGGACGGCTTCGGCGATCTCCCGGCGACGCTCGTCATGATCGACAATCTTTGGCATCGGCGATCTCCCTACTCTGTGTCCGAAAGATCGCTGGGCCGCGTCTTGATCGCTTGGTGAACAAATGAATCGCTGGCACCGTAGAAAACGGACTTCGCATGCGTGTAGCCCAGGAAGCCCTCGCGACCGGAATGACATCCGTGCCCGCTCCGGCCAAAACCCCCAAATGGCAAAGCGTTATGTCCCCCTTGAATGCCAAAGTTGTTGATCGCGGCGCCGCCGCTGCGCACGGTCGTCACGAAACGCTCTGCGAGTTCCTGGTCGTGGGTAGCCAGGTAGCTGGCCAGCGGCGACGGTCCGGCGTTGATTCGCGCGATCACCTCGGCGATCGAATCGAAGGGCACGACGGGAATCACGGGGCCGAAGATCTCCTCGTTCATGCAGGCAAGATCATCGGGGGGATCGATGATCAGGGTCGTCGGGATCTGCCGCCTAATGGGATCCGCTTTGTCGTCGTTCAGCTCGACGACGCGCACACCGCGATCTCGCGCTTCTGCGAGATAGCCGAGGAGCCTTTGATAGTGCAGCTCGTTGATGATGCCGGTCGCGAAGGGATGACCGACGTAGTTCGGGTAGGTTGCGCGCCAGGTCTTCTGGGCCAGCGCAATGAAATCCTCGAGTCGATCCCGCGGCACCATCGCGTGATCCGGCGAGGTGCAGACCTGACCCGACTTCAGGGTCCGAAAGGTCAGGAAGAGATCGACCAGTTCTTCGGTCACGCCGTCGTCCGCAAAGACAGCCGGATTCCTCCCGCCCAATTCGAGGGTCGTCGGCACGAGGTTCGCGGCAGCGGCCTGGGCCACGATTCGCCCGACACGAGGGCTCCCGGTAAACGTGAGATGATCCCAGGGCATGGCGGCGAAGGCGGTCGAGAGTTCGAGTTGACCCTGCACGACGGTCAGCACCTCGGGATCGAAATGCTTGGCCACCGCGTCGTCGAGGACCTGCGCGGTGGCCGGCGCGAGTTCAGAGGGTTTGACGATCACGGTGTTGCCCGCCGCGAGCATGTCCGTGCACATGACGAGGGCGCTCTCGACGGGGAAATTCCAGGGCGACATATTGCCGTTCACACCCTTCGGTAGCTGAATCACCTTGGCCTTTGATGAACCGTAGGCGGGCCCTGGCGCGACCTCTCGCGGCTTCATCCAATCCGCGAGATTCGCCTCGATATGATCGACCCGGGAAAGCACTGGCCCCGTATCCATCATGTCGACCATGCGCGGATGGATCACGGCGAAGTCTGCGGCCATCGAGTCGTAGAAAGCCTCGCGATGCGCGTTCACCAGATCGCGAAGCGCCGTCAGGCGTCGGATGCGTTCGTCGAAGTCCGGCACTGGGTCTCGCAGGACTGCGGCCTTCTGGGCTTCAAAGCGCCTGCGTAACGTCTCGACCTGTTGCGCATCATCGATTGCCACGACGAGACCTCCTTGTTTCTTGGATTGCTTGATTTATATCATACGATTGATATATATAAAAATGGATGCCCGGGAAATCGCGACACAGGGACCGACAGGCAGGAGCGCTGGCGCGTATGGACGAAGACCGCCTTCGATGGATCGGGAAATGACCCGTCGCGCAATTCGCCCCGCGAAATGGACCTTCGGCCGATTAGTCCTGATCGGGCTGTTCTTCACGGTGCCGGGTTGCCCTAGTCTGGCCGGCGAGTCGAATCATCCGGCTCAGGGCGGGTCGACAGTGGTCAAGACAGAATCCGATGCACCGGAAGGAAGTCCTTCGGCACTCGAAGTCGCCGAAGCCTTCATCGACGCCTTCTATTCGTGGAATGCGGCTGCTCTGACACAACTCATGGATGCCGGCGAAGCCGGAGCCCGGGCGCTCTACTATCAGGCGTGGGCTGAAGCCGGCCACTATGTGGTCGAGAACCGACAGCGCTGTCGGAACCTGGACGATGGGCGGGTAGAATGCGCAATCACGGTTCACGACGATATCGGCCAGACCCTGGGCTATGTGGCGACCGACGTCTTTCGACTTTCGATCGAAGGGGATCGCGTCGTTGGTGTCGACTTCGACAGTGACGACCCGCCGATCTTCGACGAACTCTTTGCCTGGATCGCGAAGGATCGCCCCGAGGTATTGGCCGGCCCGTGTCGGGATCTCTTCGCCGGCGGTGACACGCCGGCTGCCTGTGTCCGGGCGGTCGTGCAGGCGGCGCGTGATTTCTCGCGACTGGCCCCAAACGAACGATGAGCCGGCCACAGGAATGAAGCGGGGGCCGAGCCGACCCCGCCCGCCGAAGCGGTTCTTGATTGATTTAGAACGAGTGATATAAATAAACTCGAGTTTGCCCCGATCTGGCCTGCGCTCGCACACGACAGGCGGCGGCCGGTACCGGTGGGATGGAGGATGCCCTTGAAGATCGCTTCGCGCTGGTTCGAACGGAAGCAGGTCGGTGATGGATTGACCCTCCTCCGGGAGCCCTACGCCCATCCGCTACTGCGCTGCAATATCTGGCATATCCGCGGTCGCGACCGGGACCTGCTGATCGATACCGGCCTGGGAATCGCCTCTTTGCGTGATGAGATCGCCGATCTGATCGACAAACCCCTGGTCGCCCTGGCCACGCATATCCACTACGACCACGTCGGCAGCTTCCACGAATTCGAA
>CAZMFM010000084.1:0-23306 GCA_964565565.1 uncultured Spirochaetaceae bacterium | reverse complement strand
GCTGAACGTCCCGTCGGGTCCGAGGTAGGCGACGCGAACGCGTTCTTCGAGGGAGCGTGTTGCGGAAATAATTTCACGGAAGACGTGCGGAATACCCGCACTCGGGAAGGGCCCTTCGTTGGCCTCGACCAGGCTGCGCACCAGGTCGCGTTCCCGGGCAGCGATATAGATGGGTCCCCGGAGACCGCCCTGCTTCAACTCGCCCACGCGCTGGACTCGGCGCGCACGGCGATTCAGGCAGTCCAGAATCTCCCCGTCGATGGCATCGATCTCATCGCGCAGCGAAACCAATTCACCAGCAATTTCGGGATCGACAGCTTCGATCGAAGCGCGGGACGATGGATTCGTCCGGCCGCGAGGCTCGTCGTTCTTTGGTGCTTGCGACATCGCGGCTCTTGTTTCACGTCAGCCTCGTCGCGGGCTGGCGGTCAAGTCCGATCAAGCCAAACGCACTCGGCTTTCGAGCGTTTCGGGTGATGCAGCGTGGGCGATGGGTTGGCGAAGCGGAGCTTCGGCGACCCGCAAAAACCATCGTTCGATTACAATCACAATCGGGGTTCGGCCACGCGGACGGCGTTGTTGGGGCAGATCAGGCGATAAAGCCGCTAACCCCTTGAATTTGAAGGCGCATCATATCGGAGGCAGCGCTGCGCCGCAATCGACCACAACTCCGATTCCCCTCTAAAAGCAAGGGTTTACCGGAATTCGATCCCGCCTCCCCGGCCAGGCACGCCCGAAACGGGGGACTCAATCCTAAGTCCCTGTATTTACAACTCATTCTCCCCTGATTCAAATTCAAGAGCGGATCACCACCGGTCGATACGCAAGGCGTACACGTCACTTTGAGGTCGAATGAACTCCACCGCCTCCAATTCGCGTTCGCGAGCCCAGAAGCTCCGCCGCCACACGCCCCTCAAGAGCGTGTCGACGCGGATCATTCTTTGCGTCTTCGTCTCGACGCTGCTCACGGCGGTCCTGGTGAGTTGGCTCTCGATCGGAGCAATTCGGCGGGATGTTCGGGCACGCTTCGAGGAACGCGGTTTCGCCATGATCGAGGAACAGGGCGTGGCACTGGCCCGCGCGTTTGCGGATAGCGAATCGGGCGGGCCGACCCCCGAATGCGTCACTGCGATGATTCGCCCGGTCGAGACTCCCTCCGCCGACTATGTCCTGGGCTGCCTCTCCCAAACAGAGCTCCTGAACGCCTTTCGACCCACCATCTCTAGCTTGAGTGGCATGCGGCTGCTGGTCGCGAATCGCAATGGCCGGATCGTCGCCGCCGCGGGCATCCGCGGCCAGGCGCGCATTGGCGCACAGATTCCGGTATCCCATCTCCAGACCGCGCAGGCCGCGGACATGAACGAGTACGAGGACCCGGACGGCACCCGCTTGGTAGGTGTCGCTGCACCCTTTGCACGAACGGCTTGGGTCCTCGCGGTCGAAACGGACTATGCAACCGCCTTCGCCCGAGCCGTCAGCATCACCGGCCAGATCTTTATCGTCGACGTCTGCATCGTTCTGCTCTTCAGCGTGCTCGCCTATAAAGTCACTCTCGCGATCATGGCGCCGATCGAGGCGCTCTCGCTCGGCGCGCGCAAGATCAGTGAAGGCCAGACCCAATATCAAATCCCGGCACCCGCCAACAGCGACGACGAACTCGGCCTACTCACCCAGACCTTCAACGACATGATGGCGAAACTTCGCAGCAGCCAGCTCGAGATCGAGCAGGATCGAATCCGCCTCGCCGAGAAGAACGAAGAGCTTCAGCAGGCGAACGAAATTCTCGCCCAGCTCTCCATCACCGATGGCCTCACAAAACTCCACAATCACCGCTACTTCCAGGATCATCTCACGCGAGAAATCAAACGAGTCAGTCGGACCAAAGCGCCTCTGGCCCTGATTCTGCTCGATATCGACGACTTCAAATTGCTGAACGACAGCCACGGTCACGCCGCCGGAGACGAAGTCCTGGTGAGCCTGGCCTCGATCATGACCGATTCCGCACGCGAGTCCGACTTGATCGCGCGCTACGGCGGCGAAGAATTCGTGGTGCTCATGCCAAACACGGACCTCGCCGGCGCCGTGCATCTCGCCGAGAAGATCCGCATGGCCGTCGAATCCACTCGCCTCATTGTCGGTGACAATATGAAGCCGATCGAAATCACGATTTCGTTGGGTGTCGCCGTCTTCGACGGTAACCGTCGCGAGTTCTTCGGCGAGGCTGACCGCGCCCTCTACCAGGCCAAAGCCGCCGGCAAGAATTGCGTCATCATCGCGGGTACCGAGTCCTCAGAGCACGCTTGAGTCCCGCCCTCGCACGCGCGATGCTCTGCCCATGACTTGCATCCTCGGACTCTCTGGCGGAATCGGATCGGGCAAGAGTACGGTGACCCAGATTCTCGCCGAACTCGGCGCGACCACCATCGACGCCGACGCGATCGTTCACGAACAACAAGCGGCCGGCCAACCCGTGTTGAAAAAAATCGCCGAGGCTTTCGGCGAAGACATCCTCACGGAGGACGGCTCACTCGATCGCGAAGCCCTCGGTGCCATCGTCTTCCGTGACGAGGAAGCGCGCACCCGGCTAGGATCGATCACTCATCCGCCCGTCATCGCAGAAATGGGCCGACGCGCAAAGGCCGCGGTGTCCGCCGGCGACCCCTTGGTCGTGCTCGACATTCCCCTGTTATTCGAAGGCCGAGAAAGCGGTCGTGGCAGTGGCGCGATCATGGACTTTGATGCCACGGTCTGTGTCTGGGTCAGTCGCGAAGTCCAGATCGAGCGCACGAGCAAGCGTGACGACTGCGATACGGCGGAAGCCGAGCGCCGGGTGGCTTCCCAGATGCCGATCGACAAGAAACGCCAGATGGCCGACCACGTGGTCGACAACTCTGGAACACGGGAAGAAACGCGGGTTCAAGTCGTTCGACTGGTCCGCGATCTGACCAACGGGGAACTTGGAAGCGATGAAGGCGCGGCGAAGAAGGCTGGCTCTCGAGATGCGCCCGCATGATCGGGTCTCCAATTCGCCGAACCCGCTTCGCCCTACTCTGACATCCCCCGACATCCCCCAGCATCGGACTAGCGGCGCTTGCCCAATCGCTTCATGACTCGATCTCGCCAGAAGAATCTCATGGGCACAGCGGCTTCTTCAATGCGCGAATAAAACTCGCCACGTCGTCGACGGCCGCGCGCCTCCCGGCGACCTCTCCCGAGGTTTTTTCGTAGGCCGCCTCGATTCGGTCAACGATCGCACTGCCGACGACGACACCGTCTGCAAAGGCACCAATTTGCCCTGCGTGCTCGGGCGTCGTAACCCCAAACCCGACGCAGACAGGCATCTCGCCCATGGATTGGGCCAGGCGAACCTTCTCTTCAATCCCATGGCCTAACTCCGACCGCGCCCCGGTCACACCCTGGAGCGACACGTAGTAGAGAAAACCCTGGGTCTTCTCTACCAACATCTCGAGCCGATCGACCCGGGTCGTTGGCGCCGCGAGCAAGATCGCGTCAATCCCAGCCGCGCGAATCGGATCCAGGTAGGGGGCACCGTCTTCCGGCGTCAGATCGGGAATGATCACCCCGTCCACACCGACTTCACTTGCTCGCTTGGCAAAACTCTCGGCACCCATCGCATGAATGGGATTGGCATAACCCATCAAAGTCAAGGGAAGGTCGATCCGTTCGCGTAGTCGGTCAACCAGATCGAGAATCGCGCGCAGGCTCGTACCCCGCTTGAGGGCGCGCGCGCTCGAGCGTTGAATGGTTGGGCCCTCGGCGGCCGGATCGGAAAAGGGAACGCCCAGTTCGATGATGTCGGCACCCGCTTCGGCCATCGCGATCACGAGCGCTTCGGTCGCCTCCAGATCAGGATCTCCCACCGTGAGAAAAGGGATCAGGGCTTTCTCACCTTTTTCCCGTAGCGATGCAAAACACGCTTCGATTCGCCCAGCTCCACTGGCCATCAATGACTCTCCTGGCGACGCGCTTCAAGGATCGAGCGCACCTCATCAACATCCTTGTCTCCGCGACCCGACAAATTCACGATGATGATCGCGTCGCTCGGCAACTCCTTCGCGACCTTAGTCGCGTGGGCGATGGCATGGGAACTTTCCAGCGCCGGAATGATCCCTTCACAACGAGAGAGCAATTGGAAGGCTTCGAGTGCCTCCTCGTCCGTCGCGATCTCGTACTCAGCGCGGCCGATGTCATGCAAGTAGGCATGTTCGGGTCCGATTCCCGGATAGTCGAGGCCCGCAGAAATTGAATGCGCCGGAAAAATCTGACCATTGTCATCGGACAAGACCAGCGAACGTTTGCCGTGAAAGATGGCCGGCACGCCGGCCGCGATCGTGGCTCCGTGGCGACCTGATTGCAGCCCTTCACCCCCCGGTTCGACCCCGATCATCCGCACGCTCTCGTCTTCGATGAAGGGATGAAAGAGCCCGATGGCATTCGAGCCGCCCCCGACACAGGCGATCAAGACGTCGGGTAAGCGGTCTTCGACGCGTAGGATCTGCTCGCGGGCTTCGACGCCGATTACGCGTTGAAAATTTCGCACCATGGTCGGATAGGGATGGGGCCCCATGACCGAACCGATGCAGTAGTAGGTCGATTCGACATTCGTGACCCAGTCTCGCATTGCTTCATTGATGGCATCTTTGAGCGTCTGTGATCCCGACTCGACCGCGATGCACTTTGCCCCGAGCAACTCCATTCGGAAGACGTTGAGCGCCTGCCGTCGCATGTCTTCAGCGCCCATGTAGACCTCACATTCGAGATCGAGCAACGCGGCCGCGGTCGCCGAGGCGACGCCATGCTGACCCGCGCCGGTCTCGGCGATCAGTCTCTTCTTGCCCATATACTTCGCGAGCAACGCCTGCCCGAGCACGTTGTTGATCTTATGCGCACCCGTATGCGCGAGGTCTTCACGCTTCAGATAGATCCGCGCCCCTCCGCAATGCTCCGTCAGTCGTGCAGCGAAGGTGAGCGGCGTCGGCCGACCCGCATAGTTCTCGAGTAGATCTGCGAGTTCCCGTTGATACTCGGGATCGGCAAAAATTCGCGCCGACTCCTCGACCAGTTCGTCGAGGGCGCTGATCAACATCTCTGGAACGAAGCGCCCGCCATATTGGCCGAACATGCCTCGTTCGTCGGGCTCACTTTTCAAGAAGATTCTCCGGATTCCGTCTCAGCCTCGATCAAGGCTTCACGTTGCCGCACGGCCTCGACGAACGCGCGCATCTTGGCCGGGTCCTTGCGGTGATCGTCGCCCTCTACGCCGGTCGCGACATCGACGCCCCAGGGCGGAATCCCGCCGACATCCGCCAGGGCCTCGGCCACGTTCTCGGGCGTCAGGCCCCCGGCGATGATGACGTCATGACCGTGCAGGATCAGATCTTCGGCTTCACTCCAGTCCCAGGACTGCCCTTGCCCTCCACCCTGGTGGGGATGGTCGAGCAGCAGGATCGATCCCGGATAGGTCTCCGCGGCTTCCTGGTCGGCGCCACGAATCGCTTTGATTGTAGGCAGGTCGATCGCTTCGATTTCCTCTTCGGTCTCGGAGCCATGGAATTGCACGCGCTCGAAGGGTATGCGCCGGAGGATCCGGTCGATGTCGTCCCAATGGGCGTCGCGAAAGAGCGCCACCCGTTCGACGTCATGCCCCTCGAGGGCCTCGCAGATCTCGAGCGCCTGCTTGCGATCGACCTGACGAGGTGACCCTTCGACGAAATTGACTCCGATCAGATCGGCGCCGGCCTCCACCGCTGCCAGCGCATCTTCAGGTGTCCTCACTCCACAAATTTTGATCCGTACGCTTCCGGTCACAATGGCCTCCGTAATGTTCGAAGCGCCGCACCCGGATCGGGCTGACGCATCAACGATTCTCCAACCAAAAAACCAGCCGCGCCTGCGCGCTCGAGCCGGGCAATATCTTTTGCATCCGCGATTCCGCTCTCCGCGATGAGGACGATGTGCGACCGGTCGAGGCCTGCAGCGAGTCGCTCCGTTGTCGCGAGGTCGATTTCAAACGTCCGCAGATCTCGATTATTGACACCGACCAATGTCGCCCCGATCGCCAAGGCCCGATTCAATTCATCCTCGTCATGCACTTCGACCAACACATCGAGCCCGAGACTGCGAGCGTGGTCATGGAGCTGCGCAAGTGAATCGTCGTTGAGTGCGGTCACGATCAAGAGCACCGCATCCGCGCCCGCCACACGCGCCTCGTCGATCTGCATCGGATCGACCACGAAATCTTTTCGAAGAAGCGGCACGTCGACTGCGGCCCGCACGCGTTCCAGATCACCTAACGAGCCGCCAAAGAAAGTCTCGTCGGTCAGGACGGAAATGCAGGTTGCATCCGCCCCAACGTAAGCGCGGGCAATCTCGACCGCGTCGAAGTCTTCCCGAATCAGACCCTTGCTAGGCGACTGCCGCTTCACTTCCGCGATCACCGAGACGCCCTTTGCAGAGCGGATCGCATCCTGAAACCCAAGCGGCGCGCGAGGGCACGTCTTGGCAGCCTGAGCAAGCGCGACCGGGTCACGCTGACTTTTCGCCTCTGCCACTTCAAAGCGCTTGCGATCGAGGATTTCGTCGAGGATCGTCATTTCGGACGCGCCTCTCCAGCCTTCGCCGTCGCCCGTGAAAGGGCTTCTAGCTTGGCCATTGCCGCACCACAATCAATACTCTCGGCCGCGCGCGCAATGCCCGCTTCCAGGGTCGGAACCGCTTCGGCGACCCAGAGCCCGGCGGCCGCATTGAGCAGGACGATGTCTCGTCGCGGCCCCTTTTCTCCAGACAGGATAGAACGGACGGTTGCCGCGTTTTCCTGCGGATCGCCACCGGCCAGATCCGACAAATTCGCCCGCTCGAGTCCGAGCGCGACCGAATCGATCACCAACGTCTCGATCTGCCCACCCGAAACCAACGCCCCATGGCTCGTCGTCGTGGTCGTCAACTCGTCAAGCCCGTCATCACCATGCACGACCAACGCGCGCTCGCTTCCGAGCGCCAACAGCGCGCCGGCCAGGGTCTCCACGAGCTGCTCGTCGTAGACCCCGACGAGCTGATAGCGGGCCTCCACCGGGGACAGCAGCGGACCGAGGCAATTCAACAGAGTGCGCACGCCGAGATCGACGCGCACCTGTGCGACATGCCGGAAGGCGGGATGTGCGGTGCGCGCGAAGAACGGCGCGATCCCAATCCGGTCGAGGATCTCGCCACAGACCGCGATCGGATGATCGATTCTGATGCCAAGCGCCTCGAAGACATCGAAGCTCCCGGCCCGACTCGAGGCCGCTCGATTGCCATGCTTGGCCACCGAAACGCCTGCACCCGAAATCACGAAGGCCGCGGTCGTCGAAATATTGAACGTATCGACACCGGACCCTCCGGTTCCGCAGGTGTCGATGGTTTTCGGATCCTGGACACGGGTCGTCGTCGCCCGGGCTCGAAGTGCCTGCGCAAACGCGACGATCTCTTCGACCGTCTCACCTCGAACCCGCAAACCCACCAACAGACCGCCGAGGGCCGCCGGGGTCGCCTGGCCATCCATCATTTCGCCGACTGCGCCGGCCAACCGCACCGGCGACAACGCCCGTCCCTCGACGAGGTCCGCAACCGCCGATTGCAGTTCACTCATTCGAGGAACCCGGGTCGCGCACCGCCCGACAGCGCGTCAAGAAATTGGCCAGCAGCGGCTTGCCCTCGCCGGTCATGATCGACTCGGGATGGAATTGCACACCCTCGATCGCCAGCGTTCGGTGTCGTGCGCCCATGATTTCACGATCAGCGGTTCGCGCCGAAATTTCGAGCACGTCCGGCAAGCTCGACTCTTCGAGCACGAGGGAGTGATACCGCGTGGCCTCGAAGTGGTCGGGCAGCCCCTTGAAAACGCCCTGCCCATCATGCGAAACCGTCGAGACCTTCCCGTGCATGATCGACTGCGCTCGAACGACAGCGCCTCCGAAGGCGACGCCGATCGATTGCAAGCCGAGACAGACACCGAATACCGGAAGTCCACGAGATCCGAATTTCTGGATCGCGGCGACCGAAACGCCGGCATCAGCGGGCGTGCCGGGCCCCGGCGAGATCACGAGGCCATCGCCGGCCCGGGACAAAAGCGTCTCCGCGTCGGCCTCATCATTGCGCACGACGTCGACTTCCGCCCCGAGTTCCCCGAGGTACTGGACGAGGTTGTACGTAAAGGAGTCGTAATTATCGATCATCAACAAACGTACCGGCGAATCGACCATTTCAGTCCATGCCTTCACGAGCGAGGTCGATCGCCGTCAGCACCGCCGCCGCCTTGATCGAACATTCCCGGAACTCGGAAGCGGGATCCGAATCAGCGACGATCCCAGCCCCCGCTTCGAGGGTGAGCTTTCCGTCCTTGGCGACCATCGATCGAATCGTGATCGCCATGTCCATGTTGCCCGAATAGTCGAGATAGCCGGCACAGCCGCCGAAGAAGCTCCGCCGCACCGTCTCGAGCTCATCGATGATCTCCATCGCTCGAACCTTGGGCGCACCAGAGAGCGTCCCGGCAGGAAAAGTCGCACGAAGCACATCGAGCCAGTCGAGGCCTTTGCGCAATCGGCCGTGCACATTCGAGACGATATGCATCACATGGGAATAGCGCTCGACGATCGCGTATTCGTCGACCTCCACGCTACCGATCTCCGAGACTCGTCCGGCATCGTTGCGCCCAAGGTCGACTAACATGAGATGTTCGGCGCGCTCTTTTGGATCCGCGAGCAGATCGATTTCGAGTTGTTTGTCTTCGTCGGCGGTTTCACCCCGCTTCCGAGTCCCGGCAATCGGCCGAACATCGATCCGCTCCCCTTCGAGGCGAACCAGGATTTCTGGCGATGAGCCGACGAGCACCGCGTCTTCCATTCGGATGAAATACATATACGGGCTTGGATTGATCACGCGCAGATGTCGATAGATCGAGAAGGGATCGACTTGCTGTGGGAGTTGAAATTGCTGGGCCAGCACGACCTGGAAAACATCCCCGGCCTCGATGTACTCCTTGGCTCGCTTGACGACGTCGTGGTATTCGGACTCGCTCATGCTGCGATCGACTTCCATCGGCGCATGGATCTCGGGCATTCGCGGTTCGCTCGCCATCGGCTCACGGATCCGATCGAGCATCGATTCGATGCGACTACACGCATCGGCGTATGCGGCGGTCACAGCATCGCGGTCGGCGACTTCGGCGTGCACGATGATCAAGACGGTGTGTCGGATGTTGTCGTAGACGAGCACGAATTCGGGCAAGACAAAAAAGGCGTCGGGCAGGCCGATCCGGTCGGGGTTCGAATCTGGAATCTTCTCCACGAATCGGACCCAGTCATAACCGATCATTCCGACCGCACCACCGATAAACCTCGGAAGTGTAAAGTCCGTGGGTTGCACCGCCTCGAATGCCCGAAGCCGATCGCGCAAGACCTCGAGCGGATCGCCCTCGACCTCGAGCACTTCCGTTTCTCCGTTCTCGACCCATTCGACCCGGCTGCCCGTCGAACGGAAAATGGCCCGCGCGCCGACGCCCAGAAAGCTGTAGCGGGCCCATTTCTCACCGCCCTCGACGGATTCGAGCAAGAAGGCAGTCCGGCCATCATCGATCTTGCGGAAGAGCGAAAGCGGCGTGTCGAGATCAGCCAGCACCTCGCGCACGACGGGAATATGACTCCCCTGTCTTGCGAGCGTCTCGAACTGCTCTGGCGATGTGCGGAGCACGGGTGATGGTCTCGTCGCGTCCGAGCGGGCGAAGCCGGAAGCCGTTGAGGGGAAGGCCAAAAAGCCTTTCTACTCTAGGGCCTTGAGGATCGAGCAGCAAGCCGGTGCGGGCACCCGGGGCCTAAGGGAGGGTCCGGATTGGCGGATCGGACAACCGATCCCGCGACGAGCGACTCAGGACCCCTGGAAGTTCTGGCCAAAGCCAATTCCGGAATCGAAAAGACTGCGCTTGCCATCACCAAGGCCGAGGAAGCGAATTTCGATTCCGCCCCCAACACCCTGCTCGCGTTCCTGGAAGATGCTCAGTCCGACGCCCCAACAGCGACACTTCGAAACGTAGTCGAGAATCCCTCGACCGAGGATCAGGCCATTGTCGTCGACAAAGGAGTAGGTCAGCTGGTAGCGAAGTCGGATTCGTTCAGTCAGCTCGACCGTTGCATTCGCAACGAGCTGGTTCAACACGGTATCCCCAGTGCCCGTCGTCGACGGGCTGCCACGCACATTCTCCGCGAACCGCGGCAAATCGCTGCGATAGCGATAGTTGGCTCCCACATGAGCGCGACGGACGAACCGCTCAACGCCCGGGATCTGCCAATCGAATCCGATCTCGCCCTCCTCGACCTTTCCCTTCTCCGGGTCGAAGGCGCTCCGAGCCCGCATACTGAGTCGGCTGCCCGGAAAGAGCCGACCTTCGAGGAAGAGATTTCCGAGTCCACCACCGCCCGCGAAATCCCAGTCCACGCCGGTGATCAGATCCGCCGTCAATCGCGGCGCACTCGAGGCATTCGGCCGCACATAGAATTTCTGTCCCAGCGACAGCACGAACTGATTGACGCCATCGATTCGGTCCGAGGGATCGCGCGTGACGCTTTCCAGTGACAGGGCTCGCAATCGGGACTGGTCGACGGTTCCGCGGGGAATGAAGAGTGGATTCCCCTTCTGGCGCGTCCGGGAGATGTACGCCCATCCCAGGCGGGGTTCGAGGATATGCCGAACGGCGCGACCGCCGGGCGCGAAATAATCTCGCGACAGCCGGCTGCGCAATTCTCCGCGCGCTGTAAACAAGCCCCGCTCAGCGAAGTTCTGATCCTTCGTGCTGTAGAGGGTCTGATGCCAACCGACCTCGGGAACGAATTCCGCCAGCCCCCCGAGTCGAAAGGTTCGTGCGACACGCGGGTGGAGCACGATTCGCGTGCCCCGATCCATCAGCGGTTCTCCGGGCTCGAAGAGACCATCGCCCTGGCCAACACTGGCGGTCGGGAAATCAAATCTCCCGTTGAAGCCAAGATCCGAAAAGCGGCCATCGGTCGTCAACGGCGCCGGAGCCCCTGGCTCGAGATTCGCCAACTCGTCATCGACATCATTCGTGCTCTGGAAATGGATCAGCTCCATGTCCATGCGGGTCTCGATGCCGAAGGGGCCGTCGAGAGCCCCCGGAAGAATGTCGGCACGCACTTCGGCGAAACGTTGCAGGATCAACTCGTCACGATCATTGAAGGACGAGCCCTGAACATCGTCGGCAAAACGGGTCGCGACCATCGCGCCATAGCCACCACTGACTCCAAAGTCTCGCGCCAGATTGCTCGTCGACTCGATGAAACGAAAAGTCCTGTAAGGGCGCAACTCGACGAAATCATCCGAATAGAGATTGTCCGAGAAGAGTTTCAGATCGGTCTGCCAACGCAGCCCCGCCGGCAGTTCCTGGTCGTGCTCCCAAAGAACCGCCCAGCGTTCCTGGTCGAAGTTATCGTTCTGGGCGTACTCACTGTCATTCACCACGCCCGAGAGAAAAAGCCGCCCCTCGGAACGCTCGCCGAAGACATATTCGAATTCGGCGTCCTGCTTATAACCCCGTTGTGAGAAATAGTGCGGGGTCAACGTGACGTTCAGTTCCGGCAAGGCGGCCCAGAAAAACGGCATTCCGACCCCCATGCCGCCGCGCCCACCGAATTGAATCGACGGCAGCAGCAAGCCCGTCTTGCGCTCGCTGCTGACCGGGAAAAACGCCCAGGGAACCCAGAGAACGGGAACGCCTAACACATTGAAAGTCGAGTTCTTGACGATTCCATAACCGCCGACTTCCACGTCGGCCTGTTGCGACCGAATCTCCCAGGGAAGGCGCTCGCCGGGTTCACACTGGCAGGTCGTAAAGGCGCTATCGCGAACGACGAAGGTATTCTTGCCGGTTCGAACGAGTTCCTTGGCCTTGATCTGGAAGCCGTTCTCTCTCGACTCGAGAGACCCCTGGAAGAGCATTCCGTGGAGCGTGTCGACGTCGAAGACCATGAACTCGGCGCGCAGCCGGTCCGGCCCGTCCTCAAGATCGACATCGCCCTCCGCGACGCCGATCCGGGTCTCGGTGCTGAAGGCGACCCATCGCGCCTTCAGGCGGCGCCCCACCTGTTCGACATTAACGTGGCCTTCGGCGACGTAGAGGTTGCGGACGCTGTCGAATACGATGCGATCCGCGGTGATCTCGAAAGGCTCGCTCATACGGGCACGATCGTCTGCGGCCGCAGGACGCGCGACGCAGATGACTGCAATCAAGATCAATCCAATGAGTGTGGCGAATCTAGCCACTTGCCCCCCGACGAGTAGCGGGGACGCTACCTGAGGGGCGCCCGCCGAGCCAAATGGCCGGACGATGCAAGCATGGGGGCGAGCGGATGATGAGATCGGATGGCCTGCAGCCTATTGGGCTTCGGCGAAGCGCATCATGGCCGTCGACAGGGCGGCGGGATCGGGTGCAACCAATTCGTCGCCGACGAGCCGGACCAGTTTTTGATCCATCAGCTGGTGAAGCGCCTGATGTGTCTCCTGCAAGCTCAGCTTGCAGCCGGTTGCGAGTTCACGCAGCGTGGTCGTCAGCCGCAGTTCCTCATCCAGATCGTTCGCTGCCTGCGTGGACAGATACCGGACCAACGGCCCGACCAGCTCATCGAGGCCGAGTGCCGCCAGCCGCCGTTCGGCGGCGATCAACCGGATCGCCAGGCGCTGTATCATTCGAATGGCAATTTCGGGTCGCTCGATGCACATCGCTTCGAGGGTCTCCCCATCGAGTTCGAGCAGCTCCGTTGGACCCACCGCGACAGCCCGCGCCGTCCTGGCCTCACCGAGCACCACGCTCATCTCGCCGAAGAAATCGCCCGGGCCGAGCCTGGCGACGACACGCTCTCCGCCGCCGCCGCTGCGACTGATCTGGACATGACCGCTCTGGATCACGTAGAGATCGATCCCGGCATCCCCTTCGTCGAAGACGATCTCTGCGTCCTGGAATTTTCGCTGAAAGGCCCGCTTGACCTGGATTTGCGTCGTTTCGCCGCCGCTCAGAACCACTCTCCTCGATGCTCGGAAAAGTCGTTCCGAGCGATCGTGGCCGACTCGGAGCGAGCCGCCGTTCTGACGTTTTCGTCCTGGGGCGACGCTTTCTTGAGGCTCGGGATCAGCCCTCGGTCTGAGTGTTCTGGCGAATTTCCTCGAGAATCGATTCAATCTCTGGCCGACTCAGGACGCCGGTGTGCCGGGTGTGAATCCCTCCGAGTGGGTCGATGATCACCAGCGTCGGAAAGCCGATCACCCCAAAGCGCATCGCCAGATCCTGATCCGCGATGGCAATCGGGTATTCGAAGCCGCGTTCCTCGATCCATTCCGCCACCTTGGTGACCGGGTCGGTATCCACCGAAAGCCCGACGATCATCAGATCACCGTCTTCGGCTCGCCCTTCGCCATTTCGCTCTCGCTGGTCTCGCCAAAGCGCATCGAGAACAGGCATCTGGACTTCGCAGGGATGACACCAGGTCGCCCAGAAATCCAGGATCACAATCTTTCCACGCAGATCGGCCAGGCGAATCGATTGGCCGTCGAGCTTCATCAACTCGAAGTCCGGCGCCATCGGCCTCTCCTCGTCGACTTGCCCTCTGTCCGCGGCCGGGCACGCGACCAAAGCGAGCAGGCCCAAGAGAATCGAGAACCGGCCGAGAGATTTCATTGCAGCATCTCCTCCGCGGCCACGACGATGTCACTCAGGAACGTGAAATGCGCGTTGAACCAGCCGAGCTGATTGGTCGCGAGCAGGACGCCGACCCCGATCAATAGAACGCCGGAGACGATCTCGAGCTTTCGGAAGTGGCGCTTGATGCGGGCGAAGGCGGTGAAGAAATGGTCGATGCTCCAACCCGCGATCAAGAAGGGAATTGCCAGGCCGGCCGAGTAGACGGCAAGCAACGTGATGCCCTCGAAGACCGTTTCGCGACTGCCGGCCAGGGTCAAGACGGCACCCAGGATCGGACCGATACATGGCGACCAACCAAAGCCGAATCCGGCACCGACCGTAAACGAACCGAAGAAGCCGGGCGCGCCCATGTCGAGTTGGAGTCGCGTATCGCGCAACAGCCAACCGATCTTGAACACACCCATCATATGCAATCCGAAAACGACGATGACGACCCCGGCGATCTGGGCGATGCCGATCTCGAAGCCGAAGAGATCGAGGCGCCAGACGCGCAGCACGCGTCCGAGCGCGAAGGCACTGGCTCCCAGGACGATGAATACGGTGGAGAAGCCGGAAACGAAGCCGAAGCAGGCTTCCATGACCCGCGCTCGCTGTTCGCGGTCGCTGGCCCCTTCTCCTAGCTCGGCAACGCTGACTCCGGAGATCAGCGAGAGATAGGCGGGCATCAAGGGCAACACGCAGGGCGAGAAGACCGAGATCAATCCCGATGCGAAGGCGAGCGGTAGTTGTGCGAGGAATTCAGACATGAGCGAGCGCCGGATAGTGACCTTTCAACTGGAGCCTCGCCAGCACCCCACGGGCGGAACCGGAATCAAAACTCGATCCCGTCCCGCCCAGAGGGCTTGTCCGAAAAACGAACGAACGACTACCAGCCCATCTCGTCATAGCCGGACTCATCGACGACGGTTGGAATCTCTGCCGACGCGACGGATTCCGTCTTCGCCTGGTAGGGCTCACTGTCGCGGCCGATGAATTCGAGCGGCTCGTCGCCGAGCAAGATGGCCGGCGTAATGACGTAGTCGCCACGCAAGGAGCGCGTGTAGACGGTGGACGCCACTTCCGTATCCCCGGCCGTGAAGACCCAGGCCAGGGAGCCAACGATCAGCCCTCCGGTCGCCCAGACCAACTTGACTGGCCCGTAGATCAGGGACGAAATCGCTGCCGCAGCGCCTAGCCCACTTTCGCGACTGACTTCGGCGGCCTTTTCTCCGGCAAACCCGACGGACGGCATGCCGAGCAGAGCGACCGCAAGCGCCCCAATCAACAGACCGCGCAGCGAGCGCCCAAATTTTGACCTCCGACCCTGCTCATGCTGCCCTGCAATCGGTGTCGGGCCTCGTTCGAGACGCACGTCACCCTTTATCGGGCCATTGCCCGATCCTTCAAACAATTCTGTCATTTGCCGTCCAACCTTATTGGGCGGGACGCGGACGCCCATCTGGCCGCTCGCAATCGCCGCACTCTCACATTCCCCAACACAGAGTGTCCCGAATCTTTCAGGGTCGGCAAGCCGTGGACAAGGACGTGGTCAAAATGACCGTTCGGTATCGAGTAGGATCGTCACGGGCCCCGCATTCACCAGGGAGACATTCATCGAGGCGCCAAAACGCCCGGTAACGACCGACACGCCCATTCGTGTCGCCTCCGAGCAGAGTTGCTCGAAGAGCGCGTTCGCCATTTCGGAGGGCGCCGCCTCAGCAAAGGACGGTCGCCTGCCCTTTCGCACATCGCCCCAAAGCGTGAACTGCGAGACCAGACCGAGGGTTCCACCCACATCGAGCAGCGATCGGTTCAGCTTGCCGGCCTCGTCCTCGAAAATGCGCAGGCCGACCAGCTTGCGGGCGAGTTCCAAGGCGTCCTTCGACTGATCACGACGCCCCACCCCGACGAGCACTAGCAAGCCATGCTCCATCTGCGCGATCCGCTCGCCGGCCACCTCGACCTCGGCTTGCGAGACACGTTGCACGACTGCGCGCATGGCTAGATTTCCCGCTGATCCTTGAAACGGCCGTCGTAGATCGCTCGACCCTCGGTGCGCATCAGCACCAGCTGGCAGATTCGGACGCCGGCCACGATCTCGAGCGCGCGGCTCGACACATTGCTCATTTCGAGCACCTGTCGATTCGACACCCCGGGTTGAACATAGGCCGACGTGACATGGATCATCAGACCGAGTCGGGCGAAGCGGCTGCGCCCTTCGAGGAAGCCACAGAGGTCGTCGGGCAGACTCACATGTTCGGCGGTGATGCCGTGGATCGTCACCCCCGGATCGAGTCGATAGGGGGCTTCGAGCCTTCTTACCTCGGTATGATCGCGATAGTCGGTTTCATCCTCGACTCGAATCGCCTGATCCGAGTTGATGATCTCGCGGATCTCGCGCCCGAGCGTCAGATCGATCGAGGCCACGCCAATTTGACTTCGGTCTAGGGGATCGATGCGAATGCGCCCGCTATCGAGTTCGCTCACAATCACATCTCGGGTCAGCACACTCATCGCGCCGCGCATGATAACCTAGATCCCATGCCACATTCCTTTTTCGACGTCGCCCGACCGATTGTCATCGGTCATCGGGGCGCGGCCGGCGTTTGCCCCGAGAACACCCTGCTCTCTTTCGAAACGGCGCTGGCTTCCGGCGCGCAGATTCTCGAGAGCGACATCCATCTTTCCAAGGATGGCGTCCCGCTCCTGCTTCACGACCCGACCCTCGACCGAACCAGCAACGGATCCGGCCTTGCGTCGCAATCGACCTGGAGCGAGATCCGGGTGCTGGACGCAGGGGGCCGATTCGAAAACGAAGCCGGTGAGCACCCCTTTGGCGCACAGGGCATCGCAATCCCGTCCCTCGAAGAGGCTTTTGAACGCTTCCCCGACGCGTACTTCAATCTCGAGATCAAATGCCCGGGCGCCGTGGGAATTCGGGCAACGCTCGATCTCGTGGAACGATTCGATCGATCCGAGCGAACACTGATTGCCGCCGGCGAGGACGCCATCATGCGCGATCTACGCGCCGCCCTCCTCAGCCATGCGGCGACCCCGGCCCTCGGCGCTTCGCTCGAGGAAATCATCGGCAGCGTCACCAGCGCCTTGAACGGAACGGCCATGCCCGAAGGCGTCATGGCGCTACAGGTGCCCGCGCGCTTTGCAGACAAGCCGCTCGTCACCGGAGCCTTCGTCGACCACGCCCATGCACACGGAGTCGAGGTTCACGTCTGGACGATCAATGATCTCGAAGAGATCAGCGCCCTGCTCGACCTCGGCGTTGATGGCATCATCACCGACCATCCCGGGCGCATGCATGACTGGCTCGCTCGTGACGGACGACGCTAGGCAAGCGCTCGGGGCGCCCTCGACCTTCTTCCTCGAATTCCAGGCGCGCCTGAAATCCGCCGCGCGACTCGGCCCCGTGCTCGACCTCGCCTGTGGCCGCGGGCGCCATGCGCTCGCCGCCGCGGATCTCGGTCTCTCAGTCGTCGCCGTCGACCGAGAGCGCACCGCGCTCGAGGAGCTCGCTCGAATCGAAACGCGCGCGCCCGGGCGAATCGAAACGCTTCAAGCGGATCTCGAAGTCATGCCGCACCCCCCGCTCGAACTCAACCACTTCGGAGTCGTGCTGGTCTTTCGCTATCTCCACCGCCCGCTCTGCCCTTGGATCGAGTCTCTGCTCACTCCCGGCGGCCTCTTGCTCTACGAGACCTTTACGCGCGACCAGAGAGATCTGGGCTGGGGACCGAAGCGAGACGATTTCCTGCTCCACTCGGGCGAGCTTCCCGGACTCTTTCCAAATCTCTGCGTCGCAGTGCATGAAGAGGGACCGTCCCGTGACGAACGCGCGCCGCGCACGGCTCGACTGCTCGCGGTCCGGGATCGTTAGGCGATCGGGGCCAAGACCCGAGTCATCCACGATCCAGTTGCGCGAGCGCCCATTGCGCATGCTCGCGCAGGAGCGGGTCCTCGCCCCGAGCATGGGCCTCGATCAAGGGCCGTAGCCTCGGATCACCCGCGTTGCCCGCCGCCACCAGCGCATTGCGCATCAGTCCTCGATGCCCGGAACGCTTGAGCGCGCTGCGCCGCGCGGATTTCGCAAACGCCTCCTGGTCGAGGGAAAGAATCCATTCGAGCGTCGGCGCAACCCACTCCGGACGTTTTTCGAGCCGGGCGCGCAGGCCGAGCGGGTCTGCGAGTGGCGAACGTGGGCGGCTCTTGTTCCACGGGCAAACGGTCTGGCACAGATCACAGCCAAAGACATGGTCGCCCTGCGCTGCACGCAGACGCTCGGGAATCGCTTCGCGACTCTCGATCGTCGTATAGGAAAGGCAGCGGGTCGCGTCGAGGACATAACTTTCGGGAAAAGCGTCCGTTGGACAGATATCGAGACAGGCGCGACAAGTCCCACAATGGTCCGTCACGATTTCGTCCGGCTCGATCACTAGATCCACGATGATCACACCCAACATGAGATGCGACCCCAGCTCAGGATGAATCAAGCAGCTGTTCTTGCCGATCCATCCGAGCCCGGCTCGTTCGGCTGCCGCACGCTCGGCGATGGGCCCGGTATCGACATAGCTTCGCGAGCGAACGCGAACTTGCGCCAATGATTCCAAGGCCGCCTCGAGCGAGCGGAGGCGATCGAGCAAGACGTCGTGATAGTCATCCCCCCCGGCATAGCGTGCGATGCGCCCGGTTGGCGGCTCCCCCGCCGAAGTCTCGAATACTTCCTCAGCCGGACAGGCCAGGCCCACCACGATCAATGTTTTGGCGCCCGGCAGCACTCGCCGCGGGTCGACTCGCTCCTCGAGCCTTCGTTCGAGGTAGTCCATCTCGCCCGCATAACCCCGCGCGATCCACTCACGCAAAAACTCCGTACGCGCGTGGGGCGTAGCCTCGGCAAAGCCAATGGCATCGAAACCGAGCGCGTGGCCGACGCGACGAATCCGCTCTTCCAGACGCTCGGCTGCTTCCATCAAACCGGCGAGCCCATGACGTCGTCCCTCACGAATCGCCGCATTAAAGCCCCTACGCCGAGCAGAGCAAGGCAGCCAATCACATAGGTCGCCACGCCAGCCCACTCGTGAAGCGGACCCGTCGTCGCGAACTCGACGCTGACGTGAATCGACACCCACACCGTCACGATGACGCGCAACAGATTCCCGAGCAGAGCAATCGGGATCACGGCAGCCACGAGGACGAGACGACGCCAAAGCCGAACCTCGGTGAAATAGGCGATGAAGACGCCGATCGGCAGCAGCGTGATCAGCGAAGTAATCCCACTACAAGCCTCCGCCACGAAAAGCAAAAAATCACCCGGAAGCCAGAGAACATTCCCCTCCCGATAGATGGCGACGCCACCCCTCTGCAAGAGTTCGACGCCGAGGCTACTCACGAAGAGTTGGAGCGAGACAATCACCGGCGTCACGACGGCCGCGGGCAGCGGCACCATGAAGAGCAGATAACCGAGGGAAAACCGAAGCGTCTCCACCGTAGCCGCCCCGCGCAAAGCGAAGACAGTGACCGCGACACAAGCAACCGTAACCAGACCGAGCAGCGTCGGATTTCCAAATGCGAGCGCAGCGACATAGAACAGAGCCACCAGCCCAACCAGCAAGAGCCCGCCGCGTCCCGGCCTCTTCGGCAGTGCGGCGAGTTCGGCACGATGCGCGGTCGCGGCCCAGAGTGCGACGACGGGAATCAGAAAGCCGTGGGTGGCATATTCGACATTGCGCCAGACGTCTGCGAGTTGAAGAAGTCCCGGGATCCAGACGGCAACCAGGATCACGATCAAGACGATTTCGAAGCGACTGATCGAAGAACTAGGGGCTTCACCCGGGCGAGTCTCGGCATTCCTTCCCAACTTATTCCCCCCTGCCCGAGCGTGCTGGCCTTGACTCACCTGTTGCCTGTTTCTCATCCGCCATTCGCCCAGGTGTTTGCCGGACGTCGTTCGGGCCTCGCCTCACGGGTTGCACCGAGGTCGAGTCCCAGCGGAGTGTTCAAGTCCCATTGAAGCTCAGCCGAAACGAAATGCATCGAGACCCTCCCAGAAACCAATGCAGAGCGATTCGCAATCCATGCCCGAATCCAATCCAGAGAATCCCAATCAGCGTTCGGCACCCGTCGACCCACTCGAAATCCGTTCCAATCCCCGGGTCGGAACCGACCTGCCCGTCGAGCTCTACACGGGTGATTTCGGCGGTGCGCTACTCGGACGAACCCGCGATCTCAGTATCGGCGGAGCGTGCATCGCCACGCAGTCTCCTTTTTCATTCAAATCGCTACAAAGAATCACGCTGGGGCTGCCCGCGCAGAATCTCACCCTCGATGCCTTTGGCTGCTGGCAACGAGAAGACCCGCAAGAGAACATCATCCTGACGGGAATCTCCTTCGACAACCCACACACCGACCAATTGGAACTCGTCTGGGATCAGGTCCTCGACTCCGGAAAGAAGCTGGCCCGATTCCTCTATGAACGGACCGCGCTCCACGAACTGGGACTCGAGGAAGCCATGGGCCTGGCTCAGGTCACGCGCGTGCGGACCTTCCAGCCCGGTGACATGATCTATCGCCAGGGCACCCAGGGCGGCTCGAACGATTCGATCTTCTTGATTACCGAGGGCAACGTCACCCTTCAACTGCGCATTCGCGATGCCATCGAACAAGCCCTCGTCCAACTCACCACAGGCGATCTCTTCGGAGGCCTGCCTCTACTGGCCGATATTCCGCATGCCGAATCGGCAGTCGCCGACTCCCAGGTCCGTCTGCTCGAAGTCGATCGCGCCGCCTTTCGACATCTGCGCAGCATGAAGCCGTGGCTCGGGCATCGCCTTGGCGTCGCCCTGTTGCGCGTCCACGCGGTGCGCATGGCCGAGATCCTGGGCCTCGCCAGTCGGGTTCTCTAGTCCCCGGCACTCGCCGGTCATTCGGACTAGCTCCGCGGACCTGCGCGCGGCTATCTTCAGCGCTCCTCACATTCAGCGCTTTCGCAGCGCGCGATCCGGAGTCGCTCCATCATCATGCAAGATCAGCTCGTCTTCTTGATCGGTTCACCGCGTTCGGGCTCGACTCTCTTGAGCCGCGTACTCGGCGCGCACTCGGCGATCTTCGCACCCGAAGAACCCCATCTCATCACGCCCCTCGCGCACCTCGGCTATTTCGAAAGCGTCGACACTGCCCCCTACGATCCGATCATCACTCGCCAAGCCGCCCGTGCTCTGGTCGCTTCGCTACCGGGGGGCGAAGCGCAATATCTCGACGCTTTGCGGGCGTATACCGATGCCATTTATCGCGGACTCTTTGACGCCCAGGCGGGTTCCGCGACGCTGCTCCTCGACAAAACACCGGCCTATGCGTTGAACCTCGACTTCCTGGCGCGCCTCTACCCGGAGGCCCGTTACATCGCGCTCACTCGACACCCGATCGCCGTCTGGTCCTCCTTCGTCGACTCCTTCTTCGACGGCGATGATCAGGTCGCCCACGCCCACAACCCCCTGCTGGAACGCTACGTCCCCGCCATCGCGCGGTTCATTCGCACTGCGCTTGTTCCCATCCAACACATCCGATACGAGAATCTTGTTCAAGAACCCGATGAAAGCGCCCGCAATTTATGTTCTTTTCTCGATATCGAATTCGAAACAGGGATGGTCGATTATGGATCCAGCTCGGAGGCCCGCGGCCAATCGACCCGAGGGCTCGGCGATCCGACGACCGTCGCAAAGGAGACACGCCCGACGACTCGGAGCCTTTCGAAGTGGGCCACGGCCGCGACCGGTCGACCTGACCGCGTCGGTCTCTACCGAGAAATCCTCGCCCGACTCGACGACGAAGATTTGGCGACCTGGGGCTATTCGCGAAACGAGATCAACGGTGAACTCGATGGAATCGATCTGGCGGGCAAGCCAGCCGCCCGCCCGCGGATCACACGCTATGCCCTCGAGCGAAAGGTCCTGGTCGGGCTTCGGCGCAGGATCACTCGGGACAACGCCCTGGGCGGATTGATCCGGCGAATTCGCGAGTTCTGTGACGTCCTGCTGCGCTGAGGACACGGCCTGGCCCGCAAACGCTCAACAAGCAGCCCAGCAAGCGAGATCATCTTCCGGTACATTCCCCGTCATGGAAAAAACAGCGAACAGCACGGTTGAATCCAATCCATCCGCCGCCTCCACCAGAGCAACCTTCGAGCCACCTTCGGTCGAAGAGATTTCACTCTGCTGTGAGATCTCGGCCTACGCGCCGGACGACGACGATCGACCACTCTTCTAGGTTTCTGACCGCGGACTCTTTATGGGGCCGCAGGCGCTTTATGGGGCCGCAGGCGCTTTATGGGGCCGCGGGTTCTTTATGGAGCCGCGGGCGCTTTATGGGGCCGCGGGTTCTTTATGGGGCCGTAGGCGCTTGGCCCGGCCGCGGGCACGCGGCGTTAGAGGTCGTTCGAGAGTCGACTCACGATGCTTCGTATGCGTGGGTGGTTCATGAGCGCGAAGGTGTTGCCGCCTTCGACGAGGGCCATGATTTCGGGATCCGTCGCAAGTTGCTTGATTTCGGGGTCGTTCCGAAGCCGCTGAATCTTCGGACCGACCTCGGCCAACACACCGGCCATCGTGTCCCGGAACAGATCAACGTCCTCCCGAGCCGGCTCCTCGACCAGCCCCAGATCCGCGAAACGACCGCGCATTTCCGGGTCGTTCACGATCGACCGAATGGCATTTCGATTCATCGCATAATCGACTGAGTCATTGCTGATCAGCGTCCAGAAGAGTTGATCCTCGAAGAGCCCGTTCATTCTCTCATCTTCCAGAATCGCCTGCATGCTGCCCAAAGCTTGACCCGGATTGGCGGTCAACCGGGCGGCCACCTCGCCAGCAGGCCCGGCATCCGCCAAGGCGCTCGACACGGCGGTTTCGACGATCCCGCCTGCCACCTCAGCGAAGACTGAAGATTCCGCGTCGGGCACGGCGGCCAGACCCGACAGCGCGCCGATATCCCGTGCCGCGTCGAGCCAACTCACCAGCACCGCCAACAAGACCACGATCAAGCCGCCGCGGGCCAACCCGAAAAATCCCCCCATGCCCCGGTCGAAGAGCGTCCGGCCAGCCAATTCCACACGACCACGATCCCAGGCGACCGCCACGTCGGCCGCGGAGCTGACAAGCAGCCAGGCGACGACGAAGCCGATCGTACCGGCGATGGCGGGTGCAACGAGTGGCGAAACGACAAGCGTCCCGGCCACCCAGTCGCCGCCGGCGCTGGCGGCAAAGATGCCCCCGGCATAGCCGCAAACCAGCGAAAGGAGCCCAGACCCGCTCACCACGGACCCACGCCAGGCGCCCAATCCAAACATCGCCAAGAGCACCAGCCCGAAAATCAGATCAAGAATCATATTCCCTCTTCGACCGATCCCGCGATCGCCTGAACGAGGCCGGGCCGCGAATCCGCCTCGGCAGTCTGGATCGACGCGAAGCCATCCGCCCGCGGTTTACGGGCTCCTGTCAGGGCATCAAACGTCGCAGGGCGGCCTCGACCCCGAAGACGTGCCCGTCCTTGGCCCCCATCG